>NZ_OZ012596.1:2006520-2308530 GCF_963942435.1 Shinella sp. WSD5-1
GGGCCCGCGAGGTGCTGAACCTCATGAAGTCGGGCGCGCTCGACGGGCTTTCCATCGGCTTCCAGACCGTGCGCTCGAAGACCGACCGGACGAGCGGCGTGCGCCGCATCCTGGAGGCCGACCTCTGGGAGATCTCGATCGTCACCTTTCCCATGCTGCCCTCGGCGCGGGTGTCGAACGTGAAGAATGCGCGGTGGTTCCGCGACCGGGAGACCGAGCTCGTGCGCCTCATGCGCCGGGCGGCCCGGATGATGAAACGCTAGGCTTTTGTTTTACCCGACACCGAAGCGGTTTCGCTTCGGCTGGAAATGCCAACCGAAGAAGAGGAAGACAGCATGGAGAGCCACAAGACCGCGCCGGAAATCAAGGCCGTGCCGGAAACGATGACCGCCGCCTTCGACGATTTCATGGAGGCCTTCGAGGCCTTCAAGGAGACGAACGACCGCCGGCTCGGCGAGATCGAGCAGAAGCTGACCGCCGACGTGGTGACGCGCGACAAGGTGGAGCGCATCAACCGCGCGGTGGACGAGCACAAGCGCGTCATCGACCAGCTCGCGCTGAAGAAGGCGCGCCCGGCGCTCGGCGGCAGCGAGGGCGGCTTCGAGGCGGGCGAGCACAAGGCGGCCTTCTCCGCCTATATGCGGCGCGGCGACGAGAGCGCGCTGCGGGCGCTGGAGGGCAAGGCCATGTCGGTCGGCTCGGCGGCGGACGGCGGCTATCTCGTGCCGCCGGAGACCGACACGCAGATCGGCCGCCGGCTTTCCGCCGTCTCGCCGATCCGGGCGCTTGCGACCGTGCGCCAGGTCTCCGGCACGGTGCTGAAGAAGCCGTTCGCGACGGGCGGCATGGCGGCGGGCTGGGTGGCGGAAACCGCCGCGCGGCCGCAGACGGGCAATGCGCAGCTCGCCGAACTCTCCTTCCCGACCATGGAGCTCTACGCCATGCCGGCGGCGACGGCCGCGCTGCTCGACGACGCGGCGGTGGACGTGGAGGGCTGGATCGCCTCCGAGATCGACATGGTCTTCGCCGAGCAGGAGGGCACCGCCTTCGTCTCCGGCGACGGCACCAACAAGCCGAAGGGCTTCCTCGGCTACACGGCCGTCGCCGACGCGAGCTGGAGCTGGGGCAATATCGGCTATATCGCGACGGGCGCGGCCGGGGCCTTCAAGGCCGCGAGCCCCTCCGACACGCTGTTCGACACGGTCTATTCGCTGAAGGCGGGGCACCGGCAGAACGGCACCTTCGTGATGAACCGCAAGACGCAAGGGCAGATCCGCAAGTTCAAGGATGCGGACGGCAACTATCTCTGGCGCCCGCCGGCCTCGGCGGGGCAGGCGGCCTCGCTGCTCGGCTTCGCCATCGCGGAGGCGGAGGACATGCCGGACGTGGCGGCCGACAGCTTCTCCATCGCCTTCGGCGACTTCCGCTCCGGCTACCTCGTCGTCGACCGCACGGGCGTGCGCGTGCTGCGCGATCCCTATTCGGCCAAGCCCTATGTGCTGTTCTACACGACCAAGCGCGTCGGCGGCGGGGTGCAGAATTTCGAGGCGATCAAGTTGGTGAAGTTCGCGGCGAGCTGAGCGACCCCGTCCATCAGCGCCGTCATGGTCGGGCTTGACCCGACCATCCACCCGCCGTCGCGCGGCTGTGGATCCTCGGGTCAAGCCCGAGGATGACGCAAAGTGTGCACCGGCGGCGTTCCCTGGCGCCGGTGCCGGCGGGCGCGGTTTCCTCCCGGCCGCGCCCGCATTCCTTATCTCCATCGCGAAGGACGATCATGACCATTGCGGAACTGTTGCCGCCGGCCGTGGAGCCGGTGACGCTTGCCGAGGCGAAGGCGCATCTGCGCCTCGATGCGGCCGACGAGGATGCGCTGCTTTCAGCGCTGGTCCGCGTGGCGCGCGAACATCTGGAGGCCGCGACGGGGCTTTGCCTGATCACGCGCCCCTTGCGCCTCTATCTCGACGACTGGCCCGAAACGCGGGTGATTCAGATTGCCAGGGGGCCGGTGCAAACCATTGAGACGGTGACGGTTTATGACGCCGCCGGACTGCCGGTCGCGGTCGATGCGAGTGGCTATCTGCTCGACGGCACGGCGCGGCCGGCCCGGCTGCTGCTTCCGGCGCGCCCGGCGAGCGGGCGGGCGCTCAACGGCATCGAGATCGATTTCACCGCCGGCTTCGGCGAGAGCGGCGCGGATGTGCCGGACGGGCTGAAGCGGGCGCTGCTCCTGCATGTGGCGGCCATGTTCGAGCTGCGCGGGGTGCTTTCGCCTCAGGACCAGCCGGGCACGGTGCCGGCGGGCTGCGACCGGCTGGTGGCGCCCTACCGGCTGCGGAGGCTGTGATGGCCAAGGCGAGGATCATCGATCCCGGCGCATTCTCCGCGCGGCTGACGCTGGAGGGGCCGGTCGAGACGCCGGACGGGCAGGGCGGCGTGGAGCGCGGCTTTGCGGCGCTGGCAACGCTCTGGGCGGCGATCGAGCCGGTGGCGGCGCGGGCGGACGAGGCGGCGGGCACGCTGCCGGTGACGGTGACGCACCGCATCTGGCTGCGGCGGCGGGGCGACCTTGCCGGCGGCATGCGGCTGCGCAAGGGTGCGCGGATCTTCGCCATCCGCGCCTTTCGCGATCCGGACGAGACGGGGCGCTACACGCTCTGCGACTGCGAGGAGATCCAGCCATGAGCGCGGCATCGGCCCTGCAGAAGGCGATCTTCGCCAGGCTTTCGGGCGATGCGGCGCTGACGGCGCTGGTCGGCGCGAACGGCATCACCGACCGGAGGCCCGACGGGCCGGCGGCGCCGCTGCTCGTGATCGCGGGCATCGACAGTATCGACCATTCGACGGCGAGCGAGACGGGCGAGGAACATGTGGTGACGCTGGAGGCCTGGTCCGAGGCGGCGGGGCACCGGCAGGTGCAGGCGATGGCCGCCGCCGTGCGCGCGGCGCTCGACGATGCGGCGCTGGTGCTGGCCGGGCACCATCTCGTCCTGCTCTTCCACCGCGACACGCGGCTTCGCCGCGACGGCAAGTCCCGCTTCCACCGCGCGGAAATGCGCTTCCGGGCGGTGACGGAGCCGCATGCCTGACACCCTCTTTCGGAAAGGACCTTGCCATGGTGGCACAGAAGGGGCGCGAGCTCCTCATCAAGATCGACAACGGGGCGGGTTTCGTCACCGTTGCGGGGCTGCGCTCGAAGCGGCTGTCGTTCAATGCGCAGCTCGTCGACGTGACGGATGCGGAATCGGCGGGGCGCTGGCGCGAACTCCTCGGCGGGGCGGGCGTGCAGCGCGCGGCGGTGTCCGGCGCCGGCATCTTCAAGGACCAGGCCTCGGACGCGCTGGTGCGCTCGCTGTTCTTCGCCGGCACGATCCTCGCCTGGCAGATCGTGATCCCGGATTTCGGCACGGTCGCGGGGCCGTTCCAGATCGCGGCGCTCGACTATTCCGGGGCGCATGACGGCGAGGTGGTCTTCGAGATCGCGCTGGAATCGGCCGGGCTGCTCACCTTCGGGGCGCTCTGATGGGCGCGCGGGCGAACCGGCACCGCGGCGAGATCGAGGCGGTGCTCGACGGCGAGCGGCGGGTGCTGTGCCTAACGCTCGGGGCGCTGGCGGAGCTGGAGACGGCCTTTGCCGTCGACAGCCTGACGGGGCTGGCCGAGCGCTTCTCCTCCGGGCGGCTGAAGGCGGGCGATCTCATCCGCATCATCGGCGCGGGGCTGCGCGGCGGCGGCAACCTCTTTTCCGACGAGGACGTGGCGGCGATGGCGGTGGCGGACGGGCTCTCCGGCTTTGCGCGCATCGCGGCGGAGCTGTTGCAGGCGACCTTCGGGCCGGGCGCGGAGGCGCGGCCGGAAAACCCTCCGGGGCCGCATCCGGGCTGAACGGGAGGAGGGCGGCCTTTCCCTGGGAGGCGGCGCTTCATGCCGGGCTCTGCCGGATGCGGCTTTCGGCGACGGATTTCTGGGCGATGACGCCGCGCGAGCTGGCCTTCGCGCTCGGCGTGCTGCGGCCTGTGCCGCCGGCGCCGGGGCGCGATGCGCTTGCCGCGCTGATGCGCGCCTTTCCCGACCACAAGGAGTGAACGATGGCGGATACGGATGACAGACCTCTTGCCGGCACGCTCGACGATGCCGGGCAGCTTTCGGCGATCTTCGACGACCTGGAGGCGCGCTCGCGCTCCTTCGGCGCGGCGTTGACGAACGCGCTGAAGGGTGCGGTCGTCGACGGCAAGGGGCTGGAGAGCGTGTTGCGCGGGCTGGCGCTGCGCATGAGCGACATTGCGCTTTCCGTTGGGCTGAAGCCGCTGGAAGGGTTTTTGTCGACCGGCTTTTCCGGCCTGCTCGGCGGCGCGACGCCCTTCGCCAAGGGCGGGGTCGTGGCCTCGCCGACCTATTTCGGGACCGGCGGCGGGCTCGGGCTGATGGGCGAGGCGGGAGCGGAGGCGATCCTGCCCCTGAAGCGCGGGCCGGACGGGGCGCTGGGTGTCGCCGGCGAGGGCGGCGGGACGCGCATCGTCTTCAACGTGACGGCGCAGGATGCGGCGAGTTTCCGCAAGTCCGAAGGGCAGATCGCGGCCATGCTGACACGCGCCGTGGGGCGCGGGCAGCGCAGTTTGTGAGGGTGAACGCTCCTCAACCCGCTGCTGCGGCCTTGTTCCCGAGGGGCAGGGCTGTGGCCTGTGGAAGGAAACCGCTGCCCCGTCCCCTTCTCCCCCGCGGGGAGAAGGTGCCGGCAGGCGGATGAGGGGGATGGCGACGGTGCAAAGGCTCGATCCGAGCCACCCCCTCATCCGACCCTTCGGGCCACCTTCTCCCCGCGGGGGAGAAGAGGAGAGCGGCACCGTCGAACGCCGTAGGCGATCGCCCTGCCGCGGGCGGGGAGAAGGGAATCGGGGTGAGGGTTTCGCGATAAGTGGCTCGGGCGATTCGGGAAAACCGCGCTCCACGTCCCTTCTCCCAGCTTGCGGGGAGAAGGTCGCGGCAGCGGGATGAGGGGCCGGAGCATTTTCGGAGAGATGGGCATGGCAGGATTTCATGAGGTGCGGTTTCCGCTGCGTGTCGCGCTCGGCACCAGCGGCGGGCCGGTGCGGCGGACGGATATCGTCAGCCTTTCCAACGGGCGGGAGAACCGCAATCGCCGCTGGCACGATGCGCGGCGGCGCTACGATGCGGGTTCGGGCGTGCGGTCGCTCGAGGATCTCTATGCGGTGCTCGCCTTCTTCGAGGCGCGGGCCGGGCAGTTTTACGGCTTCCGCTTCCATGATCCGGTGGACCACAAGTCCTGTGCGCCGGGCGGGGCGGTCAGCGCCACGGACCAGCAGATCGGCATGGGGGACGGTGCGACGGCGTCCTTCCAGCTCGTCAAGCGCTATGCGGATGCCGGCGGGGAGACGGTGCGCACCATCGAAAAGCCGGTCATGGGCACGGTGGTCGTCTCGGTGGCGGGCAGCACGCGGCCGGCGGCGGACTATACGGTGGACCATGCGACGGGTGTCGTCACCTTCAAGCCGGGCAAGATACCGGCTTCGGGCGCGATCCGGGCGGGCTACGCGTTCGACGTGCCGGTGCGCTTCGACACGGACCGTATCGACATCGACCTCGCGCAGTTCGATGCCGGGCGCATTCCCTCCATTCCGCTGGTGGAGATCCGGCCATGAGGACGATCCCGGGCGGATTGCAGGCGCATCTCGACGGCGAGGCGACGACGCTGTGCCATGCCTGGCGGGTGACGCGGCGCGACGGCGTGGTGATGGGCTTTACCGACCACGACCGCGACCTTTCCTTCGGCGGGCTCGCCTATCTGGCGGCGAGCGGCTTCGAAGCGAGCGAGACGGAGGACGGCAACGGGCTTTCGGCCGAGGGCGGCGATCTCGCGGGCGGGTTTTCGACGGAGGCGATCCGCACCGAGGACCTTTCGGCGGGGCGCTACGACGGGGCGAAGGTCGAGGTCTATCGGGTCAACTGGCAGAACCCCGCCCAGCGGCTGCTGCTGCGCACGGCCGAGCTTGGCGAGGTGCGGCGCGAGGGCGGGCTTTTTCGCGCCGAGCTGCGGCGGCTGACGCACCGGCTCGACCAGGTGCGCGGGCGTATCTACGGGCATCGCTGCGATGCGGTGCTGGGCGACGGCCGGTGCAGCGTGAATGCGGCGGCGCCGGCCTTCCGGGCGACGGCGACGGTGGGCGCGGTGCTGGACGACATGCGGCTGCGGGTGAGCGGGCTCTCCGGCTTTGCCGAGCGGTTCTTCCGCTATGGCGTGCTCACCTTCACGAGCGGCGCGGCGGAGGGACTGACGGCGGATATCGAGGACCAGCGCAAGGTGGCAGGCGGCGACGAGCTGACCTTCTGGCTGCCGGTGCCGGCAGGGGTGGCCGCGGGCGATGCGATGCAGGTGACGGCAGGGTGCGACAAGCGCTTTGCGACCTGCAAGGCCAAGTTCTCCAACGGGCTGAATTTCCGCGGTTTTCCGCACATGCCGGGCAGCGACTTCACCTATGGCTATGCCGATGGCGAGACGGTGCATGACGGGAGGCCGCTCTATGAGTGAGATGCTGCGGGATGCCCCTCATCCGGCCTGCCGGCCACCTTCTCCCCGTGAACGGGGAGAAGGGGACATGCCGAACCGTCTTCTTCCACCGCGGCAATGTCATGCGGGAAACCTTGGCGGCAAATCCCTTCTCCCCGCCTGCGGGGAGAAGGTGGCCGGCAGGCCGGATGAGGGGCCGGGACAGGATACCGGCGGTCGGGTCGTCGCGATCGCCCGCAGTTTCATCGGCACGCCCTACCGGCATCAGGGCGCGCTGAAGGGCGTCGGCTGCGATTGCCTCGGGCTGGTGCGCGGCGTGTGGCGGGAGCTTTACGGGGCGGAGCCGGAGGTGCCGGGCGCCTACGCCGCGGACTGGGCGGAGCGGGCGGGCGCGGAGCGGCTGCTGGAGGCGGCGGCGCGGCATTGCGGCGCGGCGCTGCCGGTCTCGGCGCTGCGGCCGGGCGATATCCTCGTCTTCCGCTGGCGGGCGGGGGTGGCGGCGAAACATGCCGGCATCGCGACGTCCGACGCGCATTTCATCCATGCCTATGAGCAGGCGGCGGTGACCGAATCGCCGCTCGTGCCCGCATGGCGCCGGCGGATCGCCGGCGTCTTCCGTTTTCCGGAGATTTCCTGAGCCATGGCGACACTTCTCTTCCAGGCCGCGGGCGCGACGCTCGGCGGCCTCTTCGGGCCGTTCGGCGCCATGCTCGGCCGGGCCGTCGGCGCGCTGGCGGGCTCGGCGGTCGACCGCTCGCTGATCAACGGCCTGACGAAGATTCCCGGCGCGCGGCTCAATGACGGGCGCGTGCCGGGGGCGGAGGAAGGCACGGCGATGAGCCGCGTCTACGGCACGGCGCGTGTCGGCGGCACGCTGATCTGGGCGACGCGCTTCGAGGAGGACGTCTCCGTCGAGCGCAGCGGCGGCAAGGCGAGCGGGCCGCGGGTCGAGACCTTCAGCTATTTCGCCAACTTCGCCGTCGGCGTGTGCGAAGGGCCGATCGCCGGCGTCAGGCGCGTCTTCGCGGACGGGCGGGAGATCGACCTGACCGGCATCGAGATGCGCGTCCATCGCGGCACCGCCGACCAGGCGCCCGATCCGCTGATCCTCGCCAAGCAGGGGGCGGGCAACGCGCCGGCCTATCGCGGGCTTGCCTATGTCGTCTTCGAGCGGCTGCCGCTCGACACGTTCGGCAACCGCATCCCGATCCTGCAGTTCGAGGTGCTGAAGCCGGTCGGCTCGCTGGAGGGCAAGGTCCGGGCGGTGACGGTCATTCCGGGATCGAGCGAGCATGGCTATGACCCCGAACTGGTGACGGAGAAGATTTCCGAAGGCAAGGCGCGCAACCTGAACCGCAACACGCTGGTGGCGGCGACGGACTGGGTGGCCTCGATCGACGAATTGCAGGCGCTGTGCCCCGGCCTCGAACGGGTGGGGCTGGTGGTCGCCTGGTTCGGCACGGACCTTCGGGCGGGCCAGTGCCGCATCCTGCCGGGGGTGGAGGTGTCCGAGCGGCTGGAGGAGAGCCGGCCGTGGAAGGTCTGCGGCATCGCGCGCGCGGACGCCTATGTGGTGAGCCGCGTCGAGGGCCGGCCGGCCTATGGCGGCACGCCCTCGGATGCGAGCGTGATCGCGGCCATCCGCGACCTGAGGGCGCGCGGGATCGAGGTCTATCTCTACCCTTTCCTGATGATGGACGTGCCGGCCGACAACGCGCTGCCGGACCCCTATGGCGACGTGCGGCAGGCGCCCTATCCCTGGCGCGGGCGTATCACCTGCCATCCACAATCCGCCGAGGGAACCGCTTCGGCGCGCGGCCAGGTGAACGCCTTTGTCGGCGCGGCCGGGGCGGGGAGCTTTTCCGTTTCGGGCGAGGAGATCGCCGGCCCCGCCGGCGACGAGGGGTTCCGGCGGCTGATCCTGCATTATGCGCTGCTGGCGAAGGCGGCGGGCGGGGTGGACGGCTTCCTGATCGGCTCGGAAATGCGCGGGCTGACCTGGCTGCGCGACGGGAGCGGGGCCTTTCCCTTCGTCGAGGCGCTTGGCGCGCTTGCGGGCGACGTGCGGGCGATCCTCGGGCCGGGCACGAAGATCACCTACGGGGCCGACTGGAGCGAATATTTCGGCTACCAGCCGCCGGGCGGCAGCGGCGAGGTGCGCTATCATCTCGACCCGCTCTGGGCCTCCCCGGCGATCGATGCGGTGGGCATCGACAATTACATGCCGCTCTCCGACTGGCAGAATGCCGATACGCTGGCCGGCAATCCGGACGCGTTTCGCCATTCCGAGGACATGGCGGCCATGCGCGCCATGATCACCGGCGGCGAGGGGTTCGACTGGTATTATCCCGACGCGGCGGCGCGGGCGGCGCGCGAGCGCGTGCCCATCACCGACGGCATGGCGGGAAAGCCCTGGGTGTTCCGCTACAAGGACCTCGAGAACTGGTGGGGCAATCGCCACTACGAGCGCGGGCCGGGCGGGGCGGAGCTTTCCGGCCACACCGCCTGGGTGCCGCGCTCCAAGCCGATCTGGTTCACCGAGCTCGGCTGCCCGGCGGTCGACAAGGGGGCGAACCAGCCGAACGTCTTCGTCGATCCGAAAAGCTCGGAGAACGCGCTGCCCTATCATTCCGGCGGGGCGCGCAACGACGCGGTGCAGCGGCGCTTCCTCGACGCGCACCACGGCTGGTGGCAGGGCAGCGGGCCGGAGGCCGGCATGGTCGATCCGGGCCATGTCTTCCTCTGGACCTGGGATGCGCGGCCCTATCCGGCCTTTCCCGAGGATACCGCACTCTGGTCGGACGGGCTCAACTGGCAGCGCGGGCACTGGCTGAACGCGCGGCTCGGGGCCGGGACGGTGGCGGATGTCATCGCGGCGATCCTGAAGGATCACGGGTTCCACGATTTCGACGTCTCGGGCGTTGCCGGCGATCTCTCCGGTTTCGTGCAGGCGGACCAGACCTCGGCGCGCGCGCTGATCGAGCCGCTGATGGAAGCGTTCCAGATCGATGCGCTGGAGGCGAACGGCAGGCTGGTCTTCCGATCGCGGCTGAAATCCGCGCTGCCGCCGGCGGAGATCGGCCTTCTTGCCGAGCGGCCGGAGGAGGTGCTGTTCGAGGAGAGCCGCGGGCATATCAGCGATTTCGCGGGCGAGGCGATCCTCGACCATTTCGACGATTCGGGCACCTATTCGCGCGTGACGGCGCGCTCGCGCCGCATGGCAGGGGAGAACGACCGCGTGCTGCGGCTGGCGCTGCCGGCGGTGCTGCATGCGGGGGCGGCCGCGGCGAGCGTCGAGACGGCGCTGCGCGACCAGCGGGCGGGGCAGCGGCGGCTCACCTTCCGCCTGCCGCCGACCGCGATGGGCGTGACGCCGGGCGACATCGTGCGGCTGGCCGACGGGCCGGAGGGACGCTTTCTCATCACCGGCATCACCGACGGACTGGTGCGGGAGGTGGAGGCGCGGGCGATCGCGGCGGGGGACAGCCCGGCGCCGTTGCTGCCGGACGGCCGGCCGCGGCCGGCGAGCGGGGTGGGCGACGCCTTTGCGCCGGACGTCGTTTTCCTCGACCTGCCGGTCCTCGGGTCTGGCGGGGCGCAGGATTTTGCGCGTGTCGCGGCCTATGCGCATCCCTGGCGCTCCATGATCGTGTCGAGTTCGGAGGGCAGCGAAGGTTATCGCAGCCGCGTACGGCTCGACCGGCCGGCGCGGATCGGCACGCTGGTCGAGCCGCTGGCGGCAGGCGTCGCCGGGCGGTTCGATCCGGGGCGGGCGATCATGCTCGACCTGCCCTTCGGCGGGCTTTCCGCGGTGGACACGCTGGCCATGCTGAACGGCGCCAACCGCCTTGCGCTCAGAGCCGGCAGCGGGGCCTGGGAAATTATCGGCTTTGCCGGGGCGAGCGAGATCGCGCCGGGGCGCTGGCGACTCATCCGGCTGCTGCGCGCCCTGCATGGCACCGAGGATGCCATGGCGTCCGGCCATGCGGCCGGGACGCGGGCGGTGGTGCTGGACGATGCGGTGCTGCCGCTCGGTCTCGACGTGGAGGAGGTGGGGCGGCTCTCCAACTGGCTCGTCGAGCCTGTCGGCATGACGCCGGGACAGGCGGGTCCCTTCGCCTTTGCCGGCGGCGAGCGGGCGCTGACGCCCTTGGCGCCGGTGCATCTGCGCGGCCGGCGGGACGTCGACGGCGCTGTGCGCTTGTCGTGGATCCGGCGGGGGCGGATCGATTCGGACAGCTGGCTGGCCGCCGAGATCCCGCTCGACGAGCCGGCGGAGGCCTATCGCCTCGACATCCTCTCCGGCGCGGTGCCGGTGCGCAGCGTCGAGACCGCGGCGCCGGCCTTCACCTATCCCGCCGACCAGGAGCTTGCCGATTTCGGCGCGCCGCAGGCCGCGCTTTCCATCCGCGTGCGCCAGCTCGGCCGGGCCATCCCGCTCGGCCTGCCGGCGCGGGCGACGATCCTTCTCTGACAGAAAGGAAAACCGATGAATGACGAAACGAAAGCCTGGTACCGGTCGCGCACCGTCTGGGGCGCGCTGGTCGCGATCCTCGCCTCGCTCGCCAATGCGGCGGGCGTCGAGGTGACGGCGGGTGACGAAGGGGAACTGGCCGATCTCCTCGTGGCGGCGGTGGGCACGCTGGGCGGGTTCGTCGCGCTTTACGGGCGGATTTCCGCGCGCCGGCGCGTGCGATGAGGCGGCTTGACGATCCACAAGGCATTCATTTGCCATTCAGCGTGGATCGTTTATTGCTTGCATCACACTGATCCGCACCTGAAAGTACATTCATGGCCTCGCCACTTCTCATAACCGCGCTTGCGGCCAGCCTGATCCTGCCGGGGCCCGTCGAGACGGGCACCGCGCGGGATGTCGTCGCGGTCGCCGGCGACTGCAGCGACGCGGCTGCTCAGGTGGTTGCCCAGACGGGGGGCGAACTGCTCTCGGCGCAGCCGAAGGGCGATACCTGCGTGGTGACGGTGCTCGTGCCCGGCAAGGGCAATGCGCGGCCGCGCAAGGTGACCGTGCGCGTGCCGATGTAGGGCCGCCGGCCGTTCGTGATGGGACGAGAGAGATAGGAAAGAGGGCGAATGCGTATCCTGGTGGTCGAGGACGACGTCAATCTGAGCCGGCAGCTCAGCGAGGCCTTGAAGGAATCAGGCTATGTTGTGGACCAGGCCTTCGATGGCGAGGAAGGCCACTATCTCGGCGACACCGAGCCCTATGACGCTATCATCCTCGATATCGGCCTGCCGGAAATGGACGGCATCACCGTCCTCGAAAAATGGCGCGCCGACGGCAAGGCCATGCCCGTCCTCATCCTCACCGCCCGCGACCGCTGGAGCGACAAGGTGGCCGGCATCGACGCCGGCGCCGACGACTATGTGGCAAAGCCCTTCCATGTCGAGGAGGTGCTGGCGCGCATCCGGGCGCTGATCCGCCGCGCGGCGGGCCATGCGAGCCCCGACATCGTCTGCGGGCCGGTGCGGCTCGACACGAAGGGCTCCAAGGCGACGGTCAACGGCGAGACGCTGAAGCTGACCTCGCACGAATACCGGCTGCTTTCCTACCTCATGCATCACATGGGCGAGGTGGTTTCGCGCACCGAGCTGGTCGAACATATGTATGACCAGGATTTCGACCGCGATTCCAACACGATCGAGGTTTTCGTCGGGCGCCTGCGCAAGAAGATCGGCGTCGACCTGATCGAGACCGTGCGCGGCCTCGGCTACCGGATGCAAGCCCCCGCCAATGGCAAATAACGCCAGGCGCTCCCGCTCGCTCACCTTCCGCGTTCTTCTTCTCGCCTCGCTCTGGGCGGCGGTCGCGCTCATCGTCATCGCCGTCGTCATCTCGACGCTCTACCGCCAGAGCGCGGAGAAGAGCTTTCGCGATCTTCTGCGCGCGCAGCTCTACAACGTCATCAATTCCGTTTCGGCGGACGAGGAGACGCGGCTGACCGGCACGCCGCAGCTCGGGGACCTGCGCTTCTTCCAGCCGCAATCGGGCTGGTACTGGGTGGTCGAGCCGATCGGCGGGGCGCTGGCAAGCGAGACGCTGACCTCGTCCTCGCTCGGAACGGGGAGCATTCCGATCCCCGATACCGACAGCATTCCCTTCGACACGCGCTACGAGCGCTTCTACACGACCATCGATTCCTTCGGCAACGAGGTGGAGGTGGGCGAGACGGAAGTCGTGCTCGACGACGAGGGACGCACGGCGCGTTTCCGCGTCGTCGGCAACCGCGACGTGCTGGAGGGCGATATCGACGACTTTTCCGGCAGCCTCTATCTGGCGCTGGCCGGCTTCGGCGTCGGCAGCCTGCTTCTCAACGCGGCGGCGATCCTCATCGGCCTGAAGCCGCTCGACCGGGCGCGCAAGGCGCTGGAGAAGATCCGCGCGGGGGAGAGCGAGCAGCTCGACGGCGATTTTCCCCGGGAGATCCTGCCCCTGGCGAGCGAGGTGAACGCGCTGATCGACAGCAACCGGCGCATCGTCGAGCGGGCGCGCATGCAGGTCGGCAACCTGGCGCACTCCCTGAAGACGCCGATCGCGGTTCTCCTCAACGAATCGCGGCTGCTCGCCGCCCCGCAGGGCGATCTCGTGCGCACGCAGGCCGAAGCCATGCAGAGCCAGGTGCAATCCTATCTCAACCGTGCCCGCATCGCCGCCCAGCGCGAATCCGTGCTCGCACGCACCGAGGCGCAGGCCGTGCTGGAGCGGCTGGTGCGCGTGATGCGGCGGCTCAACGCCGAATGCCAGTTTCCGCTGACCGTCGATCCGCCGGGTCTCGTGCTGGCGATGGAGCAGCAGGATGTCGAGGAGACGGTCGGCAACCTCCTGGAAAACGCCGCGCGTTATGCCCGCACGACCGTGGCCGTGCGCGCCCTGATGGCGCCGGCCGAGGTGCGCGGCAATGACGATGCGCGCAAGAACTGGATCGTCATCGAGGTGGAGGACGACGGGCCGGGGCTGGAGCCGGACGAGATCCGCGAGGCGATGAAGCGCGGCAAGCGGCTCGACGAGAGCAAGCCGGGCACCGGGCTCGGCCTTTCCATCGTCAGCGAGATCGCCTCGGAATACCAGGGAACCTTCGGGCTTTCGCGCGGGCCGCGCGGCGGGCTGCTGGCGCGGCTCGTCCTGCCGGCCGTCACAAAGGATGTTGCCTGAGACGGCGGACAATGCAACAAGGGAGGGGCTCGCGACGATGAGGATCGCGGGATGGACCACGTGCCGGGCGGGCGTATCGCTTCCGGGACGAGACCAGCAGGAGCGCGAGGCGGTTTTGCAGCCGCAATCGCGTGGAAACGGAAAGCGAGAGCAGTTCCGGCAAAAGCGCGAAGCGGTTTTGCACCCGGAATTGCGGCAGAACACAAGATCAGAGCGTTTTCGCCGGCGGGTGAAAGCGCTCTCTCATGAAGAGAGACGGTCCCAGCGGATGAAGACGGGTTTGCGCGGCGCCTTTTTCCCCCTCCTTCTGGCAACAGCGACGGTTTCGGGATGCACGACCACATCGGGCGGCGCTGCCGGGACCGCCGGCACGGCCGTTCCGACCGGAGCGGGCGTCTATATCACCGCGCTGCAGGGCGGGCTCGTCAGCCGCAATGCCGGCGGCGCCCAGCTCTCCAAGGCGGACATGCAGCGGGCGCTGGAAGCCGAGTACCGCGCGCTGGAAGCCGCGCCCGGCGGCCAGCCCGTCGTCTGGCAGGGCAGGGGCGTCAGCGGATCGGTGGTGGCGGCCGCGCCCTATCAGGTCGGCTCGCAGAACTGCCGGCAGTACAGCCACACGCTGACCGTGGACGGCCGGGACACCGCAACGCGCGGGGCGGCCTGCCGCAACGCGGACGGGGCCTGGGCGCCGCTGTCCTAGCATTGTTGTTTCCGGCGCCATCCGGTTCACCGGAAAGGGGCGGGCATGCGTTAGCGCAAGCCTGACCGTTCGACGGTTGCGGCGAAACGCCTCAAATTCACGTCATTGTTCCCTGGGGAATTGGAAACGGTCGCGCGTTCCAGTATTTGAACGGTCATGTTCTTCTGGATTCTCGTCGCCATCCTGACGGCCGCCGTGGCCGCCGTTCTGCTTCTCCCCCTGCTGCGCCGCCCTCCGGCGGCAGCGGGTGACGCCGGTCATGACGTCGAGGTCTACCGCGACCAGCTCGAGGAGTTGAAGCGCGACGAGGCGAGCGGCCTCATCGGCGCGAACGAGGCCGAGCTTGCTAGGGCGGAGGTCGCGCGCCGGCTGATCGCGGCCAGCAAGGCCGAGGCGAAGGGCGGGGCGGGCCCGGCCGGGCGCCGCAACCGGCTGGCGCAGGTCTTCGTGATCGTGCTGCTGCCGACCATCGGCCTCTGTCTTTACGTGGCGACCGGCCGGCCGGATCTTCCGGCCCAGCCGCTCGCAGAGCGCCTTGCCAATCCCGGAAACGACATCTCCATCCTCATCGCCAAGGCGGAGAACCATCTGGCGCGCAATCCGGACGACGGTGCGGGCTGGGACCTTCTGGCGCCGATCTACTATCGCAGCGGCCGGGTGGAGGATGCGGCGAACGCCTTCTCCCAGGCGATCCGCCTGCTCGGGCCGACGCCGGAGCGGCTGGACGGCTATGCGGAAACGCTGATCGCCCAGTCGAACGGCATCGTGACCGCCGAGGCGCGCGCCCGGCTGGAACAGTCGCTGACGCTGAAGGCGGACAATCCGCGCGCCGAATACTATCTGGCGCTGGCGCTGGAGCAGGAGGGCAAGCGCACCGAGGCGCGCGCCGCCTTCGAGGCCCTGGCGAAGCAAGCGCCGGCCGATGCGCCCTGGCTGCCGCTCGTCAACCGGCATATTGCCGGGCTTGCCGAGGGGCAGGGCGGCGGCGGCGGCGCGCTCGGCAATCCGACGGCGGACGACATGGCGGCCGCCCAGGACATGTCGGCGGATGACCGCCAGCAGATGATATCGGGCATGGTCGAGAGCCTTGCGGCGAAGCTTCAGGAAAATCCCGACAATATCGAAGGATGGATGCGCATCATCCGTTCCTATGTTGTGCTGGATCAAAGGCCGAAGGCCGAAGCCGCGCTACAGACGGCGCTGAAGACCTTCCCGGCCGACAGCGACAACGGCAAACAGCTTCTGGCGCTTGCCCGGGACCTATCGATTTCGGCTGAGGGCAGCGGACCATGACACGCAAGCAGAAACGTCTGGCAGTGATCGGCGGCGGCATCGCCTTCCTGGTGGCGGCGGTGCTGCTCGTCATGTTCGCCTTCAGCCAGTCGATCGCCTATTTCTACGTGCCGGGCGATCTCGCCAAGGCCGACGTGCCGCCGGGAACGCGCATCCGCCTCGGCGGGCTCGTGGAGTCCGGCACGGTCAAGCGCGGCGAGGGCTCGATCATCACCTTCACGGTGACGGACACGCTTGCGACGGTGCCGGTGACCTATACCGGCATCCTGCCCGACCTCTTCCGCGAGGGGCAGGGCGTGGTGGCGGAAGGCGCCTTCGGCACGGACGGGCTGTTCCTGGCTGACACGGTGCTCGCCAAGCACGACGAGACCTATATGCCCAAGGACGTCGCGGATCGCCTGAAGGCGCAGGGCGTCGAACTATCCGGCAAGGAAACGATCAAATGATCATCGAGCTCGGACACTATGCCCTGATCCTGGCGCTGGCGACCGTCATCGTCCAGTCGATCCTGCCGCTGGTCGGCACGATCCGGGGCGACCGCGCGCTGATGGCCGTGGCGCCCGCCGCGGCGCTGGCCGGTTTCCTGCTCGTGCTCTTCTCCTTCTCGGTGCTGACCTTCGCCTATGTCGTCTCCGATTTCTCGGTGGGCAATGTCTGGCAGAACTCGCATTCGCTGAAGCCGATGATCTACAAGATCACCGGGGTCTGGGGGAACCATGAGGGCTCGATGCTGCTCTGGCTCCTCATCCTCGTCTTCTTCAGCGCGCTCGTCGCCACCTTCGGCGCCAACCTGCCCGAGCGGCTGCGCGCCAACGTGCTGGCCGTGCAGGGCTTCATCTCCACCGCCTTCGCGCTCTTCATCCTGCTCACCTCCAATCCGTTTCTGCGGCTCCAGCCGGCGCCGGCCGAGGGGCAGGACCTCAATCCCGTTCTGCAGGACATCGGTCTCGCCATCCATCCGCCGCTGCTCTATCTCGGTTATGTCGGCTTCT
Source organism: Shinella sp. WSD5-1 (assembly GCF_963942435.1). GTDB lineage: Bacteria > Pseudomonadota > Alphaproteobacteria > Rhizobiales > Rhizobiaceae > Shinella > Shinella yambaruensis. The sequence continues at coordinate 2,023,203 of NZ_OZ012596.1, forward strand.
CCGTCAGCTTCTCCTTCGCCATCGCGGCGCTGATCGACGGGCGGATCGATGCGGCCTGGGCGCGCTGGGTGCGGCCGTGGACCCTGGCGGCCTGGAGCTTCCTCACCGCCGGCATCGCCATGGGCTCCTACTGGGCCTATTACGAGCTCGGCTGGGGCGGCTGGTGGTTCTGGGACCCGGTGGAGAACGCCTCCTTCATTCCCTGGCTCGCCGGCACGGCGCTGCTGCATTCGGCGCTCGTCATGGAAAAGCGCGAGGCGCTGAAGATCTGGACGGTGCTGCTCGCGATCCTCACCTTCTCCATGTCGCTGCTCGGCACCTTCCTGGTGCGCTCGGGCGTGCTGACCTCGGTGCATGCCTTCGCCACCGACCCGACGCGCGGCGTCTTCATCCTCGCCATCCTGGTCTTCTTCATCGGTGGCGCACTGTCGCTCTTCGCCTTCCGGGCGGCAACGCTGAAGGCCGGCGGGCTTTTCGCGCCGATCTCGCGCGAGGGCGCGCTCGTCCTCAACAACCTGATCCTGACGACGGCGGCCGCCACGGTGCTGACCGGCACGCTCTATCCGCTGGTGCTGGAAGCGCTGACGGGCGAGAAGATCTCCGTCGGCCCGCCCTTCTTCAACCTCACCTTCGGCCTCTTGATGCTGCCGCTGCTGCTGGCGGTGCCGTTCGGCCCGCTGCTCGCCTGGAAGCGGGGTGATGTGCTCGCCGCCGGCCAGCGCCTCTTTGCGGCGGCGGGCATCGGCCTCGTCTGCGCGGCGGTGGTTCTCTACATCCAGAACGGCGGGCCGGTGCTCGCCTATTTCGGCCTTGCCATCGGCTTCTACATGATCGCGGGCGCGATCACCGACCTGTGGCTGCGCGCCGGCATCGGCAAGGTGGCGCGCAACGTCGCCGTCCGCCGCTTCATCGGCCTGCCGGGCTCGGCCTTCGGCACGGCGCTCGCCCATATCGGCATCGGCGTGACGGTGATCGGCGTCATCGCGGTGACGGCGTTCGAGACCGAGCATGTCGTCGAGATGAAGCCCGGCATGCAGGTGGAGGCCGGCGGCTACACGCTGACCTTCGACGGCATGCGCCGCGGGCAGGGGCCGAACTATTCCGAGGAATCCGGCCACTTCACGGTGGCGCGCGGCGGCGTGATCGTCACCGACGTCTGGTCCTCCAAGCGGCTCTATTCCGCCCGTCGCATGCCGACGACGGAGGCGGGCATCCGCACCTTCGGGCTCAGCCAGCTCTATGTCTCGCTCGGCGATGCGATGGCCGACGGCGGCATCGTCGTGCGCGTCTGGTGGAAGCCGATGATCCTCTGTATCTGGATCGGCACGCTGATCATGATGGCGGGCGGCATCGTGTCGCTGTGCGACCGGCGGCTGCGCGTCGGGGCGCCGCAGAAGGTGCGCAAGGTCAAGCCGGCGCTGGAGGCGGCGGAATGATGCGCCGCCTGCTCCTCGCCTCGGCCTTCCTGCTTGCCGCTTTTCCGGCCTTCGCGGTCAATCCGGACGAGGTGCTGGCCGATCCGGTGCTGGAGGCGCGGGCGCGGGCGCTGTCGGCCGAGCTGCGCTGCATGGTCTGCCAGAACCAGTCGATCGACGATTCCAATGCCGAGCTTGCCCGCGACCTCAGGCTTCTCGTGCGCGAGCGGCTGAAGAACGGCGACAGCGACGAGGCGGTGATAGAATACGTCGTCTCGCGCTATGGCGAATTCGTGCTGCTGAACCCGCGCCTGCGCGGCGAGACGCTGCTCCTGTGGGGCGCGCCGATCGTCCTCTTTCTCGCGGGCGCGGCGGCGATGGTGCTTTTCGGGCGCAAGCGCAGCGGCAAGCCGACGGGAACGCCGCTTTCGGAGGCGGAGAAGGCCGAGCTGGAAAAGGCTCTGGAGTGAGGAAATGGGGATGAGGAATTAGGCAGTAGCCAATAGGCAGTAGGGAAGTAGATATTTCTACTGCCTACTGCCTACTGCCTAATTCCTTCTTCCCAACATTACCAAAAATTCATGCCGCGGATAGTGCGCTGTAATGTGCACGCGCCTATCTCTTGCTCATCGGCTGCCGCACGCAGCCATGAAGTGAGAGAAAAGGTGCAAAGAATGTCCAAGATTTCAGCATTCCGTCCAGGCCTCAAGACCGTCCTGAAGACGACCACCGTCGCCGGGCTTGCGGCCGTCATGCTTGCGACCGGCATTCCCGCGCGCGTCACCGAGAGTTTTGCAGAAGCCGTGTCGGTGCAGGGTCCGCAGGTCGCGAGCTTCGCCGACGTCGTGGAGGCCGTCTCGCCGGCCGTCGTTTCCGTTCGCGTCCAGTCCGATGTCAAGCCGGCCAATGACGAGAGCAACTTCAGCTTCAACTTCGGCGGCCGCGGCTTCGACGAGCTTCCCGACGATCATCCGCTGAAGCGCTTCTTCCGTGAGTTCGGCGGCCCCGATCAGTTCCGGGGCGACCGCGGGCCGGATCGCCGCTTCGGTGAACGCGGCGATCGCCGCGGTCGTGACCGCAAGCCGCATCTGCGCCCGACCTCGCAGGGTTCCGGCTTCTTCATCTCGGAAGACGGCTACATCGTCACCAACAACCACGTCGTCAATGACGGCACCGCCTTCACGGTCGTGATGAACGACGGCACGGAGCTCGACGCCAAGCTCGTCGGCAAGGACAGCCGCACGGACCTCGCCGTCCTGAAGGTCGAGGAGAAGGACAAGCGCAAGTTCACCTATGTGAGCTTCGCCGATGACAGCCAGATCCGCGTCGGTGACTGGGTCGTCGCCGTCGGCAACCCGTTCGGCCTCGGCGGCACGGTGACGGCCGGCATCATCTCGGCCCGCGGCCGCGACATCGGCTCCGGCCCCTATGACGACTACCTGCAGGTGGACGCCGCCGTGAACCGCGGCAATTCCGGTGGCCCGACCTTCAACCTCAACGGCCAGGTCGTCGGCATCAACACCGCGATCTTCTCGCCGTCCGGCGGCAATGTCGGCATCGCCTTCGCGATTCCCGCCTCCGTCGCCAAGGGCGTCGTCGCCGACCTGATGAAGGACGGCAAGGTCGACCGCGGCTGGCTCGGCGTGCAGATCCAGCCGGTGAGCCGCGATATCGCCGATTCGCTCGGCCTTGCGGACGCCGCCGGTGCCCTCGTCGTCGAACCGCAGGCCGATTCGCCCGGTGCCAAGGCCGGCATCAAGAAGGGCGACGTGATCACGGCGCTCGATGGCGAGCCGATCAAGAACCCACGTGACCTTGCCCGCCGCGTGGCCGACATCGCACCCGGCAAGACGGTGGAGCTTTCGGTCTGGCGTGACGGCAAGTCCGAGACGATCGCGGTCGAGATCGGCACGCTTGCCGGCGAGCAGATCCAGGCCGCGACGGGCACGGACGAAGTCGAGCCGGAAGCGCCCGCCAGCGAGCAGGCGCTTGCCGATCTCGGCATCTCGGTCACGCCGGGCGACGACGGCCTGACGGTCTCCTCCGTCGATCCGGACTCCGACGCCAGCGACCGCGGCCTCAAGGAAGGCGACCGCATCACCTCCGTCAACAACCAGGCCGTGAAGTCTGCCGACGACGTGGTGAAGGTCATCAACAATGCCCGCAAGGACGGCCGCTCCAAGGCGCTGTTCCAGATCGAGACCAATGACGGCAGCCGCTTCCTGGCCCTGCCGATCGACCAGGGCTGAGCGGCTCCGTAATCCGCTTTTCGGCGCCGCGAAATCGCAAGGTTTCGCGGCGCTGCCATATCGGGACACGGCACTCTGGCCAAGTCCCGCCGAACATGCTGTAAGGTCCGCACGATGAAGATATTGATTGTGGAAGACGATCTGGAGGCGGCCGCCTATCTCTCGAAGGCCTTTCGCGAGGCGGGCATCGTGCTCGACCATGCGAGCGACGGCGAAAGCGGCCTCTTCCTCGCCACCGAGAACAGCTACGACGTCCTGGTCATCGACCGCATGCTGCCGCGCCGCGACGGCCTGTCGCTGATCTCGGAGCTGCGCCGCCGCAACATCCACACCCCCGTGCTCATCCTCTCCGCGCTCGGCCAGGTCGACGACCGCGTGACGGGGCTGCGCGCCGGGGGCGACGACTACCTGCCGAAACCCTATGCCTTCAGCGAGCTTCTGGCGCGGGTGGAGGTGCTCGGGCGGCGCAAGGGCACGCCGGAGCAGGACATGGTCTACCGTGTCGGCGACCTCGAGCTCGACCGGCTGTCGCACACGGTCAAGCGCGCCGGCAGGGAGATCCTGCTCCAGCCGCGCGAGTTCCGCCTGCTCGAATATCTGATGAAGAATGCCGGCCAGGTCGTGACGCGCACCATGCTCCTGGAGAATGTCTGGGACTATCATTTCGACCCGCAGACCAATGTCATCGACGTCCATGTCTCGCGGCTGCGCTCGAAGATCGAGAAGGACTTCGACCAGCCGCTGCTGCGCACCGTTCGCGGCGCGGGATACATGATGAAGGACGAGGCGGCGGGCTGACCCCATGCATCGAATGCTCGGCAGGCTGACCGCCCTCTATCGCACGACCGCGGTGCGGCTTTCCGCCGTCTATCTGCTGCTGTTCGCCCTGTGCGCGGCCTTCCTCGTCTTCTACGTCTCCTCCATGTCGGAACGGCTGCTGCGCCAGCAGATGCGCGAGGCGGTGGCGCAGGAGGTCGAGCAGATCGAGCGCGTCTTCGAAGGCAACGGCATGAACGGCCTCCTGCGCACGCTGGAACGGCGATCGCGCCAGCCGGGCGCCAATCTCTACATCATCGCAAGCCCGACGGGCGAGGTGCTGGCCGGCAACGTGGCGTCGCTGCAGCCGGGCGTGCTCGACACCGAAGGCTGGACGGAGACGCCCTTTCGCTACCAGCGCTACCAGGAGGAGGCGCGCGGCAACAACCGCCCGATGGCCTATGCGCAGGTCATCGTGCTCACCAACGGCCTGCGCGTGCTCGTCGGCCGCGATCTCGGCGAGCCCGAGAATTTCCGTTATCTGGTGCGCCAGGCGCTGATGGTGGCGCTCGGCGTCATGGGCTTCGGGGCGCTCGCCATCTGGTACCTGATCGGGCGCAATGCGCTGAAGCGCATGGACCGCATGTCCGGCGCCAGCCAGCGAATCATGGCGGGCGACCTCTCGCAGCGCCTGCCGACCAGCGGTTCGGGCGATGAGTTCGACCGGCTGTCGGAATCGCTCAACACCATGCTCGGCCGCATCGAGAAGCTCGACGAGGGCCTGAAGCAGGTCTCCGACAATATCGCGCATGACCTGAAGACGCCGCTCACCCGGCTGCGCAACAAGGCGGAGGCCGCGCTTTCCGGCGGCGAGCGGGCCGATTACCGCACGGCGCTGGAGGAGATGATCGGGGAATCCGACCAGCTCATCCGCACCTTCAACGCGCTCCTGATGATTTCCCGCGTCGAGGCGGGGCAGGCACCGGCCGAGATGAGCGCGATCGACATCAGCGGCATCGCCCAGGACGGCGCCGAGCTCTACGAGCCGGTGGCCGAGGACAGCGGCCTCACGCTGGTGACCGCCATCGCCGACGGCGTCGAGGTCAAGGGCAACCGCGAGCTCGTCGGCCAGGCGCTCGGCAACCTCATCGACAATGCGATCAAATATGCCGAGGGCAGCGGGGGCGAACCCGAGATCCGCATTTCCCTCGAACGGCGGGAGGGCGAGGTCGTGCTTTCGGTCGCCGACAGCGGCCCGGGCGTGCCCGACGACAAGCGCGAGGACGTGGTGAAGCGCTTCGTGCGGCTCGATGCCAGCCGTTCCAAGCCCGGCACGGGCCTCGGCCTCTCGCTGGCCGGCGCCGTCATGGAAATGCACCATGGCCGCCTCGAGCTCGACGCGACCCATGCGGAGCGGGAAAACAATCGGGGGCTGACCGTCAGGATGGTTTTCCCCGTCGTTGCGGACTGATACACCTTTTCGCGCCGGCCTTTCATCGGCCGGATGCGGTGAGGAGGCATCATGAGCGCAGCGGAAACGACGCGGTTTTCCGATCTTTCGGCAAGCCCCGTGCGGGCTCTCAGCCAGGCGGAGGTCAAGTCTGTCCTGTCCGATCTCAAGGACTGGGGTAGGGAGCACGCCGCCATCGCCCGGCTCCTCGGCGAGGAGGGGCCGCTCAAGGATTTCATCGTCGCCACCCTGTCGCTCTCGCCCTATCTGCGCGACACGGCCCGCATCGATCCCGGCCTGCTCACCCGCGCGCTCGAAGAGCCGATCCTGCCCGCCGTGCAGGCCGCCATCGACGGCGCCCGCAAGGCCTGGCGGACGGAGGACGGCGAGGTGACGGAGGCCGTGCTGATGACGCGGCTGCGCCGCGCCAAGCGCGAGGTCGCCTTCTTCACCGCCCTTGCCGACCTTGCCCGCATTTTCGACGCGCGGCGCACCACGGCGCTGCTGACGGATCTCGCCGAGGCGACGACGTCCGCAGCCATCGACCACCTGCTTTTATCTGCGCATGAGAGCGGCAAGCTGACGCTGCCCGATCCCGCCCGCCCGAGCGAGGGCTCCGGCCTCATCGTGCTCGGCATGGGCAAGCTGGGCGCGGCGGAGCTCAACTATTCCTCCGATATCGACCTCGTCGTCTTCTTCGATCCGATGGCCGGCATCGCCGTCGATCCGAGCGAGGCCGTCGAGACCTTTTCCCGCCTCGTGCGTCGGCTGATCCGCATCATGCAGGAGCGGACGGCGGACGGCTATGTCTTCCGCACGGACCTGCGGCTGCGGCCCGATCCCGGCGCCACGCCGCTCGCCATCTCGGTCGATTCGGCGATGCTCTATTACGAGGGCAGGGGGCAGAACTGGGAGCGGGCCGCCTTCATCAAGGCAAAGCCCGTCGCCGGCGACCTCAGGGCCGGCGAAGCCTTCCTCAAGGAGCTCACGCCCTTCGTCTTCCGCAAGTACCTCGACTATGCGGCGATCGCCGACATCCATTCGATCAAGCGGCAGATCCATGTGCACAAGGGCCATGGCGAGATCGCGGTGAAGGGCCACAACGTCAAGCTCGGCCGCGGCGGCATCCGCGAGATCGAGTTCTTCGTGCAGACCCAGCAGCTGATCGCCGGCGGGCGCGTCCCGGCGCTGCGCCTGCGCGCCACCGAGCCGATGCTGGCGGAACTTGCCAGGGCGAGCTGGATCGACGCGGCGACGGCCGAGGAACTGACGCAGGCCTACTGGTTCCTGCGCGACGTCGAGCATCGCATCCAGATGGTGCGCGACGAGCAGACCCATGTGCTGCCGGAAACCGAGGCCGAACTGAAGCGCATCGCCTATATGCTGGGCTTTGCGGATACGGCTGCCTTTTCCGCCCGGTTGGTCGAGGTGCTGAAGACCGTGGAGCGGCGCTATGCGGCGCTCTTCGAGCAGGAGGCGAAGCTCTCCTCGGAGACCGGCAATCTCGTCTTCACCGGCCAGAAGGACGATCCGGACACGCTGGAGACGCTGAAGCGCCTCGGCTTCGAGCGCCCCGCCGACATTTCCCGCACGATCCGCACCTGGCACTACGGGCGCTACCGCGCCACGCAGTCCGTCGAGGCGCGCGAGCGGCTGACGGAGCTGACGCCGGAGCTGCTGCGCGTCTTCGGCGAGAGCAAGCGGGCGGACGAGGCGCTGTTGCGCTTCGACAATTTCATCTCCGGCCTGCCGGCGGGCATCCAGCTCTTCTCGCTGCTCGGCAACAATCCGGCGCTGCTCTCCCTTATCGTCAACATCATGTCGTCGGCGCCGCGCCTTGCCGAGGTGATCGCGGCAAAGCCCCATGTCTTCGACGGCATGCTCGATCCGGGGCTTCTCGCCGAACTGCCGACCCGCGCCTATCTCTCCGAGCGCATCGACGGCTTCGTTTCCGGCGCGCGGCATTACGAGGAGATCCTCGATCGCCTGCGCATCATCGCCGCCGAACAGCGCTTCCTTATCGGCATCCGCCTTCTGACCGGCGCGATCACCGGAAAGCAGGCCGCCCGCGCCTTCACCCATGTCGCCGATCTCATCGTCCAGGCGGCCTTCAAGGCGGTGCTGGAGGAGGTCGAGGCGGCGCACGGCAAATTCCCCGGCGGGCGCGTCGCACTGGTCGGCATGGGCAAGCTCGGCAGCTTCGAGCTGACGGCGGGCTCGGACATCGACCTCATCCTGCTCTACGACCACGACAGCGACGCCTTCGAATCGGACGGCGCCAAGCCGCTCGACAACGTCAAGTATTTCACCCGCATCACGCAGCGGCTGATCGCGGCGCTCTCCGCCCCGACGGCCGAAGGCGTGCTCTACGAGGTCGACATGCGGCTCCGCCCCTCCGGCAACAAGGGGCCGGTCGCCACCCGCATCACCGCCTTCGCCAAGTACCAGGCGGAGGAGGCCTGGACCTGGGAGCACATGGCGCTGACCCGCGCCCGCGTGCTCTGCGGCGACGAGAGCCTGATGCGGCAGGCGGAGGAGATCTTTCGCGCGGTGCTCGCCCGCAAGCGCGATGCGGGCAAGATCGCCAAGGATGTGCTCGAGATGCGGACGCTGATCGACGAGGAGAAGCCGCCGAAGGACATCTGGGACCTGAAGCTGATTGCCGGCGGGCTGATCGACATCGAGTTCATCGCCCAGTTCCTCGCGCTTGTGGCGCCGGCGCGGGGCGCCGCGCAGCCGGAAAGGGCGCTGCCGACGGGCGATGCGCTGGCGCTGCTCGGACAGAGCATGATGGACCCGAACGATCTCGACACGGTGCAGCGGGCACTCACCCTCTACACGGATATCTCCCAGATCGTGCGCCTCAGCGTCGATGGCGGCTTCGACCCGAAGGAGGCCCCCGCCGGCCTCGTCGATCTCGTCTGCCGCGCCGGCGACTGCCCGGACCTGCGCGCGCTGGAGGCGGATATAAGGCGCGTCTCCAAGGCGGTGCGGAAGATCTTTCAGGGGGTGGTGAAGGGATAGCGACGGGTTCGGGAAGGCCTCCCTCCAACTTCTCCTCCGTCATCCTCAGGCTTGACCCGGGGATCCATGCCACAAACGCAACATGCGCCGTGACGCATGGATCCTCGGGTCAAGCCCGAGGATGACGTGGGCGGGTGGGGACGCGCCCTCAGGCCGCCGCCAGATGCAGCGCCGCGAGCCGTTCCCGGTCGGGGATGCGCACGGAGATGATCGTGCCCTTGCCCTCGACGGAGTGGATGCGCATGGCCCCGCCATGCAGATGGGCGAGCGAGCGGGAGATGGCGAGGCCGAGGCCGGAGCCGCCCTTGCTCTTGGCATACTGGCTCTGCACCTGCTCGAAGGGCTGGCCGATCTTCTGCAGCGCGGATTTCGGGATGCCGATGCCGGTGTCGGCGATCGTCAGCGTGACGGCGCCGTCCACCCTGCGTGCCCGCACCTCCACCCTGCCGCCGGGATTGGTGAACTTCATGGCGTTCGACAGGAGGTTCAGCAGGATCTGCTTCATGGCGCGGCGGTCGGCGACCGTCAGCAGGTTGCCCGGGCAGGCCTGCCGCACCTCGATGTGCTTCTTCTCCGCCTGCAGCATGGTGAGGCGCAGCGTCTCCTCGATCAGCGGCGACAGGTCGACCGTCTCGCAGCTGATGCGCATGTGGCCGGCCTCGATCTTCGACATGTCGAGGATGTCGCTGATGACGTTGAGCAGGTGCTTGCCGCTCTCGTGGATGTCGCGGGAATATTCGCGGTACTTGTCGGAGCCGAGCGGGCCGAACATCTGGTTCTGCAGGATCTCGGAAAAGCCGAGGATGGCGTTGAGCGGCGTGCGCAGCTCATGCGACATGTTGGCGAGGAATTCGGACTTGGCCCGGTTGGCCGCCTCCGCACGGTCCTTTTCCGCCTGGTAGTTGGCATTGGCGAGCGAAAGCTCGGCCTTCTGCCGCTCCAGCTTGGCGCGGGAGGCGGAGAGGTCGCCGATCGTCGCCATCAGGCGGCGTTCGGATTCGCGCAGGCGCACCTGGTGGCGCTTCATCATGGTGATGTCGGTGCCGACGGAGACGAGGCCGCCGTCGCGGGTGCGCCGCTCGTTGATCTGCAGCCAGCGCTCGTCGGCAAGCTGTACCTCGCTGGTCTGCGAAACGCCCGCGCCGTCCGCATCCGCGATGCGCCGCTCGATGACCGGCCGGGCCGCGGCGGCATGCACCGTCGCCCGGTCCGTGCCCGGAACGAGCACGTCGTCGGGAAGGCCGTAGGCCTGCTGGTAGTGCGCGTTGCACATGACGAGCCGGTCGCTCTTGTCCCACAGCACGAAGGCCTCGGAGGTGCATTCGATGGCGTCGGCGAGCCGCTGGTCGGCCTCCTGGTAGCGCTGGGCGAGCCGGTGCTGCTCGGTCACGTCCATGGCGATGCCGATCATGTGCATGCGGCCGGAGGCCATGCGGATGAGCTGGGCGCGGGCGCGCAGCCACACATAGTGGCCTTCGGCGTGGCGCATGCGGAACACCTGGTCCACCTGCTTGGCCTCGCTGCGCGCGACGGCCCGGGCGACCTGGTAGATGCCGTCGTCGTCGGGGTGCATCAGCCGGGCGGCATCGCCGAAGGAGAGCACGCTGTCGCGCGCCGGCATGCCGAGCATTTCATACATGGAGCGCGACCAGAACAGCCGCCGGCTCGAGAGGTCGAAATCCCAGAGGCCGCAGCGGCCGCGGGCGAGCGCCGTCTCCACGCGCAGGTTCGATTCGGCGAAGATCGCGTCCGCGTCGCGCGCCCGCTTCGCCTGGATGTAGTAGGCATAAAGGATGACGAGCAGGATGGCCGAAATGCCGGAAAACAGCGTGACGTTCAGCGCCACCTCGTCGCGCCAGAACGTCGCGAGCTGCCCGAGCGGGTTGGCGACGATGATGAAGCCGCCCTTCTTCGGCATCTGCACGAGCGAGGCGTAGTAGTCCTCATCGCCGATGCGGGCGCGGAAGACGCCGGCCGGATCGCCGAAATACTGGATCGCCGCCAGCTCCGGAGAGAACCGCGCGAGCGACAGGCCGACATAGCGCGCCGCGCCCAGCGAGGCGCCGAAGACCTGGCCCTTCTCCGCCACGAAGAGAACCAGCCCGCCCGGCTGCATGCGGTCCTGCGGCAGATGCAGGGAAAGCGCCGCCTCCACCGCCATGCGGTCGGATTTCGCCAGGCTCTCGGCCATCGGGCCGGAGAACACCGCCTCGGCGGCCATTGCCGTCAGCGACGTCGTGTCCTTGACGCTGGTCTCCATCCGGTCGTGCTCGACCAGGATGCCGGCCATGCGCGAGATGGCCACAACGAACAGAAAGGCGATGATCAGGATCGGTATCGACCGCTTCAGCACGGGCTCGGCCCGTGTCAGATGCCGCGCGGCAGGCCCGGCGAAAATCTTCGCCTGTCCCGTCAGCTCGCTTTCCCAGGCCGCCATTCCCGGAAATTTGAGGTGAGTCCACCCGCCGGCTGCGCGTCCTCGTTGCGCGTCCGTCATAGTCTTAAACCTTGTACCCTCTCGTGATTCGGCGCGCCGCTCGCCCGAATCTGCCTTAATGAATCAATTGTGATTCGGCTTGTCCAGCGGAAAAGGTAACCAAGTCTTAACCATTTCTTATGGTTGGGAAATTGGGGGCATCAGCCCTTCAGCATGCGCTCCACGATGTCCGAAACGTCGGAAGACAGCTTTTCGCCTGCCGCGATCGTGCGCAGCGCGTTGCGCGCATGGTCCGAACGGCCGTCCTCAAGCGCCCGCCAGGAGCGCATGGAGGTGAGGATGCGGGCGGCGAGCTGCGGGTTCTTCGGGTCGATCTCAAGAATCTGCTCGGCGAGGAAGCGGTAGCCGGCGCCGTCCGCCCGGTTGAAGCCGGTCGGGTTCGAGAAGGCGAAGGTGCCGACGAGCGCGCGCACGCGGTTCGGGTTCGTCCTGTTGAAGTGCGGGCTTTCCATCAGCGCCTTGACGCGGTCCAGCGCGCCGTCGCCCGGAATGGTCGACTGGATGGAGAACCACTTGTCGATGACCAGCGCATTGTCGGCAAAGCGAGCGCGGAAGGTTTCGAGCGCTGCCGCCGCCTCCGGCGCGTCCGGGAAGCGATGGGCGAGCACGGTGAGCGCGGCGCTGAGATCGGTCATGTTGTCGGCCGCCGCGAAGGCCTCCGCGGCGCGGGCCGGCGTGCCGTCGGCCACGGCGAGATAGGCGAGGGCCGCATTGCGCAGCGCCCGCCGGCCGGCGCTCATCGCATCCGGCGTGAAGGTGCCGGCGGTGCGGTGACCTTCGAAGAGCGCGGCGAAGACGGCGGGGTCGCGGTTCGCCACGAAGGCGAGCACGGCTTCGCGGCCGGCGCGGATGGCGTCCGGATCGTTGTTGCTGCCGAGTTCGCGGGCGATGTCGGATTCGGAGGGCAGCGCCAGCGCCTGCGCGCGGAAGGCCGGCTCCAGCGTCTCGTCGCCGGCAATGGCGATCAGCGTGTCGGCGAGCACCGCATTGGTCTCGACCGGCTCGCCGGCCCGCGCCTTTCGCGCGGCCTCGACGAGGTTCGGCAGGGCGAGGTCGTTCAGCGCCTGCCAGCGGGCGAAGAGATCGCTGTCGTGGCGGGCGATATGGGCAAGGTCGGCGGGCGCCTGCTCGAAATGCAGGTTGATCGGCGCGGAGAAGCCGCGGTTGAGCGAGACGACCGGGCGCGAGGCGATACCGGAGAAGGTCACCGTCTGGCGGCGCTCACGGAGATGCAGCACGTCGCCGGTCACGTCGGCGCCGCTGACGGCGCTCGGCAGCGCTTCCGTGCCGTCGGCGGAGAGGAGGCCGAAGCGCAGCGGAATATGCATCGGCTCCTTCGCGGCTTGGCCGGGCGTCGGCGGGATCATCTGCTCCAGCGACAGGGTGAACGCACCCTTCGCCTGGTCGTAGCTCGACGAGACGCTGACGAGCGGCGTGCCGGCCTGATGGTACCAGAGCGAGAACTGCGAGAGGTCGACGCCGTTCGCCGCCTCGAAGCATTTGACGAAATCCTCGATCGTCGCGGCATCGCCGTCGTGCCGCTCGAAATAGAGGTCCATGCCCTTCTTGAAGCCGTCCTTGCCGACGATGGTCGCGATCATGCGCGTCACCTCGGAGCCTTTTTCATAGACGGTCGTCGTGTAGAAGTTGTTGATCTCGCGGTATTTCGTCGGGCGCACCGGATGGGCGAGGGGGCCGGCATCCTCCGGGAACTGCTCGGACTTCAGGTGCCGTACCTCGGCGATGCGCTTGACCGCGCGCGAGCGCTGGTCGGCGGAGAATTCGTGGTCGCGATAGACCGTCAGGCCTTCCTTGAGGCAGAGCTGGAACCAGTCGCGGCAGGTGACGCGGTTGCCGGTCCAGTTGTGGAAATATTCGTGGGCGATGATCGCTTCGATATTCGCATAGTCCTGGTCGGTGGCGCTCTCGGGGTCGGCGAGCACGTATTTGTCGTTGAAGACGTTGAGCCCCTTGTTCTCCATGGCGCCCATATTGAAGTCGGAGACGGCGACGATCATGAAGATGTCGAGGTCGTATTCGCGCCCGAAAACCTCCTCGTCCCACTTCATCGAGCGCTTCAGCGCGTCCATGGCATAGGCCGCGCGCGGCTCCTTGCCATGCTCGACATAGATCTTCAGCGTCACCTCGCGGCCGGACATGGTGGTGAACGTGTCCTCCACGACGCCGAGATCGCCGGCGACCAGCGCGAAGAGATAGGAGGGCTTCGGATGCGGGTCGAACCAGGCGGCGAAATGCCTGCCTTCACCATAGCCGGCGCCGCCCAAAAAATTGCCGTTGGACAGCAGCAGCGGGCAGCTCGCCTTGTCGGCGATGATGTTGACCGTATAGACGGCAAGCACGTCCGGCCGGTCGGGGAAATAGGTGATGCGGCGGAAGCCTTCGGCCTCGCACTGGGTGCAGTAGACGCCGTTGGTGCGGTAGAGGCCCATCAGCTGGGTGTTGGCCTCCGGGTTGATCATCGTGGTGATGGTGATCTCGAAGGGGTCCGTCGCCGGCAGGTCGCGGATCGTCAGGCTGTCGGGCGTGGCGTCGTAGCGCGCCTTGTCCATCTCCATCTGGTCGAAGAGCAGGCTGGTCATGACCAGTTCGTCGCCGTCGAGCACCAGCGGCGCGGCGGGATCGGCGCCTTCGCGGCGGTGGAAGATCAGCCGCGCCTCGACCTTGGTTTCCGTCGGGTCCAGTTCGAAGGTCAGGTCGACGCGCTCGAGAACGAAGTCGGTCTGGCGATAGTCTGCCAGATGAATGATCCGGCCGTTCTCTGTCCGCATGATATGTCCTGCTCCTTGCCGTCCGGGCCGTATCGTTTTGGTGCAACGCTACGGGCGATACGGACGGTCTGCCCCCGAATTCCCTGGATTGATAGGCTTATTGGCTTAACATCTCATTTCCAGGCTCCTCCGAAAACCGGAAATTTGCGTTTTGCCGGGACAGGCATCCCTCCCGCGGATCCGATCAAAATTATCCGTGACGCATCACCAGAATTGATCCCATCCGCCGGCCGATCCGGATAGACTTGCCGCCAGCCTGAATCGGTTCTCCGGTCTCTCCTCAACCGCCTGATGCCACGGCCCGCCGGCCGTGACGAGTTCTCCATGGACATGCCGTACCCCAACCCCATGCGGGGCATTTCACTCAAGGTCTTCTCGGTGGTGATCTTCCTCTGCATGTCCGCGCTCATCAAGGCGGCCGGCAAGGATATTCCGGCGGGACAGATCACGTTTTTGCGTTCGGCCTTCGCCATGGTGCCGATCATCGTCTTCCTCGCCGTGCAGGGCCAGCTGCGCGACGCCTTCCGCACCAACGACATCTTCGGCCATTTCAAGCGGGGTTTTGTCGGTATCCTCTCCATGGGCTTCGGCTTCTACGGCCTCGTGCACCTGCCGCTGCCGGAATCGATCGCACTCGGTTACGCGCTGCCGCTCGTCACCGTCGTCGTCGCCGCGGTGTTCCTCAAGGAGAGGGTCGGCATCTATCGCTGGACGGCGGTGCTGGTGGGTCTTCTGGGCGTCGCCATCATCAGCTGGCCGCGCCTGACGCTGTTCCGGGAAGGCGGATTCGGTTCCTCGGAGGCGATGGGCGCGCTCGCCATGCTGGCCTTCGCCGTGCTCGGCTCCTTTGCCATGGTTCTGGTGCGCAAGCTGGTGCAGACGGAGCGCACGCCGACCATCGTGCTCTATTTCTCGCTGTTCGCCTCGATCTTCTCGCTGGGTACGCTGCCTTTCGGCTGGATCGCGCTCGGCTGGCCTTCGCTCGCTCTGATGGCGCTGGCCGGCTTCTGCGGCGGCATCGCGCAACTGCTGCTGACGGCGAGCTATCGCTACGCCGACGTCTCCACCATCGCGCCGTTCGAGTATATCTCGATCGTGCTCGGCCTCATCATCGGCTATGTCGTGTTCGGCGACGTGCCGACTGAGACCATGCTCGTGGGCACGGCCATCGTCGTCGCCGCCGGCATCTTCGTCATCCTGCGCGAGCACCAGCTCGAATTGAAGCGCCGGGCGGCCATGCGCCACCAGACCCTTCAGGGATAGGCGTCACCGCCATTCGGGGGTCGTCGTGTCCTCGATGCGCTCATCCGTCGCCGCATCGGGCTGGAGCGCGGCCGCGGCGACATCGGCGCCCAGCGGCTGCACCGCCATCGCCTGGTAATCGGTCTTGACCACGAGGCCGTCGTTCTCCTCGCGCCGGCTGATGCGCCAGGCGGCATAGGCGCCGTAGAGCACGAAATAGGCCGCCAGCACGACGAAGAGCGAACCCGGCCCGAACCGGTCCATGATCGGGCCGACCATGATGGGGCCGGAAATGGTGCCGATGCCGTAGACGATCATCATGCCTGAGGAGACCTCGACATATTCGTCGGGCTGCGCGCGGTCGTTGGCATGGGCGACGTTCAGCGCATAGATCGGGAAGATGACCGAGCCGACGAAGGCGGCGACGACATAGAGCAGCACCGGCGGCCCGCCGGCGACGGCGGCCATGGCAAGGCACGAGACCGTGCCGACCGCGCCGCAGGCCACCATGACGAGGCGGCGGTCCATCCGGTCGGAGGCCCGGCCGATCGGGATCTGCGAGAGGGCGCTGCCGAGGAGCACGCAGGCAAGCAGCGTCGCGCCTTCCGCCGTGGAAAGCCCGCTGCGCTGCGTGAACACGCCGCCGAGGTTCAGCCAGGCGCCGGACATCGCCCCGGCAAGGAAGGCGCCGACGACGGCGACCGGCGAGCGCCGGTAAAGTTTGGCGACATCGAAGCGCGCCTGCGTCGGCGGGGCCGGCAGCGGCGAGGAGGTCAGCGCCGTCGGCAGCAGGGCGACGGAGAAGATGATGCCGCAGAGAATGAAGAGCGAGGTGTTGGACGGGTCGCCGAGCGGCACGAGATATTGCCCGCCGATCGTGCCGACCATGGTGGTGATCAGGTAGACGGAGAAGATCGAGCCGCGGTTCTCGTTGGTCACGCGCTCGTTCAGCCAGCTTTCGATGATGAGGTAGCTGCCGGAAATGGCGAAACCCGACATGGCGCGAAACGCCATCCAGGCGCGCCAGTCGACGACGAGGGCGCAGAGCAGGATGCCGATGGCGAGCAGCGTGATCAGCGCCACGAAGACGCGCACATGCCCGACCAGCAGCACGAATTTCGGCGTGACGATGCAGGAGAGCGTGAAGCCGATCGTATAGCCCGTCGCGATCATCGAGATCGTCTGCGTCGACCAGCCCTCCGCGACCGCGCGCACCGGCACGACATAACTCTGCAGCCCGAAGGCGACCATCATCAGGAGGGTGGACAGCATCAGGCTGAGAATGGAGACGAGGCTCGCCAGCATGGGGGCTCCGGGGAAGGCGCGTTCGGTGTCGGAGTGTCGCTCTATTGCGGCGGCCGCGCGCTGTCCACTGCGACAATGGCTGGCGTAAAACAAGAAGATTATCTGGGGAGTTCGGGAGGTGAGGGAATTCCCGATAGGGTTGTACTGGAGAGAATTGCCGGGGTGAACCTTGGCAAAACGAAAGGAGGTGAGACGTTTGCGAATCCGGCTTACGCTGACGATCAGGTTCAGAGGTTGGCGCTTCACCCTGACGATCAGCTAAGAAACGGTTCGGGCTTCGGCCCGGTCTCCACCGGAAGAAAAGGCGTCTCACCTCCTCACGATGAAGACAATAGCACAGCGCCGGCCGGCTTCAAGGCCAGGGCCAAGCTCAGTTCGGCAGGAAGGCCTTGAGCGGGTCGCGGCGCTGCGCGGCGTCGCGCGGCAGGGAAGCCAGCACGGAATATTCCCGGGCGGCGTTCACGGCGGCGCGGATATCGGCGATGTCGGACATCAGCTTGCGAAAGGTGGCCATGGTCTGCTCCTGGGGTCGGTCTGCATCGGAAGGCGCCGGCCGGGCGCCTTGCATCGGCTCAGCGCTGGATGAACTCGGCGAAGAGCTGGACGGGGCGGTTGATACGGGCGAAACCGGAGGCGGTGAGCTGCTCGTTGGCCGGGGCAGCGATGCCGCCGAAGCCGCGGCCGGTGCGCAGACCGGAATGGCGGAGCGTCTCGAAGCTCGAATGGATGGGCCGAAAGCGGGCGGTCATGGGTCGATTCCTTAAATCCTGTCCCTCCCGTCCTGTTATATTGCGCCGCAACATTGATTTTGCAATGCGACATTCTGCCCGGCAGATATGTGCAAATCGCATGACTGATGAAACATTTTGTTCATGCTTGCGGCAGTTTTTCGTCAGGCCCTGCGGATGATCCACAGGTCTTAAAAGCCAAGCCATTGAAAAATATGAAGGTAGCCTTCGTGATCAGGCCTTGAGCCCTGCACGAAAAGCAAGCAAATCCTGCCAGACGAGCCGCTTGCTGACCGGCGCCGTCACCAGATCCTGCGGGTGCAGCGTCGCAAAAGCCGGGATGGTGCGGCCGGAAATCGCAAACTCCCGCCATTCTCCCCGCAACTGGTGGATCGTGTCGTTCGAACGCAGCAGGAATCGCGCGGCGAAATTGCCGAGGATCAGCAGGTGATTCGGCTCGGCAAGCGCGATCTGCCGCTCGATGAACGGCCGGCAGATATCGGCCTCGCGCTGCGAGGGCGGGCGGTTGCCGGGCGGCCGCCACGGCACGACATTGCTCAGCAGGAGGTCGGCCCGGTCGAGCCCGATGCCGGCCAGCATGCGGTCGAGCATCGCGCCCTGCCGGCCGGAGAAGGGCTGGCCGTCGCGGTCGTCGTCGGCATTCGGCATGGCGCCGATCACCATGACCGAGGGCTTCGCATTGCCCGCCGCAAAGACGAGGCAGCGGGCGCTGGTCTTCAGGTTGCAGCCGTTGAAGGCCTCCATCGCCGTGCGCAATTCCTCCAGCGAACGGGCGCTGCCCGCCGCGAACTCCGCCTCGGCCACCGCCTGGCTGTCCGGTATCGCGACATTGGGCAGGACGTTCGGCTGGGGCGCAGCGGCCGCGGCGCGCGGTTGCTCCTGCCGGGCCGGCGCCGGGCGGGCGGCCTGCTGCGGGGCAGGGGCGGTTTCCCGCGGCGCCTGCATGCCGCGCGCCGCGCGCATCGCCTCGAATTCGGCGATGCGGTCGACGGCCTCTTCCTCCAGCAGCCATTCGACGCCGGCATCCGCATAGAAATGCAGGAGCGATCGGAGCTGTGCGGGATTGAGGTCGTTCGCGGCGTTCATGGCTGCACCTTAGCGAAGCGGCTTGCCGGAGGAAAGCGCCGCCGTCATCGTCACGCCGCCCATTGCGCCACGTCGTCGCCTTCGCCGATCAGCGCGAGACCGTGGGCGATCGACAGCAGCTCGCCGCCGCTCTCGATGCGGTCCGCATCGAAGCGGCGGGTGAAGATGCGCCTGACGGCCGGCACGAAGGAGGTGCCGCCGGTCAGGAACACCTTGTCGATGGCGCCGGGCGCGGTGCCGGTCTTCTCCAGCACCTCGTCCAGCGCGCCCTCGATGCGGGCGAGGTCCGGTGCGATCCAGTCCTCGAAATCGGAGCGCCTGACCATCCTGCGGCCCGCGGCGCCGAGCGGGGCGAAGTGGAATTCGGCTTCGTCCGCCACCGACAGCGCCATCTTGGTGGCCGAGATCGCCTGGTAGAGCGGATAGCCCTCGTCATGCTCGACGAGATCGATGAACAGTTCGAGCTTTTCCGGCTCGAGCGACGAACGGACCAGCGACTTGAGGTCGGCGAATTCGCGCGTCGTCTTGAAGATCGAGAGCTGGTTCCAGCGGGCGAAGTTGGCATAATAGCCGGACGGCACCTCCAGGACCTTGTCGAAGCTCTTGAAGAAGCTGCCCTTGCCGATCTCCGGCGCGACGAGGCGCTCGATCATGCGGGCATCGAAATGGTCGCCCGCGATGCCGACGCCCGAATGGCCGATCGGCTGTGCCGTCAGCCGGCCGGCCTGCCGCTCGAAGCGGATCAGCGAATAGTCCGTCGTGCCGCCGCCGAAATCGGCGACCAGCACGGTGGCGTCGCTCTTCAGCGTCTGGGCGAAATAGTAGGCCGCCGCGACGGGCTCGTAGACATAGTGGATCTCCGGGAAGCCGAGCCGCGTCAGCGCCGCGTTGTAGCGTTCGAGCGCGAGCGCCGGGTCGGGGCTTGCACCGGCGAACTGTACCGGCCGGCCCGCGATGACGCGCGAGACGTCCGCCGGCCATCCATCGCCCGCATAGGCCTTCAGCCGGCGCAGGAACACCTCCATCAGGTCGTCGAAGGCATGGCGGCGGGCAAAGACCAGCGTGCCCTGGAAGAGGGCGCTTGCGGCAAAGGTCTTGATCGACTGCAGGAATCGGCTATCGCCGGGATTGTCGATGAACTGGCGGATCGCCGCCTGTCCGGCCTCCACCTTCAGCGCCTGCGCACCGACGACCGGATCCTTCATGAAGGACAGCGCCGTGCGCATCGTGTCGGTGACGCCGACGCTGCTGTTGAAGGTCATCGACCGTGTCGCCCCGGTCCCTTCGGAAAGCGCCAGAACCGTGTTCGTCGTGCCGAAATCAAGCCCGAGTGCCCGTGCCATCGCCGTGCCCCTTCGATCGTCGAAAATGTGTTGGAGCGGAGCGAAAGCCCCGCGCGAAAGGCGCGTCGGCGCGCCCGGAAATGGGAGAGCGCGCCAGATGGCACAGGCGGGCTGGGAAGGCAAGGGGGGAGGTATGATTGCCCCTCAGCCTGATCTTCTCCCCGAGGTGGGAGGCCTATTGCCTATGCAGTTCGGCGTTGCCCCATCCCCTTCTCCCCCGCGGGGAGAAGGTGCCGGCAGGCGGATGAGGGGGATGGCGAAGGCGCAAACGATACGTCCGAGCCACCCCCTCATCCGACCCTTTGGGCCACCTTCTCCCCGCGGGGGAGAAGGGGAGAGCGGCAACGGTTTCCTTCCATGTGCGGTGGGCTGCCGGATGAGGGGCCCCGACGCCTCAGACCGAACGTGCCGCGCCGCCGTCGCAGCGGATGAGGCTGCCGGTGACGTAGCTGGCCGGCGCGCTGCACAGGAAGGCGGCGGTCGCCGCGAATTCCTCCACCGCGCCGTAGCGCCGGGCCGGGATCGCCCGTTCCGAGGCCGCGCGCACCTCGGCGATGCTCCTGCCGCTGCGCTCGGCGGCGGCGGCGTCGAGGCTCTTCAGCCGGTCGGTCAGGATGCTGCCGGGCAGGAGCATGTTGCTGGTGATGCCGTATTCGGCGACCTCGCTCGCCAGCGTCTTGGACCAGCCGGCCAGCGCCGGGCGCAGCGTGTTGGACAGCGCCAGGCCCGGGATCGGCTCGATGACGCCGGAGGAGGCGACCGTCAGGATGCGGCCCCAGCGCTGTTCCTTCATGACGGGCAGCAGCCGGTTGGTGAGCGTGATGATCCGCAGCACCATGGACTGGAAATAGGTGGCCAGCTTTTCCTCGCTCATGTCCTCGGTGGAGCCGGGCGTCGGCCCGCCGGAATTGTTGACGAGGATATCGACCCCGCCGAGCTTTTCCCGCGTCGCCTTCACGAGCGTCTCGACGACGTCCTCGTCGCCGAGATCGGCCTGCACCCAGTCGGCGCGGCCGGGGCCCGCCGCATTGATGGCCGCGCAATTGGCCGCAAGCGTCTCCGCGCTGCGCCCGCACAGGAGGACATGCGCGCCCTCGCGGGCGAGCGCTTCGGCAATGCCCTTGCCGAGGCCGCGGGAGGAGGCGAGGACGAGGGCGCGTTTGCCGGCAATTCCGAGATCCATCGTGGTCTGTCCTATGTTCGGGGCGCGTCGGCGCGATAGGGCACCTTGCCCGGATTGAAGAGGTTTTTCGGGTCGAGCGCGGCCTTGATCGCCTGCGCCACGGCGCGGCGCGACGCATTGCCGTAGCTGAGATAGGCGCGGCGCTTCTCCGTTCCCACCCCGTGCTCGGCGGAAAAGCTGCCGCCGAGCTCCGCGACGCCGGTATAGACGGCGTCCTCGATCGGTTCCTTGGCGCCCGGGGCCGCCACGCCGTTGCCGATGACGGAAATATGCAGGTTGCCGTCCGCGACATGGCCATAGACATAGGCGTCGAAACCCGGATCGACGGCCTTCAGCCGCTGCCGCAGGCCGTCGACATACCCGTCGAGCGCACCCGGCGGCACGGAGACGTCGAAGGAGGGCGCGGCGGGGAAATGCCGGTACATGAAGTCGCCGTCCTCGCGCAGCGCCCAGAAGCGCCGGGCCTGGTCGAGCGAGGCGGCGACGATGCCGCTGGTCAGACCGTGCTCCTCCCAGAGGGCGGCAAGGCCCTCTTCCAGCGCCTCGCGGGCCTCCGCCTCGCTGCTGGCGGACACTTCCATCAGGAGGATCGCGGGGGTATCGGCCTCCAGCCAGCCGAGGTCGAAACCCTTGTCCGCCGCGCTGTCGTGCAGATAGCGCTGCCACATCAATTCGGCGCCCTCCAGCTGCAGGGCCGGCCGGCTGCGGAAATGGGCGATGAGCGCGAGGGCGGCCCTGGCGTCGGGCACGCCGACGAGCGCGGTGGCGCGCATCGGGTTGAAGCTTTCGAGCTTCAGCACGGCGCGGGTGACGAAACCATAGGCGCCTTCCGAGCCGATGAGCAGCTGCTTGATGTCCGGCCCGGCGCTGACCTTCAGCACGCGCGTCAGGTCGCTGACGAGGCTGCCGTCCGGCATCACCGCCTCGATGCCGAGCACCTGGTGGCGCATCACGCCGTTGCGGAAGGCGAGGATGCCGCCGGCATTGGTGGCGATCATGCCGCCGATGGTGGCGCTGCCGCGCGCGGCGAGGTCGATGCCGGGAATGAGGCCGACCCCTGCCGTCGCCTCCTGCAGGGCCTGCAGCGTGACGCCGGCGCCGACCGTGACGGTGCGGGCGAGGGGATCGATGGCCTCGATGCGGTCGAGGCGGGCGGTGGAGAGGATGAGCTCGCCCGGCCGGCTGATGCCGCCGCCGACAAGGCCTGTGCGCCCGCCCTGCGGCACGATGGGCACGTCGTTTTCGAAGCACCAGCGCACCACGGCGGCCGCCGCCTCGGGCGTCGCCGGCTCGGCCATGGCGCCCGCGCCGAAATTGCCCGCATGTTCGCCGGGATGCCGGTTCGCCAGCCGGTCGCTTCCGATAAGGTGGAGCGTGTCGCCGAAATCGTGCAAGTCGCGTTCGAGCGATTGGATAATCTCGGACATGTTCCCGTTTCCTCTGCCGATGGGCCGGCTCGAATGCGTAGTGCGGCGGAGAAGCGGAATCAAGCGCGCACGGGCTGATACGGGCGGCAATCGGTTGACGTTTACGTTAAAGTCAATAAACTTTCGACCCTGTCATGATGTCATGCGCAAATGCAGGGAAAGTCTGTCGCAGAACGGCTCGACAAGGCTTTCGGCATTTGCCATGACAGGCTAACCAGAGGGAATTGCCGCGGCTTTTGAGGGGTTGCGGGGTGGAGAGGCGAATGAGCGACGAAATGGAACTCCCCGAACGCGAGAGCATGGAATTCGACGTTGTGATCGTGGGTGCGGGTCCGGCGGGCCTTTCCGCGGCGATCCGGCTGAAGCAGGTGAACCCGGAGCTCTCCGTCGTCGTGCTGGAGAAGGGCGCGGAAGTCGGCGCGCATATCCTGTCGGGCGCCGTCGTCGATCCCATCGGCATCGACCGCTTGCTGCCCGGCTGGCGCGAGGACGCCGGCCATCCCTTCAAGACCGAGGTGACCGACGACCGCTTCCTCTTTCTCGGCCCCGCCGGCTCCGTCCGCCTGCCGAACGCCTTCATGCCGCCGCTGATGAACAACCACGGCAACTACATCGTCTCGCTCGGAAACGTCTGTCGGTGGCTGGCGACCAAGGCGGAAGAGCTCGGCGTCGAGATCTATCCCGGCTTTGCCGCAACCGAAGTGCTCTACAACGACGAGGGCGCCGTCATCGGCGTCGCCACCGGCGACATGGGCATCGAGCGCAATGGCGAGCCCGGCCCGAACTATACCCGCGGCATGGCGCTTCTCGGCAAGTACACGTTGATCTCGGAAGGCGTGCGCGGCTCGCTCGCCAAGCAGCTCATCGCCAAGTTCAGGCTGGACGAGGGCCGCGAGCCCCAAAAGTTCGGCATCGGCCTCAAGGAGCTCTGGCAGGTGAAGCCGGAGAACCACAGGCCCGGCCTCGTGCAGCACTCCTTCGGCTGGCCGCTCGGCATGAAGACCGGCGGCGGTTCCTTCCTCTACCATCTGGAGGACAACCTCGTCGCCGTCGGCTTCGTCGTGCACCTCAACTACAAGAACCCGTACCTCTATCCCTTCGAGGAATTCCAGCGCTTCAAGACGCATCCCGCCATCAGGGGCACCTTCGAGGGCGGCAAGCGCCTCTCCTACGGCGCGCGCGCCATCACCGAAGGCGGCTACCAGTCGGTGCCGAAGCTGTCCTTCCCCGGCGGGGCGCTGATCGGCTGCTCGGCCGGCTTCGTCAACGTGCCGCGCATCAAGGGCAGCCACAATGCGGTGCTGTCGGGCATCCTGGCGGCCGAGAAGCTGGCGGATGCGATTGCGGCGGGCCGGGCCAATGACGAGCCGATCGAGATTGAGCAGGGCTGGCGCGACAGCGCCATCGGTTCCGACCTGAAGAAGGTGCGCAACGTCAAGCCGCTGTGGTCGAAGTTCGGCACGGCGGTCGGCGTGGCGCTCGGCGGCCTCGACATGTGGACGAACACGCTGTTCGGCTTCTCCGTCTTCGGCACGCTCAAGCACGGCAAGACGGACGCGCAGAGCCTGGAGCCGGCGGCAAAGCACAACAAGATCGACTACCCGAAGCCGGACGGGGTGCTCACCTTCGACCGCCTCTCCTCGGTGTTCCTGTCGAACACCAACCACGAGGAGGACCAGCCGGTCCACCTCCAGCTCAAGAACCCGGAGCTGCAGAAGACCTCCGAGCTCGACGTCTATGCCGGCCCGTCCACCCGCTACTGTCCCGCCGGCGTCTACGAATGGGTCGAGAAGGACGGCCAGGACGTCTACGTCATCAACGCGCAGAACTGCGTGCACTGCAAGACCTGCGACATCAAGGACCCCAACCAGAACATCAACTGGGTCCCACCCCAAGGCGGCGAAGGGCCTGTCTATCCGAATATGTGAGGCGTGGGGAGGCCGGGCCGCACGAAAGAGCGCGGCAAGGGCCGGTCTGTCCCGCTATGTGATCTTCGGTCGGCCGCAAGGGTGCGCGCCGAAGGCATCGGCGAAGGTCCGGTCCATCCGGTCGGAAGCAGGGCAACCGCATTGGAGTGCGACGATGCCGCTCCTCCCTTCTCCCCCACGGGGAGAAGGTGGCCCGAAGGGTCGGATGAGGGGCGGCTCGGACAGATCGGTTGCGTCTTCACCATCCCCCTCATCCGCCTGCCGGCACCCTCTCACCGTGGGGAGAAGGGGGATGTGGCAGCGGTTTCCTTCCATAGGCGATTGCCCTGCGGCCGGCAGCGGCGCTGAGGCGCCTGCCTGTCCTTTTCCGGCAGCTTCAAGTTGCCGGGCCGGCCCTGTATAGTCCCACCCGAACGGGGGAGGGATCGGCGACATGCAGGCCGGGCCGGTATTCGCAAGGGCTGGGCGCGGGTGGCGAACCGGCATCACGGCCATCATTGGCGCCGTGCTCGTCGTCGTCGGGCTGCTGGCGGCCTGGGGGCTCTGGTCGGTGCATGGCATCTACCGGGATCTCGCCTCGTCCGGCCACACCGTCGAGGCGGAGATGACAGGCTTCGAGGCCGCCTGGGTGGGAAGCCGCGGCAGCCGCCGCGAGGTCTATTACCCGATCCTCGAATTCACGACGGCCGAGGGACAGCGGATCCGCACCACCTCCTACACCGCCATCGACCCCGCCGATTACACGCCGGCCGCCCGGGTGACGGCCGTTTATTCGGCAGCGGATCCGGCGCTTGCCATGCCGGTCTCGGCCCTTTCGGCCTGGCCCGATGGCACGGCCTGGGCGATCGGTGCTTTCAGCTTGTTGTGCCTCCTGGTGGGCGGCATCCTGCTGAGGGCCGGCCTGATGCGGCCGTGAATGCCCGCGCTTAACCTGCCATTAACCATAAACGCATAATTTTCAGCCCCATAGACGAAGTGTTAGGGGCTTTTGAACATGTCGATTTCCCGCCGCGGATTCCTGCTCGGCGCATCCGCATTGCTTGCCGGCTGCGCGACGAACGGCACCAGCGACCGTGCCAATTACGGCGACAGGCTGGACGAGAAATTTCCGCTGAAGGCGATCCCGCTCGACAAGATCAAGCCCGAGCTGCGCCGCCAGGAAGTCGCCTATGACACCGGCCATGCCGCCGGCACCATCGTGGTCGACACGCCGGCCCGCCGGCTCTACTACGTGCTCGGCAACGGCCGGGCGATGCGCTACGGCATCGGCGTCGGCCGCCAAGGCTATTCGCTGGCCGGCAGCGCCTATATCGGCCGCAAGGCGGAATGGCCGAGCTGGACGCCGACGCCGAACATGATCCGCCGCGATCCCAGGAAGAACCTGAAATATGCCGGCGGCGTGCCCGGCGGCCTCAACAACCCGCTCGGCGCCCGCGCCATCTACCTCTACCAGAACGGCAACGACACGATGTTCCGCATCCATGGCACCAACCAGCCGTGGTCGATCGGCGAGGCCATGTCGAGCGGCTGCGTGCGCATGCTCAACCAGGACGTGATCGACCTCTACGACCGGGTGAAGACCGGCGGGCGCGTCCATGTCATCCAGGGCCGGCGCATGGCCTGACGGCGGCACAGCCGCGACATCGCGCCGGTGGCGCGCGGCAGGAGGGTCGGCTTTCGCCGGCCCTTTCGGCGTTTTCATTCTTTGAAAAAACTGAATTGCATCATAACATTGCCATCGCGACGCCAAGCTTGGACAAAGTCGGGGCGGTCTTGCGAATTTGGCCTTTCCATGACGCATAGGGGTCAATGGCAGACGCATTCGTGCCGGCATTCGACTCCGTAGCTGCAAAAGTCGAGGCTGCGGCATCGTGGAAAGAGAAGGCCCCCGACTGGCCCTGTCCAAGATGGATCCGCAGAGGGATCACGGGCCCGGCGCCGGCGGTGCAGCGGGTTCCTGTCGGCACAATGACACCGCCGAAATGAGGGAACGGATATGAAACATCTTCTTGCTTCCACCTGCCTCGTCGCCGGCCTTCTGGCCATGACGGGCGCGGCACGCGCCGAATGCGGCGACGTGACCATTGCCAGCATGAACTGGCAGAGCGCCGAGGTTCTCGCCGCGCTCGACAAGTTCATCCTGACCGAAGGCTATGGCTGCAATGCCGAGGTCATCGTCGGCGACACGGTTCCGACCATCACCTCGATGATCGAGAAGGGCGCGCCGGACCTGGCGCCCGAAGGCTGGGTCGACCTCCTGCCGGACGTCGTCAACCGCGGCATCGAGGAAGGCAAGCTGATCGGCGCTGCCGTCGCCCTTTCCGACGCCGCCGTGCAGGGCTGGTGGATTCCGAAATACATCGCCGACGCCAACCCCGACATCAAGACGATCGACGACGCGCTGAAGCACCCCGAACTGTTCCCGGATCCGGAGGACAAGTCGAAGGGCGCCGTGCACAACGGCCCGCAGGGCTGGGGCGGCACGGTCGTGACCAGCCAGCTCTACAAGGCCTATGGCGGGGAAGCGGCGAACTTCACGCTGGTCGACACCGGCTCGGCCGCCGGCCTCGACGGCTCGATCGCGAAAGCCTACGAGCGCAAGGAAGGCTGGGTCGGCTACTACTGGGCGCCGACGGCCCTTCTCGGCAAGTACGAGATGGTGAAGCTCGAGCACGGCGTGCCCTATGACGCCGCCGAATGGAAGCGCTGCAACACGGTCGCCGATTGCCCGGACCCGAAGAAGAACGACTGGCCGAAGGACAAGGTCCAGACGCTGGTGACCAAGACCTTCTCCGACCGCGCCGGCGCCGACGTCATGGGCTATCTCAACAAACGCGCCTGGTCGAACGACACGGTCAACAAGCTGATGGCGTGGATGACCGACAACCAGGCGAGCGGCGACGATGGCGCCAAGCATTTCCTGGAGGAGAACGAAGCCCTCTGGAAGGAATGGGTCTCGCCGGAAGCGGCCGAGAAGATCAAGGCCGCGCTCTGACCGGTTGATCGAACCGGGCGGCGCGTCCTCGGGCGCGCCGCTCCATCTTCGTTTCATCACATGCCGCCGGCGCCTGTTCGGGCGGCATCTATCAGGGTTGGCTTGAAGACCGACGCAGATCGGTCGGAGCCGGAAGGGGATCGACATGGAATGGTTCACGAAATTTCCGACGATGGACGCGAATACCCTGCGCGATCTCAAGAAGACGATCGATGAGGGCTTCCGCACCTTCACCCGCGCCTATGGCGACGGCATCGAATCGATCTTCGAGCCGCTGCAGCACTTTCTGATCTGGTCCGAGCGTTTCATGACGCGCACGCCCTGGCCGATCATCCTGCTATTGATCGCGCTCGTCGCATGGTTCGCCAGCCGCAACTGGAAGATCGTCGCCGGCGCGGTCGGCACGCTGCTGGTCATCGGCTATTTCGACATGTGGGACGACACGATGAAGACGGTCTCGATGATCTTCGTCTGTACCGTGCTTTCCATCGTCATCGGCATCCCGATCGGCATCCTCATGTCGCGCTCGGACCGGGTGCAGAACGTCATCAACCCGGTCCTCGACGTCATGCAGACCATGCCGAGCTTCGTTTATCTCATCCCGGTCGTCATGCTGCTCGGCATCGGCAAGGTGCCGGGGCTCATCGCGGTGGTCATCTACGCCATCCCGCCGATGATTCGCCTGACCAATCTCGGCATCCGCCTCGTCGACAAGGATGTCCTGGAGGCGGCGGACGCCTTCGGTTCCTCGAGCTGGCAGAAGCTGAAGAACGTGCAGATGCCGCTGGCGCTGCCCACCATCATGGCCGGCATCAACCAGACGATCATGATGGCGCTCGCCATGGTGGTCATCGCCTCGATGATCGGCGTGCAGGGCCTCGGCCAGCCGGTGCTGAAGGCGATCTCCAACCAGTATTTCACGCTCGGCATCTTCAACGGCCTCGCCATCGTCGGCATCGCGATCATCTTCGACCGCGTCAGCCAGGCCTTCGGCAAGCGCCTGCAGAAGCACCGCGAGATTATTCACGGTTGATCGCACGCGCGATGTCGCAATATCCTGCGGCCCGGTGGCCGCAGGATTCTCCGGCCGGAACAGCGAGCGCCGGTCGATGCAAGGCAGCACCCTCGACTTCTACAACTCCCATGCGGCCGCCTATGCCGCGGACGGGAACAGGCCAAACCCGAAACTCTTCCCGTTCCTGCAGCGCTGCAAGGCCGGCGGCAGGATCCTCGAACTGGGCACCGGCGGCGGCGTCGATGCCGCGGCCATCCTTGCCGCGGGCTTTGCGCTGGATGCGACGGATGGATCGGCGGAACTCGCCGCCATCGCCTCGCGACGGCTCGGCCAGCCGGTCCGCACCATGCTGTTCCAGGAACTGGACGTGGAGGAGGCCTATGACGGGGTCTATGCCTGTGCATCCCTGACCCATGTCGCCCGCGACGAGCTTGCCGGCGTGATCGGCAAGGTGCACACGGCCCTCGTGAAAGGCGGCGTCGCCTGGGCCAGCTTCAAGGCGGGATCCGGCGAAAGCGCCGACGCCCTCGGCCGCCACTACAACTATCTTTCGGTAAAGGAACTGACGGCCTACTGGCGGGACAGCGGTCCGTGGGCTTCGCTGGAAGTGGAAAGCTGGAGCGGCGGTGCCTATGACCGCCGCCCCACCGACTGGATCGCCGTTACCGCGATCCGCTAGATGTCAGCGTTTCGGCGAGAGGACGCCGGTGGAGAGGGCGACGCCTGCCCCGACGACCAGCGCCGCCGTGATCTCCGCCGCGCCGAAGCTCTCGCCGAGGAACACCGCGCCGCCGAGCGTCGCCAGCACCGGCGTGATGGCGGTGAAGGCGGCGGCCTGGCTGCCGCCGAGCGTGCGGATGGCGGTGCCATAGGCGAAGGTGGCGATGAGGCCGGACAGGATGCCCTGGCTGGTGACCTGCAGCGCGAGGTCGGGCAGGGAAGCCTCGCCAAGATGCGTGCCGAAGAGCGCGGCCAGGACGAGATGGATCAGGAAGGACCAGACGGCGATGAGGGCCGCGCCCTCCAGGGCGGAAAGGCCCGAGCGGCGGAAGGCATGGGTGAAGCCGGCCCAGAGCACGGCGCCGAGCGGTAGCAGCAGGAAGCCGGTCATGGTCATGCCGCTCTTCTGCAGGCTGGCGGCAAGCAGGATGACGACGCCGGCGACGATGGCCGCAAGCCCGGCAAGCCGCATGCGATCCGGCCGTTCGCCGAACAGCGTGATGCCGATGAGGGCCGTCGCGAGCGGCATGGACCCGCCGAGCAGGATGCCGCCGGGCGCGGCGGGCGTGGTGTGCAGTGCCGCCGCCGTCATCTGGAAGAACAGGGCGCCGGCGCCCGCCACCATCACGACGACGAGCCTTGCCGGCACAGGATTCGGCAGCAGCCCGGTCCTTAGCCAGACCGGCGCGAGGAGGAGGGCGGGCACGCCGTAGCGGATGAGGCCGATATCGATCGTGCCGAGCGGGGTCGCCGCCGTGTGGCGCGTCGCGAGCACCCAGGTCGCCCAGATCAGGACCGTGACGACCGCGCCGGCATAACCGGCGACGAGGGGATTGGTCTTCCCCTCTGAAGAAAGCGAGACCATGGCCATGGCGATGTCCTTTCTGCGCTGTGGCTCAATTCATGGCCAGACTCTAGCGCCGAAGGCCGGGGCATGTCCTTGCGTGTTGTGCCTTCAGAAATGTAGGATGCGCACGATCATGCCGAAAACTATCGGAAAAGTTCTAGAATATGCCAAATCTTGATAAATTCGACATCGCTATCCTCAAGGTGCTGCAGGAGGATGCGCGCGCGACCAATGTGGAGATCGCCGAGCGGGTGAACCTGTCGCCGTCGCCCTGCCTGCGCCGCATCCGCAACCTGGAGAAATCCGGCGTGCTGCGCGGCTATCGCGCCGATATCGACCGCAAGGAGGTCGGCCTCGGCCTCACCGTCTTCGTGGAGATCAAGGTGGGGCAGCACAGCCGGGAGAATGCGGCCGCCCAGCAGCAGGCGCTGCTCGCCATTCCCGAAGTCGTCTCCTGCTTCCTCATTTCCGGCAATGCGGATTTTCTGGCGGAAGTGGTGGTGGAGGACCTGTCGGCCTATGAGACGCTGCTGACCGAAACCCTGCTCGCTTTGCCCGGCGTCACCGACATCCGCTCCAATTTCGCGATCCGCAGCATCAAGACGGGCGGCCCGCTGAAGCTGCCGACGCTGTGATACGGAAAACCGCCCCGACGAGCGGCGTCGGGGCGGTTGGGACGGCCGGAGAGGCAGGGCCGTCCAGGGCGTGCCCCCGGAGAGAGGGGGGCGCCGCCCGGCCTGTCGTCACTGCGCAGGGACGACAGGCGCTTTCGAGGATTTCCAGGCGACGACCATCAGCGCGCCGATGACGGTGATGTGCTCCATGACGACATGGAATTCGATCGTGCGCATCGGCTCCTGCATGGTCCAGAACGTGTGCGCGATCGGGATGGTGAGGGCGGTGAAGACGGCGAGCATGCCGGCGCCGAGCCAGGTCCAGCGGTTGGCGATGATCAGCACCGATCCGACGATCTGGGTGACGGCGGTGGCGATGTTGAAGAGGGCGGGGGGCTCCAGCCCGAAATGCGCCATTTCGGCGATGCCGGCGTTGAAATCGGCGAGTTTCGCGATGCCCGAGAGCCAGAACATCGAGGTGAGGGTCGTGCGGGCGAGGAAGCCGAAGGCGCGGCTGCCGGTGATGCTGTCGATAAGGGCGGACATGCAATGTCTCCAGGGGCGTTCATGGGCCTACGGAGTGTCTTTCGACCGTTCTCCGATTGCAACCCGCCGTTTCATTCGAGGCGTTCGGCGGGTTGCGATGACCTATGTCTACCAGAGTTCCGGCCCGACCCTGTCACCCTGGTAACAAGACGCACAAACGAAAGCGGCGCCCGAAGCGGGCGCCGCGCAGATCGTTTCCGGTCGTGGCGGATCACTCGGCCGGGCAGGCCGGCGTTGCCGCGCGCTCGGTCTTTTCAAGCGCCAGGGAGACGAGGAAGACCCCGAAGCCGACGACGGCGGTCGCCGCCCCCACGAAGCCCATCGCGCCGTAGCCGTAGCCGGCGCTGATCGCCATGCCGCCGAAGAGCGCGCCGAGCGCGTTGGCGACGTTGAAGGCGGAGTGGTTGAGCGCGGCGGCGAGGGTCTGCGCATCGCCGGCCACATCCATCAGCCGCGTCTGCAGCGCCGGGCCGACGACGAAGCTGCAGCCGATGAGGAAGCAGCAGATGCCGAGCAGGACCGGGTTCTCCGCCGTTAGCGACAGGCTGACCAGCACGAAGAAATAGAGCGCCAGCGACCAGCCGATGGTGCGCATCAGCGAGAGGTCGGCCAGCTTGGCGCCGAAAATGTTGCCGACGATCATGCCGCAGCCGAAGATCGCCATGATGACCGGCACCATGCCGACATGGAGCCCCGCGACCTCGGTGACGATCGGCGAGATATAGGAGAAGACCGCGAACATGCCGCAGAAGCCGCTCGCGGCGATGCCGAGCGTCAGCCAGACCTGCTTGCGCTTCAGCGCGCCGAGCTCGGTGAGCGCGTTGATGCCCTTCGGTGCCTTGTCGCGCGGCAGGAAGATGGCGATGAGCGCGACCGTCAGCAGGCCGGTGATGCCGACGGCGACGAACATGAACTGCCAGTCGAATACCTGGCCGAAGAAGGCGGCGAGCGGCGTGCCGATCAGCGTGGCGACGGTGAGCCCCAGCATGACCTTGCCGACCGCCTGCGTGCGCCTGTTGACCGGCACCATGGAGGCGGCGACGAGCGCGGCGACGCCGAAATAGGCGCCGTGCGGCAGGCCGGAAAGGAAACGGAAGAGGATGAAGCTCTCGAAGGTGGGCGCGACGGCGCTGGCAAGGTTGCCGGCGGCAAACAGGCCCATCAGCACGAGCAGCAGGTCGCGCCGGCGGAACCGCGCGCCGACGACGGCGATGACCGGCGCGCCGACCACCACGCCGAAGGCATAGGCGCTGATGACATAACCGGCCTCGGCCGTCGTCACGCCGAAGGTGGTGCCGACATCCGGCAGGAGGCCCATGATGGCGAATTCGCCGGTGCCGATGCCGAAGCTGCCGACGGCGAGCGCCAGGATGATGAGGGTGACGGTGAGCGCCGAAAGCGGCGGCTGCCCGGAGGAGAGGGCGGCATGGGGCAAGGCATGTTCGGACACGGGATGGCTCCGCAGGGATTGCCCAGGCGCGACAAACCGGTGACAGACCCTGCACGGGCGGCCACTCCTCCTGGCTGCTGATGCGGTATGGTCCGGCCGGAAGGGCCACGATGGGGAAGGTACAGTCCGGCCGGCATGCGTACTCCCGACGCAGGCGACCGGCCGGCAATATATCAGAGCCGGGCGTGCTGCCTACTGCGATTTTTCACCCGTCCCGCATTTGGCCGGGGCATGCGCGCTCACGAATTATTGCACCCTGTTGCGCGATCGCCTGTTAATCGCCGCTTTCTCGCTTATCTAATGGGATCCACAATCACCCATCAGGCGTTCTCGGCCAAGACGCGGAGTATGCGAATGAGAGTACAGGCGATATTCAACAGGGACGGGGGGACGTTCCGCACCACCGACATGGAGGCCTATGCGCGCCACGCGGAGAAGGTCTTCTACGAGGCGGGGCACCACCTCGACTGCGATATCGTCGAGGGGGCCGATATCGAGATGGCGCTGCGCCGCTGCTCGGACCGCACGGATCTCGACGCGATGCTGGCCGGCGGAGGCGACGGCACGGTTTCGGCCGCGGCCGGCCTTGCCTGGCAGAACAGGATGCCGCTCGGCATCATCCCGGCCGGCACCATGAACCTCTTTGCCCGCTCGCTGAACATCCCGCTCGACATCTGGCAGGCGATCGACGCGCTTGCGGACGGCGACATCGCGGCGGCCGACATCGGCACGGCGGACGACCGGGCCTTCGTGCACCAGTTCTCCGCCGGCCTGCACGCCCGCATGGTGCGCCTGCGAAACGCCATGACCTACCGCTCGCGCATGGGCAAGATCGCCGCCAACACCCGTGCTGCCGTCGGCGTCATATTCGACCCGCCGGAATTCGAGGTGCAGTTCACCGTCGATGGCGCCGAGGAGCACCGCAAGGTCTCCGCCATCAACGTCTCGAACAACCGCTTCGGCGAGAACGGCCTGCTCTATGCCGATGACCTCACCGGCGGCCATCTCGGCTTCTACACGACGAATCCGCTGAAGCCGGCGGGTGTCGCCAAGCTCGCCTTCGACATCCTGCGCGGCAAGCTGCGGGAGAATGCCGACGTCACCGAGATGACCGGCACCGCCGTCGACCTGCATTTCCCCAAGGTCGACCGGGCGATCAACTGCGTCATCGACGGCGAACTGCTGCCGATGGACCGTGACGTCTCGATCCGGCTGCATCCGGGCGAACTGAAGGTCATGGTGCCGAAGGTGCAGGCGAAGAACATGGCGACGACCGAGCCGGCCGCGGCGTGAGGCCGTGTCACGGGCTGCCCCTCACCCTAACCCTCTTCCCGCAAGCGGGGAGAGGGGACTTGCCTCATAAACGGGTATTGGCCGGGGAAACCGGCGCGGCATATCCCCTTCGCCCCGATTGCGGGGAGAAGGTGGCCGGCAGGCCGGATGAGGGGCTGGGTGCCGCTTTCGTCAAATCCGCGGCAGATAGGTCTGGTAGTCGAAATCCGAGACCGTGCGCAGGTAGACGATCGCCTCCTTGCGCTTCGTATCGCCGTAGAGCTTCTGGTATTCGGCGCCAAAGGCATCCCGGATGAAGGGTGAGGCTGAAAATTCCTCGACCGCCGTCAGGAAATCGTGCGTCAGGCGCTTGGCGTCCGGCGCGTCCTTGCCCGGCTCCGTCACGGGGCCTGGATCGAGATTCTCATCAAGGCCGAGCAGGATGCCGCCAAGGATGGCGGTCAAGAGCAGGTACGGGTTGACGTCGGCGCCCGCCACGCGATGCTCGACGCGCGCCGCCGGGCCGTCCTTGTCCGGAATGCGGATGGCGGTGCCGCGATGGCCGAACCCCCAGGTGAGGTCGACCGGCGCGAAGGAGCCGGGCTGGAAGCGCCGGTAGGAATTGGCGAAGGGCGCGAAGACGAGCTGCGCATCGCGCATCGTCTGCAGCATGCCGGCGCAGACGGATTTCAGCTTCGCCGGCTCGCCGCCCCTGGCGTCGAGGATGTTCTTGCCGTCCCGGTCGATGACGCTGCAATGCACATGCAGGCCGGAACCCGCCTGGTCGGCATAGGGCTTCGCCATGCAGGTGGATTTGAGGCCGAAGCGGCGCGCCGCCTGCTCGGCGATGCGCTTCAGGTAGATGCAGTCGTCCGCTGCGGCAAGCGCGTCCGGCCGGTGCAGGAGGTTGATCTCGAACTGGCCGGGGCCGAATTCCGCCGTCGTCGCATCGGCGGGCAGGTCCATGGCCTTGGCCCAGGCCCGCACCGTCTGGAGATAGTCGTCGAGCGCATCCGTCGCGCGCATGTCGTAGAGCTGGAAACCGTTCGGCTGGTCGCGGTACATCAGCGCCGCCGGCGGACGGGGCTTGCCGGTCACGCGAAAGTCGTCCTCCACCACGTAGAATTCCAGCTCCGTCGCGACGACGGGCGTCAAACCCCTGTCGTCGAAGCGCTTCAGCATGCGTGCAAGGATGGCGCGCGGGTCCATGAAGGAGGGCGAGCCGTCGAATTCGTGCATGGTGGCGAGCACCTGCCGGGAGCCTTCCGGGGCCCAGGGCATGGCCGTCAGCGAGCGGCGGTCGGGAATGCACACACCGTCCGGGTCGCCGACGGAAAGGGACAGGCCCGTGATGTCGTCATTGTCGTCGCCCCAGATGTCGAGCGACTGGGTGGAGGAGGGCAGGCGCACCGAACCGTCCCAGATCTTCTTCTCGCCTTCCGGCGGAACCTGCTTGCCGCGCAGGTCGCCATTCATGCCGACGAGGAGGATTTCGATACGGGGCGGGGTATTGGCGGGCGGCGAACCGGCTGCCTTAGTGTCGTTTGTCATGGTGCCTGCTTCGGTTTGGCGGGAAGCATGGACAAGAAATTTGCTTTCGCTCGATCTCTTGCCAAATGCCTGTTGTATGGGCATTTTCGTAACCCATTCTGTCCCGCCGTTCAATAAGGCGGGATCTACCCCCAAGGATGTAGTCAAATGTCGAACAGCAGTGCAGCAGCCGTTTCCAACCTCGGTGCCCTCGATGCCGCCCATCATCTTCATCCCTTCTCGGACATGAAGAAGCTGAACGCGGCCGGCACGCGCATCATCGAGCGCGGCGAAGGGTGCTACATCTTCGACAACCACGGCAAGCGCTATCTCGACGGCTTCGCCGGCCTCTGGTGCGTGAACATCGGCTATGGCCGCAAGGAGATCGCCGAGGCCGTCATGCGCCAGATGAACGAGCTGCCCTACTACAACACCTTCTTCGGCACGACGACGCCGCCGGCCGTGCTGCTCGCCCAGAAGATCACCTCCCATGCCGGGCCGAACATCAACCGCGTCTTCTTCACGGGCTCCGGCTCGGAGGCCAACGACACCTGGTTCCGCATGGCCCGCGTCTATTGGGGCGCCATGGGCAAGCCGACCAAGAAGGCGATCATCGCCCGCAAGAACGGCTATCACGGCTCCACCGTCGCCGGCGCCTCGCTCGGCGGCATGAAGTGGATGCACGAGCAGGGCGACCTGCCGATCGAGGGCATCCACCACATCGACCAGCCCTTCTGGTATGCCGAGGGCGGCGACCTCTCGCCGGAGGAATTCGGCCTGAAGATGGCCCGCCAGCTGGAGGAGAAGATCGACGAGCTCGGCGAGGACAATGTCGCCGCCTTCGTCGCCGAGCCGATCCAGGGCGCGGGCGGCGTCATCGTGCCGCCGGCCACCTACTGGCCGGAGATCGCCCGCATCTGCAAGGCGAAGAACATCCTGCTCGTCGCCGACGAGGTGATCTGCGGCTTCGGCCGCACCGGCCACTGGTTCGGCCACCAGCATTTCGGCGTGGAGCCTGACCTCGCGCCGATCGCCAAGGGCCTTTCCTCCGGATATCTGCCGATCGGCGGCGTCATGGTTTCCGACCGGGTCGGCAATGTGCTGGTGGAAGAAGTCGGCGATTTCAACCACGGCTTCACCTATTCCGGCCACCCGGTCTGCGCCGCCGCGGCGCTGGAGAACCTGCGCATCATCGAGGACGAAAAGCTCGTCGAGCGCGTGCACGACGACATCGGCCCTTACCTCGCCGCCGGCCTCAAATCGCTGGAAGACCTGCCGATCGTCGGCGAGGTGCAGCAGGTCGGCCTGATGGCCGCGGTCCAGCTCGCCGAGGACAAATCGAGCCGCAAGCGCTTCGAGGACAAGGAAAAGGCCGGCGTTACCGTGCGCAACCATTGCCTGGAAAACGGCCTTGTGCTGCGCGCCACCGGCGACCGCATGCTCTTCTCCCCGCCGCTCGTCATCAGCCATGCGGAAGTCGACCAGATGGTGGACATCACCCGCAAGGGGCTGGAACATGCGTGGAAGGTGATGACGGCCTGATAAGGTTTTAAGCGATTCGAAGGCCGAGATGCTCGGCCATCGGATTAAAATCGCGATCGGCATGGAGCAGGCTGTGGCCATGCTCCATGCAATAGGTGCCGATAATGAGGTCGGCCGTCTTGCGGATGGTGATGCCTTTTGAACGCAGTTTGCGATAATTGCTCGCGGCTTTGACGGCTATCTCCGGAGAGAGCATGGGCACGACCGTGTACCGCGCCAGTCTCTTCTGAATGTTTGCGGCATGTCGGTCGTTCTCTGCTCCCCGGAGAACCTCCAGAAGAATGATGTCACCCATGATGACATCGGAACCGGTAGACAAGATTTTGAGTCGCGCGGTTTCGGGCGTCAAGATTCCACGGATAGCCGCAATCCAGACCGAGCTATCGGCAATGATCATTGTGCCGCGTCTTTACCGAAGTCCTCATCAGGGTCGATATCGGTTCGCATCGCGTCGAGGTCGCCTTCCCACCCGATTCCCCACAACTCATCAAAAGCTTGCCGTCGGTAGCCATTTTCAACGAATTGGCGAAGCGCGAGTTCGACGGTCGCTTTTTTTGTCGGTAGGCCTGACAGCTCCATCGCCTTTGCGATTAAGTCGTCATCAAGATCGATGTTCGTACGCATGGTGGCCTCGTGTGTATAAAGACGAGTGATTATACACCAGGGCACGATCGCTCACAACGTCACTGAAATGCCGTCTCGAAGAAGCTCCTGAGCTTGCGTGAATGCAGCTTCTCCGTCGGCATGCCGGCGAGCTTTTCCAGCGCCCGGATCCCGATCCGCAGATGCTGGTTCACCTGCGTCCGGTAAAACGCCGTCGCCATGCCCGGCAGCTTCAATTCGCCGTGCAGCGGCTTGTCGGAAACGCACAGCAGCGTGCCATAGGGCACGCGGAAGCGGAAGCCGTTGGCGGCGATGGTGGCCGATTCCATGTCGAGCGCGATGGCGCGGGACTGGGAGAGGCGTTTGACGGGGCCGCGCTGGTCGCGCAGTTCCCAGTTGCGGTTGTCGATCGTCGCCACGGTGCCGGTGCGCATGATGCGCTTGAGGTCATAACCTTCGAGGCCCGTCACCTCCTCGACGGCGCTTTCCAGCGCCACCTGCACCTCGGCGAGCGCCGGGATCGGCACCCAGACCGGCAGGTCGTCGTCGAGCACGTGGTCCTCGCGCACATAGGCATGGGCGAGCACGTAGTCGCCGAGCGTCTGGCTGTTCCTGAGGCCCGCGCAATGGCCGAGCATCAGCCAGGCATGCGGACGCAGCACGGCGATATGGTCGGTGATCGTCTTGGCGTTGGAGGGGCCGACGCCGATATTGACCAGCGTGATGCCGCCATGGCCCTTCTTCTTGATGTGGTAGGCCGGCATCTGCGGCAGGCGGGCGAGCGTCAGGTCGGTCTCCGGCATGTCGGCGCCGGCGGGCGTGATGATGTTGCCGGGCTCGACGAAGGCCGTATAGCCGTTGCCCCCCTCGGCCATCTGCAGGCGCGCCCAGGCGCAGAATTCGTCGACATAGAACTGGTAGTTCGTGAAGAGCACGAAATTCTGGAAATGGTTGGCGCTCGTCGCCGTGTAGTGGCTGAGGCGGGCGAGCGAATAATCGATGCGCTGCGCGGTGAAGGGCGCGAGCGGCGAGGGTTCGCCAGGGCCGGGCTCATAGGCGCCGTTGGCGATCTCGTCGTCGGTGGTGGTGAGGTCCGGCGCATCGAAGAGATCGCGCAGCGGAAGCTCGATGCCCTCGGCGATCTCCGCCTCCACATAGGCGCCTTCGCCGAAGGCGAAGTGCAGCGGGATCGGGGTCGTCGATTCCGAGACGATGACACGAACGCCGTGGTTGCGCATCAAAAGGCCGAGCTGTTCCTTGAGATAGTGCCGGAAGAGTTTCGGCCGCGTGATGGTGGTCGTGTAGACGCCGGGCGAGGCGACGTAACCGTAGGACAGGCGGGAATCGACATGGCCGAAGCTGGTCGTCTCGATGGAGACCTGGGGGTAGCAGGCGCGGAAGCGCTTGTCCGGCGTGCCGTTCCTGCCGAGCGAAACGAAAGCGTCGGTCAGGAAGGTCGTGTTGCGGTCGTAGAGGGCCTGCAGGGCATCGACGGCGGCCGTGGAATCCTCGAAGGATTGCGGCTCGTAGGGCTCGGGTGTCGCGAAGGAAAGAGGCTTGGGGGAGAAGATTCGTTTGCTCATGAATCACTATAGGTGTTGTTTTTTGACAAGCAAACGACAAGTTCGGCGCGCCCGCAAGCCCCGGGACCAATCGCCCTTCAGCCGAGGCCGGCCCGGGCTGAAGGGCGATTGGCCCTAGCGCGGGGCCGCGAGGACGACGCCGGCACCGACGAGCGCCAGCGCCGCGCCGGCCACGTCGAAGCGGTCGGGGCGAAGCCCTTCGGCAAACCAGAGCCAGAGGAGGGAGGCGGCGATATAGACCCCGCCATAGGCCGCATAGGCCCGCCCGGCAAAGGCGCTGTCGACCTGCGCCAGCAGCCAGCCGAAAAGCGCGAGTGAGGCCATGCCGGGAACAAGCCACAGGATGGACTTGTCGAGCCGCCACCAGGCCCAGAAGGCAAAGCACCCGGCGATCTCGGCAAGGGCCGCGAGGGAAAAGACAAGGAGGGATTTCATCCGCGGCTCCGGGCTCAGGCATGTCGACTTGCGCCTGCCCGTTTCGGATCGGTGACGACGGGAAAGGGAAAGCGCTGGCCTGACCCGTTTAGCACGGATGGCGGGAGGGCAAAGCGTATTCTCAGCTCATCGACTGGCGCTGGAGCGTGACGAAGAGGACGAGGCCCGCCCCCTGCTTCTCGATGCCGAGGCCGCCGGCATTGCTCCAGGCGAGCGCACCGACCGGGGCGATCATCATCGCCGAGAGGGCGAGGATGCGCATGGCGGTGGCGCAGGTATGGGCAAGGGCGGTCGTCATCTCGGCGTGTCCAGGTGTCTTGGAAGAAGTGTCAGAGCGAGGCGCGGCACATGTCCGGCGTCGCGCAGGCGACGAACTTGCCGGTCGTGTTGTGCGTGCTGCGGCGGTAGTCGGTCTCGACGGCGGCGGCGAGCATGATCGCGAAAATGGCCATCAGCAGGGTGATGATCGTCAGACGGCGTGCGAGGATGTCCATGGTGTCGTCCCTCATTGACATGTTTCAGTGTGACCCTTGTCGCATTGCGGGACTGAACGCTCCCTGAGAGGCCGGTTCATCTCCCGTTCAGGAAAGCTGTGATCGGGCTTCGGGAGGGCGTTGAGCGGGGGCAGGCGGGCATGCCGGGAGCGGCCCTGATCGGGCGGGGGATTGGCCAGCCCGGGCGGCTGTGAGCCCGGCATGCGGCCGGGGAGCCGGTACTTTCATGTGGAGATGCAGATTGGCCCGGGCAAGGGCAAGCAGGCCCTGACGGCGTGCTGAAAGTCGCGCGGACAGCCGAATGCCGGCGCCCGGGCGCCGGCCGGTTTCCTCAATCCTTGCGGTTCAAAGCCGCGACCAGGTCTGCGACTTGCAGAGCACCTTCAGGACGCAGCCCTTCATCTTCAGCGAATTGCCGCTCACCGAGCCGGAGCCGCTATAGGTCTTGTCGGCCGCCGGATCGGTGATCGAACCGGTATAGTCCGCGCCGGCGCCCTCCAGCTTGCCGATGCGCTTGCCGGCGAATTTCCCGGTTTTCAGCGTGATGCAGAAGCTGCCGCCGCATTTGGCGATCGCCGCGGTCTCGCCGCTGGCGGTCTTCCAGGTGCCTTCGATCGGCTCGGCGGCAAGGGCCGCGCCCGGGACGATGAACAGGGCGGCGGCGATCCATGTCTTCAGGTTCATTCTCTTCCTCCTCCAGAATGCGCGCCGACAATATCTTACGCGAACGTAAAGGTAAATATGCGCGGAGAATGGATCTGCTTGCGTTTTTCCGGCGTCGGCGACCCGAAGAATTGCATTGCGGAAAAACCCGACCGGTTTGCGTGGTTAGCGAAAGGTTGAAATCGCCGGTTGAACAATCGGTAAATTTTGAAGCGAATGCGGCGGTTTCCAGCGCCTCTGATGTTTAACGAAAACCCAATTTTACCAAGCGTTTGGACTTTGTTTGTCTCAAATTAAGCATGCATTTTAAGCGCATTTTGAAAGGTCCGCGGCATAGTGGAGCCATAAGACGAGCAGGGAAAACCCGCCGGCAAAACTCCGAAGGAAGACCAAGGCCGCTGAAGACGGCAGGCGCCCTAGGAGGCCCGAAAGGGCAGGTAAAACAGGACAATACGAGCAGAAAACCAGGTAGACAGGGACAATCGAAATGGCACGCTTTGACTTTCAGAACACCGAAACGGCCGCCATGACGGGCGGCGAGAACCGCGCCGAGATCTTCTGCGACATGGGCCTCATGTATGCCACCGGCCGCGGCTGCGCCGTCGACGTGGTGCAGGCGCACAAATGGCTCAACATCGCCGCCATCAAGGGTTGCGAACGCGCCGCGGAGCTGCGCGCCGACCTTGCCGCGACGATGACGAAGACGGACCTCGCCCTGGCGCTGCGTGCAGCGCGCGAGTGGATGACGGTTCATTGATGGGCGAATAGCGAATGGGGAGTAGCGAATAGGGAAGCGTAAAGAAGACCGTGGAGACGGCAATGCCCCCAATTCGCTATTCACTACTCGCTATTCGCTTCAAAACCAGCGGCAATGCCTCCTCCAGCAACGCCATATCGTCATCCGGCCCGACGCTGATGCGAATGCATCGGTTGAGGGGGGCGATGCC
Organism: Shinella sp. WSD5-1; assembly: GCF_963942435.1. Lineage (GTDB taxonomy): Bacteria > Pseudomonadota > Alphaproteobacteria > Rhizobiales > Rhizobiaceae > Shinella > Shinella yambaruensis. The sequence continues at coordinate 2,064,902 of NZ_OZ012596.1, forward strand.
CGGCATGCGGATGAAGACGCCATGTTCCATCAGGCCATCGACAATGGCGCGGGCGTGGGTGCCGTCCCGGCCGCAATCGATGGTGACGAAATTGGTGGCGGAGGCGAGGGGAGCAAGGCCGTTGGACCGCGCGATCTGCGAGATGCGCTCGCGGGCGGCGCCGATACGGGCGATGACGTCCGCAAGATAGGCCTGGTCCTTCAGCGCGGCGAGCGCCGCCTGGACCGAGATCCGGGCCATGCCGAAATGATTTCGGATCTTGTCGAAGGCCTGCGCATTGCCGAGCGTACCGATCGCATAGCCGATCCGCGCGCCGGCAAGGCCGTAGGCCTTCGAGAAGGTGCGCATGCGCAGGATGTTCGGCTGGCCGATCAGCGCGCCGATCGGGGGAATGGTGCCCGCCGGCGCCGTCTCGCCATAGGCCTCGTCGAGAATGAGCAGCGTCGTTTCCGGCAGTGCCCGCGCGAAAGAGACGACGCTGTCGGCATCCCACCAGCTCCCCATCGGATTGTCCGGATTGGCGAAATAGACGAGCGGCGCATTCTCCCGCCGCACGGCGTCGAGAAGGCCGTCGAGGTCCTCCCGGTCCTTGACATAGGGCACGGTGACGAGCCGGCCGCCGAACCCGTTCACATGGTAGTTGAAGGTCGGATAGCCGCCGAGCGAGGTGACGACCGGCGTGCCCGGCTCGATGACCAGCCGCGCGATTTCGCCGAGCAGCCCGTCGATGCCGCCGCCGATGGCGATGTTGTCGCGCGAAATGCCGTGATGAAGGGCAAGCGCCTCCCGAAGGTCGAAATTCTCCGGATCGGCATACATCCAGGTCGTGCCGGCGGCAGCGCTGATCGCCGCCAGGACGGACGGCGCCGGGCCGAAGCCGCTCTCGTTCGCGCCGATGCGGGCGCGCACGGCAAGGCCGCGGTTGCGCTCGATGGCTTCCGGCCCGACGAAGGGCACCGTTGCGGGCAGGGACTGGGCGAGGGCGGTGAAGCGGGAAAATGCGGACATGGGGCCTGCCTGGGATCGATCGACACGGATGCGGGACGCCGCCGCGGCCGATGCGCCGGGAAGGCGCGGCGCCGGAATCGGTTCCCGGCGGGCAGCCTAGCCAATAATGTCGTGACGCGAAACGATCAGTTGGTGGCCGAGCCGACGCCGCCCTTCTCGATGCCCACCATGTAGCGCCGTTCCGGCTGTTTGAGGCGGCCGGTGATGCCGCCGGTGAAATAATCGGACCGTACGATCATGCGCAGGAGCTCCTCGTCGATCTCCTTGATGAACTGAACGCCGATACGGTTGTCGTTGCGGTAGACCTCCGCACAGCCGATGCGCGAGGCGACGCCGACGATGGAGAGGTAATAGTGCAGCGGCAGGCCGATCGTCGTGCCGACGGTGAAACTCGCGCCGCCGAGCGATATGTCGATCAGCTTGCAGTGGCGCGTCTTGGGCGCCATCAGGTCGAAACCGACGGTCATCAGCATGCCCTGCCGGTTGACAGCGAACCGCTCCCATTTCCGTTCGTAGAGGCCCGCGCCGGAGCGCTTCTTGGCGTCGTCACTCATTGCCGCTTTCTCCCAAAGGGGACGTCATGTCCGACAGAGACGGGCAGAGTGTCGCAGGCGAGTATTTTGTTTCATTAAAACAAATGCTTAAAAGTTTAGACGTTCGATCTTCCGCAAGAGGCGCCGCTCAGGCGTCGTGGTCCTGGGGCGCGCGGCCGAGCACGAGGTCGAGGAAGTCGGTGTCGAGGAACATGTTGAAGCGCACCACCAGCTCCTCGCCGTCGCGCTTGAACTCCGTGCAGGGGATCTCGTCGCGGATGCCGTGGATCTCCAGGTAGAAGTTTTCTGGCAGGGTCAGCGTCTTGTTGATGGAGAGCACCGCGCCGGCGCTGGAAATGCTGCGGATGAGGCAGGTGTAGCGCATCGCCGTGCTGAGATGGTGGCCGATCGGCGTGACGAAGCCCGGCCTGTCGATGCGATACTGGACGAAACTGCGCTTGGGGTGGCGCAGGCGAAGCTGGTCGTGGACGTGTTTGAGGGGCATGGCTCCCTCCCGCTCCTGTGGCTCGCTGCCGATTGTATCGAAACGGGATGGAGGAAAGGTGAAGGCGGCCGCTCGCATTTGAACGAGCGGCCGCCGGATGGGTAAAGGGCTGCGGCTTACTGGAAGGCCTGGAGGCCCGTCTGGGCGCGGCCGAGGATGAGGGCGTGGATGTCGTGCGTGCCCTCGTAGGTGTTGACCGCCTCCAGGTTCATGACGTGGCGGATGACGCCGTATTCGTCGGACACGCCGTTGCCGCCATGCATGTCGCGCGAGACGCGGGCGATGTCGAGCGCCTTGCCGCAATTGTTGCGCTTCATCAGCGAGATGAGCTCGGCCGGGGCGCGGTGCTCGTCGAAGAGGCGGCCGAGGCGCAGCGCCCCCTGCAGGCCGAGGGCGATCTCGGTCTCCATGTCGGCGAGCTTCTTCTGGATGAGCTGCGTGGCGGCGAGCGGCCGGCCGAACTGCTTGCGGTCGAGCGTATACTGGCGGGCGGCATGCCAGCAGAACTCGGCGGCGCCCATGGCGCCCCAGGCGATGCCGTAGCGGGCGCGGTTGAGGCAGCCGAAGGGACCGGCAAGGCCGGCGACCTCGGGCAGCAGGTTCTCCTCGGGCACGAAGACGTCCTGCATCATGATCATGCCCGTCACCGAGGCGCGCAGCGAGAACTTGCCCTCGATCTTCGGCGTCTCGAAGCCCTTCATGCCGCGTTCCAGCACGAAGCCCTTGATCTTGTTGTCATGCGCGTCGGATTTCGCCCAGACGACGGCGACGTCGGCGATCGGCGAATTGGTGATCCAGTTCTTGGCGCCGGAGATGAGATAGCCGCCGTCGACCTTCTTCGCGCGAGTGATCATGGAGGAGGGGTCCGAACCGTGGTCGGGCTCGGTGAGGCCGAAGCAGCCGACCCATTCGCCGGAGGCAAGCTTCGGCAGGTACTTCTTGCGGGTCTCTTCCGTGCCGTAGGCGAAGATCGGGTGCATCACGAGCGAGGACTGTACGGACATGGCCGAGCGGTAGCCCGAATCGACGCGCTCGACTTCGCGGGCGACGAGGCCGTAGGAGACGTAGTTGGCGCCGACGCCGCCATATTCCTCCGGGATCGTCGGGCCGAGCAGGCCGAGTTCGCCCATCTCGCTCATGATCTCGCGGTGGAAGATCTCGTGGCGGTTGGCCTCGGTGACGCGCGCTGCGAGCTTGTCCTGGCAATAGGCGCGGGCCGTGTCGCGGATCATGCGCTCTTCGTCGGTGAGCTGGTCTTCCAGGAGGAAGGGGTCTGCCCAGTCGAAGGGCGCCATCTTGGCGCGGGCCTGCTGCGGGGTGGCGCTGTGATGCTCGCTCATGGATGTCCTCCTGTCGCGGTTTTGTCGTTGCAGAAGTGCTACATCAGCTTGCCCCTCTCCGAAAGGTCGGGAACGAACCGGATCGGCAAACGCTTTGGCTATTTATGAATGCCCTCATGAGCCTGGAGAATGAGCCGTCCCCCGCATTTTTCCCGTTCCGCCTTGATCCTGCCCCGCCTGATGAGCAAATAACCTGACGATGAGCAATTCCACGAAAGAGAGGCCAAGCATGCGGGACCGCTTCAAGCGATCGGTCGAGCGGCTGCTGCCGACCGAAGCGCGGCTGGGAGACCTGTTCTGGCCGTTTCACCGCAACCCCGAGCGCAAGGCGCCTGCCGCCCGCCGCCGCCCGCCCGGCGCCTCCCGGCTTGCCGAAGTCACCGGCTTCGGCAGCAATCCGGGCTGCTTGCTGATGTTCGAGCATATTCCGGAGGACCTTCCGGCCGGACGGCCGCTCGTTCTGGTGCTGCACGGCTGCCGGCAGGATGCCGAAAGCTACGATCGCGCGGCCGGCTGGGCATCGCTGGCGGAAGAGCGCGGCTTTTCGGTCATCTATGCCCAGCAGCGCGAGGCGAACAATCCGCGGCGCTGTTTCACCTGGTTCCGGCCGAGCGAGGTGACGCGCGACCGCGGCGAGCTGATGTCGATCCGCCAGATGGTGGCCTATGCGGCCGGGCGGGCGGCAAGCGATCCGGAGCGCGTCTTCATCACCGGCCTTTCGGCGGGCGGCGCGATGACGGCGGCGATGCTTGCCAACTATCCCGAGCTCTTTGCCGGCGGCGCGATCATCGCCGGCCTGCCCTTCGGCGCCGCGCGCGACGCCACCCGCGCCTTCGACGCGATGGGCGAGGCGCCGGAAAGGAGCCCGCGCGAATGGAGCGAGCTGGTGCGCACCGTCTCCCCACGCATCTCGCGCAAGCCGGCCATCTCCATCTGGCACGGCACGGCGGATGAAACCGTCGCCCTGTCGAACGGCCTCGCCCTGGTCGAGCAATGGCGCGACCTCTATCGCCTGCCGAAGGAGGCCTTCGTGGAAAAGCGCATGAAGGGCCGCCGCACGCGCATCTGGCCGGACAAGGAAGGAAGGCCTCTCGTCACCTTCCACGAGATCGACGGCATGGGCCACGGCACGCCGGTGGAACGCGGCGAGGGCGGCGGTTACGCCGCCGCGACCGAGCCCTTCATGCTGGAGGCCGGCTTTTCCTCGACGCTGGAGATCGCCAGGGCCTGGGGCCTGACGCGCAGGTGGAAGCGGTAGCCGTCACCACGCTGGGCCGCTTCACCACCTCTCCTCCGTCGTGGTCGGGCTTGACCCGACCATCCACGCCCCGAGAGAGGATGGCCATTGGGTAAAGCGGGTTTATGCGTGAGGGACTTCCTCAGGCGAGCAGCCACTCGTGCTCCTTGGCGTTGTGGAACTTCCACACCCGCTTCGGCCCGGCCATCACGTTGAGATAATAGAGGTCGTAGCCGTGGATGGTGGCGCAGGGGTGGTAGCCCTTCGGCACCAGCGTCACGTCGCCGTCCTCCACCGCCATCGCCTCGTCGAGCGAGCGGTCGTCCGTATAGACGCGCTGGAAGGCGAAGCCCTGCGGCGGGTTGAGGCGGTGGTAGTAGGTCTCCTCCAGGAAGCTTTCGTGCGGAAGGTTGTCCTGGTCGTGCTTGTGCGAGGGGTAGGAGGAGGTGTTGCCGCTCGGCGTGATCACCTCCACGACGAGCAGCGAATGGGCCGAATTGTCGTCTTCCGGCATGATGTTGTGGACATGCCGGACATTCGAGCCCTTGCCGCGGCTGACCTTCGGATGCGTGCCCGGCGGAATGGCCTTGGCTCTGTAGTCGCCGCCGCCCGGCGCCGAGCAGACGGCGAGTTCCAGGTCCGTCTCCGCCGTCACCGACCAGTTGGAATCGGCCGGGATGTAGAGCGCGTGCGGGGCGCCGTCGAAGGGGCTCATGCGCTCGCCGAGGATGCCGAAATCCTCGCCCGCCGCCGTCGCCTTGCCCTTGCCGGAGATCCACACGAGGCAGACCTCGCGGCTTCCCGTCTCGGCTGCCAGGATCTCGCCCGGCTTCATGCGGTGCAGGTCGAAGCCGACATAGGTCCAGCCGGCGCTTTCCGGCGTCACATGGCTGACGCGGCCATGGTTGCCTTCGGGTTTGATGATGAGGGTCGACATGGGCTTTTTCCTTTCAGTCGGCATCGGGGGAAGGGTTATCCTTTCGGAAACCCTTCCGTCTCCACGGTATAGCCCGCCGCCGTCATGACGCGCATCAATTCCGCATGCCCGACCTCGGCCATCTTCTGCGGCGGCGCCTTGCGCGGGTCCTGCTCGGCCTCGACGACGAACCAGCCTTCATAGCCATGATCGGCGAGACGTTTGACGATGGCGCCGAAATCGAGCGAGCCGTCGCCCGGAACGGTGAAGGCGCCGAGCGCCACGGCGTCGAGGAAGGACTGTTTCGTACGGTCGAGCCCGTCCACCACGGACCGGCGGATGTCCTTGACGTGGACGTGGTTGATGCGGGCGTGGTGGTTGTCGATGGCGCGCAGCACGTCGCCGCCGGCAAAGGCGAGATGGCCGGCATCGAGCAGCAGCGGAATGCCTTCGCCCGAATTCTTCATGAAGGCGTCGAGCTCCGGTTCGGTCTCGACGACGGCGGCCATGTGATGGTGGTAGGAAAGCGGCATGCCCTCACCGGCGCACCATTCGCCGAATTCGGTGAGGCGGCGGCCATAGGCCTTCATCTCGTCGTCGGAAAGGCGCGGCTTGGTGGCGAGCGGCCTGGAGCGGTCGCCCTGGATGGAGCGGCCGACTTCGCCATAGACGATGCAGGGTGCGTTGACCGCCTTGAACAGCTCGATCATCGGGAGGATGCGGTCCTTGTTGACCGCAAGCTCCTCGTCGACCAGCGTGCCGGAGAACCAGCCGCCGCACAGCGTCACGTCGGCCGCGCGCAGGATGGGCAGCATGACCGCCGGATCCTCGGGGAAGCGGCGGCCCTTTTCCATGCCGGTGAAGCCGGCGATGCGGGATTGCCGCAGGCATTCTTCCAGGGATACGTCGTCGCTGAGCTCCGGAAGGTCGTCGTTCCACCACGCGATGGGCGACATGCCGAGTTTGGCTTTCATCGAAAAATCTCCTTGGAAAGAAGGGCTAAATATTTGGTTGCGATACCCCCCTCTGCCCTGCCGGGCATCTCCCCCTCAAGGGGGGAGATTTGGATGGGGTAACCGTTTCGCCGATCATTGACGTCTAAGTTTGAGCGATGCTTCTCCCCTTGCCGATCTCCCCCCTTGAGGGGGAGATGCCCGGCAGGGCAGAGGGGGGTGTTCCACGGCACTGCCTAACCGATCCGCTGGGCTTCGAGCGCCTTCACATAGGCCTCGCGCGCCTTGTTGACCTCGTCGCGCGCGCTGACTTCCGGAACCGCGACATCCCACCAGTGGCCGCCGTCCTTCGTGGTGATCAGCGGGTCCGTGTCGATGACGATCACCGAGGTGCGGTCGTTGCCCTTGCTTTGCTGGATGGCCGTCTCGAGGTCGGCGATGGAGGAGACCTTGACGGCGACCGCGCCCATGCTCTCGGCATGCGCCCGAAAGTCGATGTCCGGCATCGTCTCGATCATCGAGTCCTTCAGGAGGTTGTTGAAGTTCGCGCCGCCGGTCGCCATCTGCAGCCGGTTGATGCAGCCGTAGCCGCGGTTGTCGAGCACCACGATCGTCAGCTTCTGGCCGAGCATGATGGAGGTCGACAGCTCGGAGTTCATCATCATGTAGGAGCCGTCGCCGACCATGACGACGACATCGGCCTCCGGCCGCGCCAGCTTGACGCCGAGGCCGCCGGCGATCTCGTAGCCCATGCAGGAGAAGCCGTATTCCATATGGTAGCCGCCGGGCCTGTTGGCCCGCCACAGCTTGTGCAACTCGCCCGGCAGGCCGCCGGCGGCGCAGACGAGAACCGAATTGTCGCCGCCGATCGCGCGCTGCACCGCGCCGATGACCTGCGCATCGGAGGGCAGGGCGGCATTGGTGGCGGCGGTCGCCCGGCTGGCGGCGGCCATCCATTCGTCCTTGCGCGACTTTGCGGCCGCCTCCACCGCGGCCGGCGCCTTCCAGCCGCCGAGCGCCTCGGAAAGCAGCGTCAGGCCCTCGCGCGCATCGGCGACGAGCGGCTGGCTGTTGTGCTTGGCGGCATCGAAGGCGGCGGTGTTGAGGCCGATCATCGTCACGGCGTCGTTCTTGAAAAGCGCCCAGGAGCCGGTGGTGAAGTCCTGCATGCGGGTGCCGACGGCGAGGATGACGTCCGCCTCCTCGGCAAATGCATTGGCGGCCGAGGTGCCGGTGACGCCGATCGAGCCCATGCAGAGCGGATGGTCGTCCGGCAGCGCCGACTTGCCGGCCTGTGTGACGGCGACCGGAATGCCGTGCATGCCGGCAAAGGCCTTCAGCTCGGCGGTCGCCTGCGAATAGAGCACGCCGCCGCCGGCGATGATCAGCGGCTTTTCCGCCTTGCGCAGCGTGGCGATGGCGGCGGCAAGCTCGTCGCTGTCCGGACGCGGCCGGCGGTGCGTCCAGACCTTCTCCGCAAAGAGGCTCGCCGGATAGTCATAGGCTTCGGCCTGCACGTCCTGGCAGAGCGAGAGCGTCACCGGCCCGCAATCGACCGGATCGGTCAGCACCTGCATGGTGCGCTTCAGCGCGGGGATGATCTGCTCCGGCCGGGTGATGCGGTCGAAATAGCGCGAGACGCAGCGGAAGGCGTCGTTCACCGAGACGGTGCCGTCGCCGAAATTCTCGATCTGCTGGAGAACCGGATCGGGAATGCGGTTGGCGAAGACGTCGCCGGGCAGGAACAGCACGGGCAGGCGGTTGACATGGGCGACGCCCGCCGCGGTGATCATGTTCAGCGCGCCGGGGCCGATCGAGGTCGTGCAGGCCATGAAGCGCTGGCGGAAGCTCGCCTTGGCGAAGGCGACGGCCGCATGCGCCATGCCCTGCTCGTTGTGGGCGCGCAGCGTCGGCAGGTCCTCGCGCACCTGATAGAGCGCCTCGCCCATGCCGGCGACGTTGCCGTGGCCGAAAATGCCCCAGACGCCGGCGAAGATCGGCACCTTCCTGCCATCCACGACCGTCATCTGCGCCTTCAGGAAATGCGCGACGGCCTGCGCCATCGTCAGCCGGATCGTCTTTGCCATGGTCTTCCTCCCGAATTCTCTTCATTGCCGCAATCCCTGACGGGGCGAACCGCCACGCGTCTTGCGGGATTGCCCTGTCCCTTAAAGGCCGCGCGTCCGCAGCCAGGCGTCGGTCAGCGCGCGGAAGCGGCCGGCCATGTCCGCTATCGCCGCCTCGTCGTCGATCTTTCCGGCCATCCAGGCGCGGGCGGCGTCGACGAAGATCGTGCGGCCGACGGCAAAGCCCTTGACGGCCGGCGCCACCCTGGTCGCCTCGAAGGCCTTCACCAGCTCCTCGGTCGGCGCTTCGAGGCCGAGCAGCACGATGCCGCGGCAATAGGCGTCGTTCCTCGCGATGACGGCCTCGATGTTCTCCCACGCGCTGCTGGAGGCCTGCGGCTCCAGCTTCCACCAGTCCGGCTTGATGCCGAGATCGTAGAGCTCCTGCAGTGCGGTCGAGACCGTATCATCCTTGAGCGGCCCGTTCTTGCCCGCGATGATCTCGATCAACAGTTCGCGTCCGACGCGGCGTGCGGCCTCGAAAAGCGCGCGCAGCTTCTCCTGCTGCTCCGTCTTGAGCGCGGCCGGATCGTCGGGATGATAGAAGCACAGGCACTTGATGCAATGGTCGAGCGGCCATTCGACGAGCTGCGAGCCGATATCCTGGCTGAACTCGAAGCGCAGCGGCCTGGAGCCCGGCAGCTCGACCGGCCGGCCGAGCCAGGAGAAATTCTGCGTCGCGGCGTCGAAGAAGGCGTCGCGGCCGAAGCGCTCGTCGATCAGCATGCCGTAGCCGGGGCGGCCGTCCGCAACCCGCGCGGCGGCCTTGACGGTCAGGCGCTTGAATTCGGAAATCTTCTCGTGCGGCACCTTCAGCTCGTCGGCGACGTCGACGAGCTGCATGCGGTGGTCGCAGGCAAGCGCCATCAGCAGCGGGATGTCGTCCTGCTTGCGGTTGGTCGCCCAGTGGATGTGATTGATCGCCTCGTCCTTGCGCAGCGCCCGGTGCTTGCTGCCGTTCGCGAGGAAGAAGGCGAGTTCGTCCCAGCTCGGATATTCCGGCGAGCAGAGCAGGCGGGAGACGGCGAAGGCGCCGCAGGCGTTGGCCCAGGTGGCGGAGGTCCTGTGATCCTCGCCCTTCAGCCAGCCGCGCAGGAAGCCCGACATGAAGGCATCGCCCGCGCCGAGCACGTTGTAGACCTCGATGGGGAAACCCTGCCCGACGATGCCGTCCTCCAGGTCGTCGGAGATCGGGCCGTCATAGACGATGCAGCCCATGGCGCCGCGCTTCAGCACGATCGTCGCCGCCGAGACGGCGCGGATCGCCTTCAGCGAGGAGAGCACGTCGTCGGCGCCCGAGGCGATCATGATCTCCTCCTCGGTGCCGACGATGAGGTCGCAATCCGGCAGCACGGATTTCATGATGGCGGAGACGCGGTCGGATTTCACGTAGCGCTCGAACCCTTCCGCATGGCCGGCAAGACCCCAGAGGTTCGGGCGGTAGTCGATGTCGAAGATGACCTTGCCGCCGCTCTCCCTGGCGATGCGGATCGCCTTGCGCTGGGCGGCCTCGGTGTTGGGGCGGGAAAAATGCGTGCCGGAAACGAGCACGGCGCGGGAGGAGCGCACGAAGGCCTCGTCCACATCGCCCTCGTTAAGCGCCATGTCGGCGCAGTCGGTGCGCACGAAGATCATCGGCGAGACGCCTTCGGATTCGATGGCGAGCAGCACGAGCGCCGTCAGCCGTTCCCTGTCGGTCCTGATGCCCTCCACATTCACGCCTTCGCGGGCGCATTGCTCGCGGATGAAGCGGCCCATCTGCTCGTCGCCGACGCGGGTGATCAGCGCGGACCTGAGGCCGAGGCGGGCGGTGCCGATGGCGATGTTGGCCGGGCAGCCGCCGACGGATTTGGCGAAGGAAGCGGTGTCCTCCAGCCGCGTGCCGAGCTGCTGGCCGTAGAGATCGACGGACGAGCGGCCGATCGTGATGACGTCGAGCGTCTTGTCCTGGCTCTGGCCCTGGTCAGTGTGCGGCATGTCTTCCTCCCGGTCTCGCGGCGCCGTCATTCAAGGTGCGGCGGTCCGTGCGGAAAATGAAACATGAATTCCATTATTCTGTCAATTCGGAATATACATTCCGTTTTTATTCCACAGCATTTCACTTCGCGGCGCGCTTGAGGCTGCGTCGCTTTTCGGCGATGGCGACCGGCAGCGCCATGGCGAGCGCCATGGAGGCCGAGAGCGAGCGGAAGCCGGCATAGTCCGCCTCGGAAACCTCGAACCAGTGGGTGGCGGAGGCGGCCAGCGGCGAGAAGACCGAGTCGGTGATGGCGACGATCGGCACGCCGCGGGCGGCCAGTTCCTGCGCCTGCGTCAGGCTTTCGGCGGCATAGGGGGCGAAGCTGGCGGCGATCACCGCATCCTTGGCGGTGGCGAACTGCGTCATCTCGGCGTCGATGCCGTTCGGCGAGGCGATGATCTGGTGGCGGATGCCGAGCTTGCCGAGCGCATAGGCCATGTGCGCCGTCAGCGGATAGGAGCGGCGCTTGGCGACGAGATAGATCGTCTCGGCCCGCGCCAGAAGCTCGACGGACCTGGAGAAGGTCTCGCCGTCGATGGTGCTGGCAAGCCGCGCGACGGACTGGCTGGCGGCGGTGAGAAAGCCGGAAAGCAGCTCCGTGTCGCTGTTGGACGCCGGCCCGGCCTCCAGGGAGAGCAGGCGCTCCTCATAGGAGAGCGTGCGGTCGCGCAGCCGGGCGCGGAAAACGTTCTGCAGGTCGGAAAAACCTTCATAGCCGAGGTGGTGGGCAAGGCGCACCAGCGTCGAGGGCTGCACGTCGGCGGCCGTCGCGATGCTCGCCGCCGTGCCGAAGGCCATCTCGTCCGGATTGGAAAGCGCATAGGCCGCCACCTGCGCCAGGCGCTTCGGCATGCTCACCTTGCGCTCGATGATGACGCTGCGCAGGCTGTCGAAATCACGGGGCACGCGTGTAAGGGCCGCTTCGGTGCTGTTCATGGTTCTGTCCTCCCTCGTGCGGCCATTCTGCGACAAACGAAATAAATATTCCATATTCTCAGAAAAGATAGTTTTCGTTCCAAATCTTTCCCGCTATGCATGGTGCCGAAGACGCATATACGGCGAGGTATAGAGCAAATCCGGCGCGAATGCGTAGCGGTTTTGCGGCTGCATGCGCGTGGAAATGGAACCCCGGCAGATGGAGGAGGCGGCATGAAGGCCTTGGGAATAGGACTGATCGGTACCGGCTACATGGGCAAGTGCCATGCGCTTGCCTGGAACAATGTCAGCGCGGTCTTCGGCGACGTGGAGCGTCCGCGCCTCGTGCATCTGGCCGAGGCCAATGCGGAGCTTGCCGCCAGCCGCGCCCGCGAATTCGGCTTTGCCAGATCGACCGCCGACTGGCGCGATCTCCTCGCCGATCCCGAGGTCGACGTGATCTCGGTGACCACGCCGAACCAGTTCCACGCCGAGATGGCGATTGCCGCGCTGGAAGCGGGAAAACACGTCTGGTGCGAAAAGCCGATGGCGCCGGCGCTGGCCGATGCCGAGCGCATGCTCGCCGCCCAGCGCTCCTCCGGCAAGGTCGCGGTCATGGGCTACAACTATATCCAGAACCCGGTCATGCGGCACATCCGTTCCCTCATCGACGAGAGCGCGATCGGCACGGTCAACCATGTCCGCGTCGAGATGGACGAGGATTTCATGGCCGATCCGGAAGCGCCGTTCTACTGGAAGAGCGAGGCCGCTTCCGGTTACGGCGCGCTCGACGATTTCTCCGTTCACCCGCTTTCGCTGCTCTGGAGCCTGTTCGGCCATGTCGAGGCGGTGATCGCCTCGCTGGCAAAGCCCTATGCCGACCGCCCGCTGAAGGAGGGCGGCCGACGCGCCGTGGAGAACCACGACATCGCCAGCGTGCTGATGCGCCTTCCCGGCGGCATCTCCGGCGTGCTGATGGCCAACCGTTCCGCCTGGGGCCGCAAGGGCCGCATCGCGCTGCAGATCTACGGCTCGAAGGGCTCGATCCTCTTCGACCAGGAGCGCATGAACGAGTTCCAGCTCTATACGGTGGCGGGCCGCGCGAGCGAGCAGGGCTTTTCCACAATTCTGACGGCCCCGCATCACAAGCCCTATGACCGGTTCATTCCAGCCCCCGGCCACGGCCTCGGCTTTAACGATCTCAAGGTCATCGAATGCCGCGAGCTGATCGCCGCCATCGCCGGCATGGCCTCGCATTCCATCGATTTCAACCATGGCCTGCGCATCGAGAAATCGGTGCACGCCATGGCGCAATCTTTCCGCGAGGGCCGCTGGGTCGAGATCGCCGCCGCATGACGTTCTCGCCGGCCGGGTCAAAAAAATCCGGCCGGCCGCACATTGAAACGGCAGGGGCCATACGTAATACTCTCGGCAATAATGCCGGAGGGAAGGGCATGATCAAGCAAATGCAGAGACGCTGGGCGCCGGTCCTCTTCGTCTCGGTTGCCGTCGTCGTGTTCAATGCGGGCGCCGCAGAGGCGAAACGCGTTGCACTGCTGATAGGCAATCAGAAATACGAAGAGACCGCCCAGCTCAACAACCCTGCGAACGATGTCGAGCTGATGCGCGCCTCGTTCGAAAACGCAGGTTTCGATTCCGTCAAGACCGTCCACGATCTCGACCGCGCCGCCATGGTGAAGGCGCTGCGCGAGTTCGAGGACGATTCGATGGATGCCGAAATGGCGGTGGTCTACTATTCCGGCCACGCCATGGAGATGAACGGGGTCAACTACCTCATCCCCGTCGACGCGGCGCTGAGGAGCGACCGCGACGTCGAGGACGAGAGCGTCGCCATCGACCGCGTGCAGCGCTCGCTGGAAGGCGCCAAGAGGCTGAAGCTCTTCATCCTCGATGCCTGCCGCAACAACCCGTTCTCCGCCTCGATGACACGGTCGATCGGCACGCGCGCCGTCACGCGCGGCCTTGCCCGCGTCGAGCCGGAATCGGCCGACACGCTGATCGCCTTCGCCTCGAAGGCCGGCACCGTGGCGCTGGACGGCGAGGGCAGGAACAGCCCGTTCGCCTCCGCCCTGTCGAAATACCTGACGGAGCCCGGCCTCGACGTGCGCATCGCGCTCGGCAAGGTGCGCGACGAGGTGGTGGAAGTCACCAACCGCGAGCAGGAGCCCTTCGTCTACGGTTCGCTCGGCGGCGCGCAGATCTTCCTGAACATCAAGGAAGTGAACATCAACGTCAACAACAGCGGCAACACGCAGGAAATCTCGCCGAACGGCCAGTCGGAAGCGGCCGCCGACTGGCAGAACATCCGCGACCTCGCCGACGAGGACCTGATCAACGCCTTCATCGAGAAGCACGGCAAGGATCCGGTCTACAAGATGCTGGCGGAAAAGAAGCTCGCCAGCCTCAAGGAAGCCACCCAGAACGACGGGCAGGATGCAGCCGGCATCGCATGGGAGGCCCTGAAGGGCTCGACCGACGCGGCCGCGCTCCAGCGCTTCATCGAGCGCTATCCGGACAGCCAGCACCGCAGCGATGCCGAACAGCTCATCGCCGCGCTGGAGCCCAAGAAGGGCCTCAGCGTCGACGTCACCGGCAAGGAGACGCCGGCCTCGCGCGACTGCTTCCTGCTTGCCGGCGAGCCGCAGTCGCTGCCCGGCTTCATGGGCGTCAACTTCCTGAAGATCGATGCCAAGCGGGCGCTCACCGCCTGCGCGCAGGCCGTCAACGAGAACCCGTCCGACGGCATGCTCGTCAACCTGCTCGGCCGCGCGCACGACGCCGACCGCAACTATGTCGAAGCCCGCCGCAACTACGAGAAGGCGATCGAGCTCGGCAACATGTACGCCCTGACGAACCTTGCCTGGTTCTCCGTCTACGGCACGGATGGCCCGGTCGATGTCGCCAAGGGCCTGTCGATGTTCGAGAAGGCCTCGATCGCCGGCAACTCCTATGCCCAGGCCTCGCTCGGCTGGCTCTACCGCGAAGGCTACGGCGGCACGCGCCAGGACTACAACGAGGCGGTGAAGTGGTACCAGCAGTCGGCCAACCAGGGCTATGCCAACGCCATGGCGACCATGGGCTGGTTCTACCGCGAAGGCCTCGGCGTCTCGCAGGATTACGTCCAGTCGCTCAACTGGTATCGCAAGGCGGCCGATGCGGGCGATGCCAATGCCATGTCCTCGCTCGGCTGGGCCTACCAGAACGGCCTCGGCACGGCGCAGAACTACGCGGAGGCCAAGGTCTGGTACGAGAAGGCCGCCAATATCGGCGATTCCTACTCGATGGCCTCGCTCGCCTGGCTCTATGACGTCGGCAACGGCGTGAAGCAGGACTATGTCGAAGCCCGCTACTGGTACGAGAAGGCCGCCAATGCCGGCAGCGCCTATGCCATGGGCAACCTGTCGCGCCTCTACGACCAGGGTCTCGGCACGCCGGCCGACGCCAAGGAAGCCGTCCGCTGGGCGGCTGCCTCGGTCGAAAGCGGCGATGCCAACAAGCTGAAGGAGCTCAAGGACAATCCGGGCAACTTCACGGTCGCCTTCCGCAAGGAGATGCAGAACCTCCTGAAGGAACGCGGCTACTACAGCGGTTCGGCCGATGGCGAGTTCGGCGCGGCGACGCTCGCCGCCATCGACAAGCTCGCAACGGGCCGCAACGACAGCACCACCACCTCGCTGACGAACAGCAACACGACCACCACCGACAACAGCCAGTCGACGGTGACCCTCGGCGGTTCGGATGCCGACCAGTGCTATGAACTCGCCGGCGAACCGAACCTGCGCCCGGGCTTCCTCGGCAAGCTCTTCGCGCAGATCGACTACGGCCGCGCGATCCCGGTCTGCGAGGCGGCGCTCAACGCCAATCCGTCGGACAACTCGATCCGCAACATGCTGGGCCGCGCCCACGACGCGGCACGCAACTTCCCGAAGGCGCGCGAGCTGTACCAGAAGGCCGCCGACGAGGGGAACCTCTACGCGCTGACCAACCTTGCCTGGTACTCGATTTACGGCACGGATGGCCCGGTCGACATGGCCAAGGGCACCCGCATGTTCGAGCAGGCCTCGAATGCCGGCAATCCCTATGCCCAGGCCTCGCTCGGCTGGCTCTACCGCGAAGGCTACAACGGCACGCGCAAGGACTATGACGAGGCCATCAAGTGGTATCGCAAGGCCGCCGAGCAGGGCTATGCCAATGCGCAGGCCACGATGGGCTGGTTCTACCGCGAGGGCCTCGGCACGGCACGCGACTACAATGCCTCGCTCGACTGGTACCTGAAGGGTGCCGAGGGCGGCGACGTCAACGCCATGTCCTCCGTCGGCTATGCCTACCAGTCCGGCCTCGGCGTCGCGGTCGATTATGTCGAGGCGCGCAAGTGGTACGAGAAGGCCGCGGCCTTCAACGACTACTATTCGATGGCCTCGATCGGCTGGCTCTACGACGTCGGCAACGGCGTGAAGCAGGACTATGCCGAGGCCCGCAACTGGTACGAAAAGGCGGCGAACGGTGGCAACACCTATGCCATGGGCAATCTCTCCCGCCTCTACGACCAGGGCCTCGGCACGCGCGCCAACGCCAAGGAGGCCGCCCGCTGGGCCGCCGCCAGCGTCGAGGGCGGCGATCAGGGCAAGCTGCAGGAACTCAAGGGCTCGCCGGCGAACTTCACGCCGCAGTTCCGCAAGGAGTTCCAGCAGATCCTCAAGGATCGTGGCTACTATAGCGGCCCGATCGACGGCGACTTCGGCACCTCGACGCAGAACGCGATCGACCGCCTGGCCGCCCGAACCTGAGGCGTGTCCCGCCGAAGCGGCAACGCTTCGGCGGCGGACAGACAAGGTGCCAGCGCAATTCCGGTGGACCGGATTCAGAACCGCCAGCGACCAGAAAGGTCGCTGGCGGTTCTCGTTTTGTGGGGAAAAGTCCATGAAGGCCGAAACGGCGCGTCGGATTGCCCTGTCCCGGCGTGAAGGCCGGGTTGCCGCAGGGCGCCATGTCGTCGCCTGTCCGAAGATCTGATTCGGCGGGCCTGGCCGCGGCTGACCCTGCCCGAACGGCACGCCGCGCGCTTTTTCACAAGGATTACAACGAGAAATGCCGCACGCGTTGCTGGCGCGTGCGGCATGACAAGCTCGGAGGCGCCCCCTGGTGCCGGGGGCGGAGCTTAGAGCAGGAAGTCGCTCGAATAGTAGCGCGTGAGGCCGGCGTCAATCTCGAAATCGGCGCGGCCGTCGCCGTCCACGTCGCCGGAGATGATCGTGCCCGAGTAGCGCAGTTCCCCTGCGGTGCCGGAGAAGGCATCCTTGCCGATGAAGGTGAAGGCGTTGTTGCCGCCCCGGCCCGTATCGGCGTCGATGTCGCGCAGGTCGATGACGTCGCCCTGGCTCTCCGGCTTGAAGTCGTCGATCACGTCGCGCTGCGAGCCGACCTTGCTGTCGGAGGTGCGCACGAAGCGGAACGTATCGGCACCGGAGCCGCCGACAAGGAAGTCGTTGCCGCTGCCGCCGACCAGGAGGTCGTTGCCCGCGCCGCCGACGAGGTCGTCGTTGCCGGAGCCGCCGTAGAGCCGGTCGTTGCCGCCGCCGCCGTAAAGGTCGTCATTGCCGTTGTCGCCGTAGAGGACGTCCTTGCCGGAGCCGCCATAGAGCTTGTCGTTGCCGCCGAGCCCTTCCAGCTGGTCGTTGCCGTTGCCGCCGCGCAGCGTGTTGTTGCCGCCGGTGCCGATCAGCGTGTCGTTGGCGCGGGTGCCCGTGGCGTTCTCGATGCTGCTCAGCTTCTCGGTGCGCCCTTCGACGGCCTTCGCAAAGCCCTTGTCAAGGTCGACATAGATGCCGCGGCCCCTCTCGCTGGAGGAATCCTGCAGCGAGTAGTTGATCGTGTCGTTGCCGGAGCCGCCGTTGAACGAGTTGCGGTAGCCGACCGAATAGAAGGTGTCGTTGCCGCTGTCGCCCTTGTAGACGCTGGCGAGCGTCTTCACCTCGAACCGGTCATTGCCGTCGCCGCCGCGGACGATGTCGTATTCGCCGCTGGCCTTGGCCGAGCCGTCGTGCTTGTAGACGTCGTTGCCGGAGCCCAGGAAGATGTCGTTGCCGCCCTCGAAACTGTTGCGCACGAGATCGTTGCCGCTGCCGGCTTCGACATAGTTGAGGCCGCCCCGGCTGTCGGTCCGGTTCAGAACGATTTCGTCATCGCCGCCATAGGTGTAGATCTCGACCTCGGTGCGCGAGTTCTGGACGACGTAGTCGTCTCCGTTCGTGCCCTTGTATACATAGGCCATGTCCTCGTTCCTTTCTGCAACCATGTGCTGTTGTCCGACTTCTAGCGCCGGCAAGCTGAACCGCTGTTGAACAAAGTGGGGAGGCAGAAGGCATTTTCGAGGCCGGCCGGCAAAAATTCCGCAGGCGGAAGCGGGGAGGGCGCAGTCGCGGTTCCGGCCCGAAGGCGCGGCACCGTCATCAAAATGTGGGTGAAAACCAAAAAAGCCTTGCAATCGCAAGCGCTGCCGCATAGTGAGACCGCGAGCGGAGAGGTGGCCGAGTGGTCGAAGGCGCTCCCCTGCTAAGGGAGTATACCGGAAACGGTATCGAGGGTTCGAATCCCTTCTTCTCCGCCAGTTCCTTGTGCTTCGGCAAGGCTCCCAGACACGTCCGGAAAATCGTCAGCCTGCCTTGCGGCGTGCCGCGCGTTCCAGAATGGGCACGCAGATGTCCAGGTCGCTGGAGGCGAGATGCGCGTAGCGCATGGTCATCTGCAGGGTCTGGTGGCCCAGCCAGGTCTGGACGCGTCTGATATCGATGCCGCCCTGGACAAGCCGTGAAGCGCAGGTGTGGCGCAGGATATGCGGCACGACGTCGGGATCCGTGCCCAGTCCCACCGTCTGCTTCGCCTCGTTCCAGGCCGCGCGGAATTTTGGCTGGGCGATGCCCGCGAAGGGGCCGCGTTTTCGCCTGTCCGACGCGTGGATGGCGGCGGCCGCGCGTTCGGTAAGCGGCACGGAACGGCTTTTCCCGCTCTTGGTCAGCCAGAAGGTGACGCGCTCGCCCTGGATGTCCTGCCATCGAAGGCCGATGCCTTCGCCAAGACGTGCGCCGGTATCGACGAGGAAGATGCAGAGGCGACCGTAAAGATCGGATATTTCAAGGATCCTTGCAAAAAGCCGCGCCTCCTCGTCGGGATCGAGAAAGCGGATACGGCCAGCCTTTTCCCGCTGGCGCTTGAATTCCGGGAGGCTCTCGATGTCGCCCATCCGGTATGCCTTGCGCAGCAGCTTGCTGAGCGCGGCCATCTTCCGGTTGATCGTGGCATTGCTGTTGCCGCGCTTGCGCAACGCCGCGATCAGGCTGTCCACCATCTCGTCGGTGAAATCCGTAAAGGTTGTGCCGAGAAGGATTTCGTCGAGCTCCCCGACGAAGGACAGGACATTATATTTGTGAGATCCCGGCTCCCAAAGCACGTCGCTATAGCGATCAAGCAGCCAGCGCAATGTAACACGCTTTGATATTTTTGGCTGAATTAATGAAGAAAAATTATAGTTCAGGTTGTAGTTGCCAAAATTTGGGGCAACTTTTTGCATTTGGGGACCCCGCGGCGCATGCATCGCGCAGTGGTTGCACAAAATGATTGCTGGATTCCTGCCAAAACATCCCCTAAATTAGCAGAAAGCAAAAACCCGGCTTGCAGCCGGGTTTTCTGTTTTCGGTCGCTATTCTATCAGAACGAGCGCTGCAGGCGGACGAAGCCGGACCAGTCGTCCATGCCGCTCTTCTTGCCGTCGAAGCGCGGGCCATCGACGTCGGTGTACTGCAGGCTGACCTTGGCGGTCAGGTCGGTCACGATCGTGTAGTCGAGCGTGACGCCGGCGCGCCATGCATCGCGGTCGCCGACATAGTCGCCGCTCAGATCGTAGTCGATCGTGCCCCAGTACTGGAAGCCGGGGGTGATGGCCAGCTTGTCGGTCAGGTTTGCCTTGTACGAGGCAGCGACCGACCATTCGGAAGCGTCCCAGTAACGGTTTGCGCCCGACGACCAGACGGCTGCGCCCTGCAGGGTGCCCGGGCCGACGTCAACGGAGACGAGGCCGCGGATGTTGCCGTTTTCGGCGTCGAAGTCGTAGGAGCCGAGCAGGTCAGCGCTGACGGCGCCGAACGAGCCGGTTACAACGCCCGAGATGCCGAGGTTGTCGGAGAACTCCGACCAGGTGTTGGTTGCGAAGGTCTCGAGCGAAGCCGTGGCGGAGAAGGCGCCGCCTTCGTACTTGTACGAGATGGCGTTCAGCAGCGTGTTGCCGCCGATGACGTTCAGGAAGCCGCCGTCGAGAGCGTCGGTTTCGCCGTTGATGCCCTTATCCCACTCCGTGTAGAAGTAGCCGGCCTTGAAGCCGCCGAGCTGGATCCATGCGCCGTCCAGGAAGGTGTCGGCACCAGAGTCGCTCTGGAGGTCGATGTGGCCGGTCAGCGTGCCGAGCTCGGTGTCGCTCTTGGCGTCGATGGAGAGATAACCACGGGTATTGGTCTTGTAAGCAGCGTCATTCGTCAGCCAGGCGCCGGTGGAGCCGCTGCGGCCATGCTCGGCGAAGTCAACCTGGAAACGGACGTAGCCGCTGATCTGCAGGCAGGTTTCGGTGCCCGGAATGTAGAAGTAACCCGTGCCGAATGCGTCGCAAACGCGAACGTATTCCATCGGCTCCGGCTCGGCGGCAACGATAGCGTCGGCGGCCTGAGCGCCGGAGACTGCTGCGAGAGCAGCAGCGGAGCCGATGAGAAGGCTCTTGATGTTCATTTTCTGACCTCCAGTCAGAAAAAGCAGCATCGCGCGCCGCCGGCCCCTGGCGTGCCGGGGGCAGGCCTCTTTTCTGCGTGCTGAAATGCGTCCTGCTCGACATTATATATATGACGGGCCGGCGACATCCCGTCGCCGGCGTGAACGAAGGCCGTTTCGTTCGCCGCGCGCGCCCTGTCCATATCCTCGTAAAGTCCGCCGCCTGATTCTCCCGAACCACCCCCGAAACGGGCCGTGCCGATTCCCGTTTCCGGTCCTGCCGGGGCGTTGACGATGGGGAGCGACAGCGGGAAAAATGCCCGTCCGCCACGTTAAAGCGCAGGCTTCGCCCTCTTTTTGCCCGGTCTATGGCGGGAGGATTCGGAAAAACCGCCCGGCTAAGTGCCCGCTTCATAAGGCCTTTTGTTAAGGATCCATAAACTTTTAGCGATCTGCCCCGCCATTTTGTGTCCTTTCCGCAACAGCGCGGGGCGAAGGCTGACACAAACCCTGCCTCCTTTCAGTTTGGAGATTGCTTACGGAGGCGCGTCTTGTATTTTCACCTTCGGAAGCAGGGGCGGTTGATCGTCCGCTTCCTGAACTTGGGGATGGGGCAGGGAACGCTGTCCTTCAGCAAAAAACCCAGACCCGTTTGAAACTTTTTGACTGGAGGTCAGAAAATGAACATCAAGAGCCTTCTCATCGGCTCCGCTGCTGCTCTCGCAGCAGTCTCCGGCGCTCAGGCCGCCGACGCTATCGTTGCCGCCGAGCCGGAGCCGATGGAATACGTTCGCGTTTGCGACGCATTCGGCACGGGTTACTTCTACATTCCGGGCACCGAAACCTGCCTGCAGATCAGCGGCTACGTCCGTTTCCAGGTTGACTTCGCTGAAAACGCTGTCGGCAACGACGCTGGCTACCGCGTTGGTACGCGTGGTTACATCTCGCTCGACGCCAAGAGCGACACCGAGCTCGGCACGCTGACCGGCCACATCGACCTTCAGGCTGACTCCCACCAGGACACCTTCCTGGACGGCGCATGGATCCAGCTCGGCGGCTTCAAGGCCGGCTACTTCTACACGGAGTGGGATAAGGGCATCAACGGCGAAACCGACGCTCTCGACGGCGGCTTCCTGAACGTCATCGGCGGCAACACGCTGCTGAACGCCATCTCGTACAAGTACGAAGGCGGCGCCTTCTCCGCTACGGTCGCTCTCGAATCGTTCGCCAACAAGGCTTGGTCGCGCTTCGAAGACAACCTCGGCATCTCGGGCGTTGTCACCGGCTCGTTCGGCGCCGTCAGCGCTGACCTGCTCGGCTCCTACGACTTCGACGCCGAAAACGGCAACATCCGCGGCCTCATCTCCGCTGACGTCGGCCCGGGCACCCTGCAGGGCGCAGCCGTCTGGTCGTCGGGCGCAAACCGTTACTGGGACGCTTCCGAATGGTCGGTCGCTGCCTCGTACAAGGCTAACCTGACCGACAAGCTGGCCATCACCCCCGGCTTCCAGTACTGGGGCACGATCGACTACGATCTGAGCGGCGACTATGTCGGCGACCGCGACGCATGGCGCGCCGGCGTCACGCTCGACTACACGATCGTGACCGACCTGACCGCCAAGGTCAGCCTGCAGTACACCGACGTCGACGGCCCGCGCGGCGGTGCCAAGGGCGGCCAGGACGACTGGTCCGGCTTCGTCCGCCTGCAGCGTTCGTTCTAATCTGATCTGACCTCTGTCAGTGATGGGAGACCCGGCTTTCGAGCCGGGTCTTTTCGTTTTGGAGCGCCCCTCGGACCGCGCATTGCGGGAGGCGCGGGCGGAACACGGGGGTATGGCGCGGGGTTCAGCCGTCCAGGCCGGCGAGGAACGCCTCGACCGACGGGAAGACGTCGGCATGGTGCAGGAGCGGGGCATGCCCCTGTCCCGGCGCGGTCACCGTGCGGACGGTGGCGGCATGGGCCGCCATGCGGGCGAGCGTCTGCCGGGAAAACAGCCGGGACTGTTCGCCGCGCACCACGAGCAGCGGCTTTTGCGCCAGCAGCTCGAATTGCGGCCAGAGCGTCGGAAGCGGCTTTGAAAAGTCGATGGCCTGCAGCTGGTCCGTCAGCCCGGGATCGAAGTCGGCGACGATCCGGCCGTCCCGCTCGGCATAGATCGCTTCGGCCATGTCGTGCCAGTCGGCGTCCGAAAGGGCAGGGAAGGTGGCGCCGTGCAGCGCCCTCAGCCCCTCGGCCGCCGCCGCGAAACTGGCGGGAAAGGTCGCGCGGGAAAGATAGTCGCGAATCTCCTCGAGGCCGTCCGCCTCGATTTCCGGTCCGATATCGTTGAGGATCGCGCCCGCAATGCAGTCGGGCCGCACGGCCGCCATGACATGCAGGATCAGCCCGCCGCGCGAGGTCCCCGCAAAAAGCGCGCGGGTGAGGCCGAAGGCGGACAGGGCGGTGAGGACGTCCCGGCATTCCACCGCGACAGTGTAGTTGGCCGCATTGCCGTCATGGGCCGAAAGCCCGCGCCCGCGGTAATCGAGCGCGATGACGCGGCGCGGGGCGGCGGGATCCTGCGCGAGGCGCAAGGCGAGCGGGTGGAAGTCGCGCCCGTTGCGGCTGAGGCCGGGCAGGCAGACGAGCGGCAGCCGGCCGTCGGCCGCGGCTGGTGCGTAATCGCGGGCATGCAGCATCAGTCCGTCTTCGGCTGGGAAGAAGCGGCTTTCGAATCCGTCCATGTCTGTGCATCCGCCTGACTGTTGGGGAAGGACGTTCGGGCCGGGACACTCCGAACGGGTAGGGACGGCCAGCCTAGAGCAATTCCGGCAAAAGTGCGAAGCGGTTTTGCGTTCGCATATATTGTGAAAGGCCGGGCGCGCGATCCGGGGGAAGCGGAAACGCTCCGGCGGGGAGCAGGGCCGCCTCAGCGGCCGACGCTGAGATCGTGCACGATATCGGCCTTCTGGCCAAGACGGGTCTTGTAGACCTGGTAGTTCTCCATCACGCGCTGCACGTAGCTGCGGGTTTCGGAGAAGGGGATGCGCTCGATCCAGTCGACGACCTCGTCGATCGGCTTGCCGCGCGGGTCGCCATAGCGGGCGATCCACTGCGGCACGCGGCGGGGACCCGCATTGTAGGCAATGAAGGTCAGCACATAGGAGCCGCCGAAATCGCTGATCTGCTCGCCGAGATAGTGGGCGCCGAGAGTGGCGTTGTAGGCGGCGTCCGTCGTCAGCCGCTCCTTGGAATAGGCAAGGCCATAGCGTTTCGCCACGCCCTGCGCCGTGCCAGGCATGAGCTGCAGCAGGCCCTGCGCATTGGCGGGAGAGACGGCAGCCGGGTTGAAGGCGCTTTCCTGCCGGGCGATGGCATAGGCGAGCGCCTTGCCGGAACCGGCAATGTCGGCATCGTCGGGAATGACGCCGATCGGGAAGGCCAGCGCCGCCACATCGATGCCGCGCCCGAAGGCGATCTTGCCGATCTGCAGCGAGAGCTGGTGGTTGCCACCCTTCTCGGCCTGCGCGGCGAGAAGCGCGAGCTCGCCAGGGCTCATCAGCTCGCCGGCGAGCGCCCGGTAGAGGCTGTCGCCGCGCCAGCCGTGCCCGGCCGCCTGCAGGCGGGCGATCGCCTGCACGGCCTCGCGCTGGTTGAAGCGGGCGCGTTCCTCCTCGGTCGGCTTCGGATAGGCGACGTTCAACGCCGTGCGGCCGAGCCGCGCGGCGGCGAGCTGGCCGTAGAAGGTGCCGGAGAAGTTCGCCGCCTTGGCGAAATAGTCCTTTGCCTCCTTCGGATTGCCCTTTTCCGCCGTCCGTCCCAGCCAGTACCAGGCGCGGGAGACGGAGAGCGGCCGGTCGGAGGCCTGCAGGATGCGCCGGAAATGGCCGGCCGCGGTCTTCGGGTCGTCGAGATCGCGCAGCGCATACCAGCCGGCATGGAACTCCGCCTCGACGATATCCGTCGGGTCGTCCGCGCCGTGGCGGGCCGCGACGCGATAGGCATCGCGAAAGTCGCCGAGATCGGCAAGGCCGCGGCTGACGATGCGCTGCTCGTTCCACCAGGCGCCGGGATTGACCAGCCGCGCCGGATCCTCCGGCATGGCGGAGAAGAGCTTTCCGGCTGCGCGGTATTCCTCGTTGTTGCGCAGATGGCGGATGCGCAGGAACGTATAGGCGGGGTCCTTCTGCCAGCTCGCATCGACGGCCTTGATCAGGGTGCCGGCCGTCTTGTTCTTGCGAATGACCGCCGCCCAGGCGCGATAGAGCGACTGCGCCTTGCCGAGATCGCCGAACCGCTGCGCCTGGTCGACGCGGTCGCGATAGAGCAGCATCTCCATGCGCATCTTGTGGTCGGCGACGGTCAAGAGCGCGCCGAATTCGCCGAGGATCCTGCTTTCGAGTTCCTTGGAAAGCGTTTCCTTCTGCCAGAAGGACCGCAGGACCTCGCCGGCGCGCACCGCATTGCCGGTCGCGACGAGCGCGCGGCAGAGCGCGACCGCGCCTTCCGCCGTTTCCGGGCGGGTCGTGCCGAAGGCGGCGAGCACATCGGCCGCCGGCGGATTTTCACGGGAAAGCGCCCGCTCGGAATTGGCACGCAGCGCCTTCAGGCCCGGCCAGCCCTTCAGCTCCTTCTGGGCGGCGGCGATCTCCCAGGACGGAACGCCCCGCTGGCCGGAGACGGCGATCGCCCAGGTCAGGATATGCCGGTCGAGGCTGTCGGGCGGCAGGCGGTTGCGCGCTGCAATGGCAAGGGCCGCATCGCGATTGGAAAGCGCGTCGAGCCCCTCGCGCAGCTCCGCGCTCGCCGGCTGCAGGCTGTCCGTGCGCGGAATGGCACTGGTGATGATGTCCTTCGACGGCATGTCCGCGGCAAAGCCGAGCGGCTTTATCACCGGCACCGTGGTGTTTTCCGCCTCGACCGGCGAAGAGCGCAGCGCAAGGCCGGCCGCACCGGCAAGCAGCAAGGCACAAAGGATGAAACTGTTTCTCGAGATCATGCTACATCCCGGATGCCTGACCGGCGGCGCGTCCAGAACGTCATTTTCCGCCGGAACCTTGACAATCAATTAACCCTTTGTTGCCTTAACGAAGCCTTAACCGCAGCCCTCACTAAGCCGTGAAAGGGCCTGCTTTCCAAGCGACGGATCAGGGGAAGCGAATATTCGCGCATCCGCCGCCCTTCCGCCTTGATCATGCATGAAAAACGCCCGTCGCGCCGCTTGCCGCAGGACTGTCACATGATTATTGTGCGGGCGTTTTTAACCACGGAATACGGCCAAAGCATGTAAGCCCAAGGGCGGCTCTGGCCTCAGGAGTTCTCGATGTTCAAGGGATCCATTCCCGCTCTCGTCACCCCGTTCACCGATGCCGGCGCCGTCGATGAAGACGCCTTCGCCGCGCATGTCGAATGGCAGATCGGCGAAGGCAGCCACGGCCTCGTCCCGGTCGGCACCACCGGCGAATCGCCGACGCTGTCGCATGACGAGCACAAACGGGTGGTGGAACTCTGCATCAAGGTCTCGGCTGGCCGCGTGCCGGTGATCGCCGGTGCGGGCTCGAACAACACGAAGGAAGCGATCGACCTCGCCCAGCACGCCGAAAAGGCGGGCGCGGACGCCATCCTCGTCGTCACGCCCTATTACAACAAGCCGACGCAGAAGGGGCTCTTCACGCATTTCGCGGCGATCGCCGAAAGCGTGAAGCTGCCGATCGTCATCTATAACATTCCCGGCCGCTCGGTGGTCGACATGTCGCCCGAGACGATGGGTGCCCTCGCCAAGGCGTATGCCTCGATCGTCGGCGTCAAGGACGCGACCGGCAAGATCGAGCGCGTTTCCGAACAGCGCATCGCCTGCGGCAAGGATTTCGTCCAGCTTTCCGGCGAGGATGCCACCGCGCTCGGCTTCAACGCCCATGGCGGCGTGGGCTGCATTTCGGTGACGGCGAATGTCGCGCCGCGGCTCTGTGCGGAACTCCAGGTGGCGACGCTCGCCGGCGATTACGCCAGCGCGCTGGAATACCAGGACAAGCTGATGCCGCTGCACAAGGCGATCTTCCTCGAGCCGGGCCTGTGTGGCGCGAAATACGCGCTGAACCGCACGCGCGGCATGAACCGCACCGTCCGCTCGCCGCTGCTCTCCACGCTGGAGCCGGCCACGGAGGCAGCCATCGACGCGGCGCTGCGCCACGCCGGCCTGCTGAACTGACATGGCGACGAAAGCGCGTCCGACGACGGTCAAGAAGATTGTGGCGGAGAACCGCAAGGCCCGCTTCAACTACGAGATCATCGATACCTACGAAGCCGGTCTCGTCCTGACCGGCACGGAGGTCAAGTCGCTGCGCGAAGGCAAGGCGAACATCGCGGAATCCTATGCTTCGGACGAGGGCGGCGAGATCTGGCTGATCAATTCCTACCTGCCGGAATATCTCCAGGCCAACCGCTTCAACCACGAGACCCGCCGGCGGCGCAAGCTTCTGCTGTCCCGGCGGGAAATCCATCGCCTGCGCAACGCGATCAATCGCGAGGGCATGACGCTGGTGCCGCTCAAGATCTACTTCAACGATGTCGGCCGGGCAAAGCTCGAACTCGCGCTCGCCAAGGGCAAGAAGCTGCACGACAAGCGCGAGACCGAGAAGGAGCGCGACTGGAATCGCCAGAAGGGCCGCCTGCTGCGCGAGCGCGGCTGAGGCGCCCTTCCTCGCTTCTCTTCCTTAGAACTGGCTGTAAAGCTGCGCGATGACCGACTGGCGCGCAAGCTGCTCGCTGCCGGCATCCGCCGGCACGTCCGGCGAGGCGGCCGGGTTGACGCTCGGGGTGCGGGCCGTCAGGAAGCTCGACATCAGGCTGTTGAGGTCGTTGCTCTCGATGGCGAGGCGCGCGGTCGGGTTGCGGCTGTTGTTGGCGACCTGCTCGTCCGCTGCCGCCTGGGAGGGCGGCACGGCGTAGGCGGGCAGGGCGGAGATGCCCGGCAGCCCGTTCGGCGCATAGAGGAAGCTGAGGTCGCCGATCTCCCCGGCGATGTCGGACGGGGTCGAAACCTGGGTGACCGGCTGCGGCGCGGCAAGCGCGGCGAGGGCGGAGACCGCGGGGCGGGTTTCCGCCGCCATGGCCGGCGCGCGCATGTCGAGCGCGCTCGATGCTCCCCGGTAGCTGTTTGCCGAAAGCGATACTGCGTCCACCATTGTCCCGATGTCCCAATGCGAAATGGCTGTCCGATATCGGGAATAGCAGGGGAGTCTTGAAGAAGCTTGAGACCCCGCAAGGGAATTTAATTCAATGTTTAAGGAAAGCTTGAAAAGGCCGGTTTCCGGCGCTTTTCCCGCATCGGAGCATGCACGAAGTTGGGGAGGGGAGCCTCGCCCCGCCCACTGCCGTCAGTCATCCTCGGTCCGATCCGCTTGCCTCAGTCGCTGACGGTCTCCACCGGTTCGGTGGCGCGCTGCGGGCGTTCGGAAGGGTCGCGGCCGATCTCGGCCTTCAGCGAGCCGAGATCGATGAAGTAGTCGGCCTGGCGGCGCAGGTCGTCGGCGATCATCGGCGGCTGCGTCTGCATGGTCGAGACGACGGACACCTTGCGGCCCCGGCGCTGCAGCGCCTCGACGAGCGTGGTGAAATCGCCGTCGCCGGAGAAGATGACGAGGTGGTCGACGGTCTCGGACTGCTCCATCGCGTCGATGGCCAGCTCGATGTCCATGTTGCCCTTGATCTTGCGGCGGCCGAGCGAATCGGTGAATTCCTTGGCCGGCTTGGTGACGACCTTGTAGCCGTTATAGTCGAGCCAGTCGATCAGCGGGCGGATCGAAGAATATTCCTGGTCCTCGATGAGGGCGGTATAGTAATAGGCGCGCAGAAGATAGCCGCGCTTCTGGAAGGCCTTCAGGAGCTTTCTGTAATCGATGTCGAACCCGAGTGTCCTGGAAGCCGCATAGAGATTTGCACCGTCGATGAAGAGGGCGATTTTCTCGCGGGGGTCGAACATACTGCGAAATCCTTTTAAATAGAAGTTGATGTAAACGGTCGTGTTTTGGCCAAGTGCCGAGGTGGCCGGATGCACTATCCGGTTGAATTAACTGTTTTTCATATAATCTTCATTTAGGGCAGAGGGCCGGGCTTTCCAAGCAAATCTAGGTTGCGAAGGCGATTTTTCCGGCCGGTATCGTTTCAGCAAATTCAAGGGCTTCGGAATTGGGGAATAGTTCCCGCACTTTACCTCATTTGTCCGATCTTTCAGCTTTTTACTTCCCGTAACGTGAGGCACCAATCAGAAGTTATATGGGCTGCCTTACGACACGCGCGCCGGCGGCAAGGGGAAGGAAAAACTTGAATTTGCCTTCCATTGCCTGTATCGGGCATGCAAACTCCTGAAATTCATGACCGCAAAGGACAGGCAATGGCCCGTGTCACCGTTGAAGATTGCATTGACAAGGTAGACAACCGCTTCGAGCTGGTTCTTCTTGCAAGCCATCGCGCCCGCCTCATCTCGCAGGGCGCCGCCATCACCATCGACCGCGACAACGACAAGAACCCCGTCGTCGCACTGCGCGAGATCGCCGACGAGACGCTTTCGCCCGACGACCTCAAGGAAGACCTGATCCACTCGCTGCAGAAGCATGTGGAAGTGGACGAGCCCGAGCCCGACCCGGCAAGCCTGGTCGCCGATGCCGCGTCCGGCGTCGTCGCGATCGAAGAGGACGAGGACCAGCCGGAGACCATCGCCTTCGACCGCATGTCGGAAGAAGAGCTGCTGGCCGGCATCGAAGGCCTCGTGCCGCCGGAAAAGAGCGACGATTACTGATGCCGGGGCAGGCAGTAGGCAGTAGGCAGTAGGCATTTCGGCCCACAAGACGGCCGACATGCCAATCCCTATTGGCTATTGCCTAATTCCTATTGCCTATTTTTATATTGCGGATGCCGGTGCGCCCCTCTTAAGGTCGGGGCGCACTTTTTTTTGCCCCCGCGCGGCGGGGAGGGAGCCGACCGAGGATGATGCGTCAATATGAACTCGTCGAACGGGTTCAGAAATACAAGCCGGATGCCAACGAGGCCCTGCTGAACAAGGCCTATGTCTATGCCATGCAGAAGCACGGGCAGCAGAAGCGGGCGAGCGGCGATCCCTACATTTCGCATCCCCTCGAAGTCGCGGCCATTCTCACCGAGATGCGTCTGGACGAATCGACCATCGCCGTCGCCCTGCTGCACGACACGATCGAGGACACGAGCGCGACGCGCGCCGAGATCGACGAACTGTTCGGCGAGGACATCGGCGCCCTGGTCGAAGGCCTCACCAAGATCAAGAAGCTCGACCTCGTCTCCAAGAAGGCCAAGCAGGCGGAAAACCTGCGCAAGCTCCTGCTCGCCATTTCCGACGACGTGCGCGTGCTCCTGGTCAAGCTCGCCGACCGCCTGCACAACATGCGCACGCTCGATCACATGTCGCCGGAAAAGCGCGCCCGCATCTCCGAGGAGACGATGGACATCTATGCGCCGCTCGCCGGCCGCATGGGCATGCAGGACATGCGCGAGGAGCTGGAAAACCTCTCCTTCCGCCACATCAACCCGGAAGCCTTCGACACCGTCACCCGCAAGCTGGAGGACCTTTCCCGCCGCAACGAGGGCCTGATCCGCAAGATCGAGGACGAGCTGCGCGAACTGCTCGTGGTGAACGGCCTGCCGGACGCCCTCGTCAAGGGCCGGCAGAAGACGCCCTATTCGGTCTTCCGCAAGATGCAGTCGAAGTCGCTCTCCTTCGAGCAGCTTTCCGACGTCTATGCCTTCCGCATCCTCGTCGACGACATTCCCGCCTGTTACGCCGCGCTCGGCATCGTGCACACGCGCTGGCGCGTCGTGCCCGGCCGCTTCAAGGACTACATTTCGACGCCGAAGCAGAACGACTACCAGTCGATCCACACGACCATCGTCGGCCCGTCGCGCCAGCGCATCGAGCTGCAGATCCGCACCAAGCGCATGCACGAGATCGCCGAATACGGTATCGCCGCGCACTCGCTCTACAAGGACAAGGAAGTGGTGAACGGCGACGAGCGCACGCGCTCGCCCCGCTCCAACGCCTATGCCCTGCTGCGCCGGACGATCGAATCGCTCGCCGAAGGCGACAACCCGGAGGAATTCCTCGAGCACACCAAGCTCGAGCTCTTCCAGGACCAGGTGTTCACCTTCACCCCGAAGGGCCAGCTTATCACCCTGCCGCGCGGGGCGACGCCGATCGATTTCGCCTATGCGGTCCACACCAATATCGGCGATACCTGTGTCGGCGCCAAGATCAACGGCCGCATCATGCCGCTCGTCACCCGCCTCAGCAATGGCGACGAGGTGGAGATCATCCGCTCGGGCATCCAGGTGCCGCCGCCGGCCTGGGAGGAGATCGTCGTCACCGGCAAGGCGCGCGCCGCCATCCGCCGGGCCACCCGCGCCGCCGTGCGCAAGCAATATTCCGGCCTCGGCTACCGTATCCTGGAGCGCACCTTCGACCGTGCCGGCAAATCCTTCTCGCGCGACGGCCTGAAACCCGTGCTGCACCGTCTCGGCCAGAAGGATGTGGAAGACGCCATCGCCGCCGTCGGCCGCGGCGAGCTCTCTTCGCTCGACGTGCTGCGCGCCGTCTTCCCGGATTACCAGGACGAGCGCGTGACGGTGAAGCCGAGCTCGGACGACGGCTGGTTCAACATGCGCAGCGCCGCCGGCATGGTGTTCAAGCTGCCGGGCAAGGCGAAGACGACGCTGGAAGGGGGAGCGACCGAAACCGGCCCCGAGGCGCTGCCGATCCGCGGCCTCTCCGGCAATGCCGAGGTGCATTTCTCCGCCGGCGGCGCCGTGCCGGGCGATCGCATCGTCGGCATCATGGAGAAGGACAAGGGCATCACCATCTATCCGATCCAGTCGCCGGCCCTGCAGAAGTTCGACGACGAGCCCGAGCGCTGGATCGACGTGCGCTGGGACCTCGACGAGGCCAACAACACCCGCTTCATGGCGCGCATCATGATCAATGCGCTGAACGAGCCGGGCACGCTCGCGGAAGTCACCCAGACGATCGCCACCAGCGACGTCAATATCCGCTCCATGTCGATGGCGCGGGTGGCGGCGGATTTCACCGAGGTGCATATCGATCTGGAGGTCTGGGACCTGCGCCAGCTCAACCAGCTGATGGGCCAGCTCAAGGAACTTCAGTGCGTCTCGACGATCAGCCGCGTCTTTACCTGACGGTTCCTATGCAAAAATGTGGCATCCTGCCTTGAATAGGGCAGGTTTGCCCAAGATTTGACCAGTCATTATGCGCCTTTTGCATGGCTGTATTGGCATAGTGTCGCTGGTGCCTTTGGGGTGAAGATCCTATCTTCTGCGTCGGGAGGTCAAACCGAAAGAGGTTTACCAATGTTGAAGCAGATCAAGAATTTCACCCGCGCCCTGCGCATCCCGACCGCCGAAGACCGCGAACTGGCCTACCTCAACGGCGCCATCGACCGGATCGACCTGGAATACCGCCAGCGTCAGATCGACCGCGGCCTCTTCCGCAAGTCCTACTGAAGACAAGCCGGTACGTGTGGCGCATTCCGTGCGCCACGGCGACCGCCGCGTGGCGCCATACGGGCGCCATTGAAATGCCACTAACGGATCGGCTATGTCTGGGCCATGTTGTTCCGACGCCGAAAGAAGGCCGGCTGGCTTGACCGATTGCGCGAATTCTTCTGGCCGCGCAAGGGGTTCACGCGTCCCGCGCGCTACCTCGCCAAGCGGATCCTCCGCCTGTCCGCCTCGCCGCATGCCGTGGCTGCCGGTGTCGCCGCCGGCACTTTTTCCGCCTTCACGCCGCTCCTCGGCTTCCATGTGATCCTGGCGCTGGCGCTCGCCTATCTGATGGCCGGCAACCTGCTTGCCGCCGCGCTCGCCACCACCATCGCCAATCCGCTGACCATTCCGCTCATCGCGCTTGCGACCTTTCGCGTCGGAGAGGCGCTTCTCTGCATGAAGTCCGCCGAAATGGTGACGGCCGCCGAACTCTTTCACCGGCTGGAGCACCTGGAACTGTCCGAACTGTGGCAGCCGGTACTGAAGCCCATGCTGGCCGGCGCCGGCCTTCTCGGCATCGCGGCCGCCGCGCTCGCCTATGGCGTCACGCGCCTTGCCGTGCGCTCCTTCAAAGCCCGCCGCCATGCGCGCCTTCTCGAGCGCGCCGGCCTCGCGACGACCCATCCCGCCCTTTCCCGTGGAGACAAATCCCTATGATCATCGGCATCGGCAGCGACCTCATCGACATCCGCCGGGTGGAGAAGTCGCTGGAACGGTTCGGCGAGCGCTTCACCCAGCGCTGCTTCACCGAGATCGAGCGGGCGAAGTCCGACGGGCGCAGGAACCGCGCCGCCTCCTATGCCAAGCGCTTCGCCGCCAAGGAGGCCTGCTCCAAGGCGCTCGGCACGGGGCTGGCGCAAGGGGTGTTCTGGAGGGACATGGGCGTCGTCAACCTGCCGGGCGGCAAGCCGACCATGAAGCTCACCGGCGGCGCGCTGGAGCGGCTGGGGCGGCTTCTTCCCGAGGGCCACGAGGCGCGCATCCACATCACCATCACGGACGATTTTCCCCTGGCTCAAGCTTTCGTGATCATCGAGGCGCTGCCGGCCGGAACGCCGGGATAAGGGGCGCGGTTTGCTGACGAACCTCGCCCTACTCACCCACGTCATCCTCGGGCTTGACCCGAGGAACCGCGCGGCACCCGCGGCTGCGAATGACCGCGTCAAGCTTGACCATGACGGAGGAGGGGTTGGCGGCTTTTGCCGGCAGCGGGAGCTCGCACAACAGGCGCCAGCGTCTTTTTGACCGACACGATTTCCAACAGGCAACCTTTCCTCTATAGAGGGCCCCATGTTTGCAGATAAGGACAGATCCGGCGTGGCAGAGAAGACTGAGAAGGCCGAAAGCGGCCTGTGGGAAAACGTCAAGGTAATCATCCAGGCGCTGCTGCTCGCCGTCGTGATCCGCACCGTGCTTTTCCAGCCCTTCACCATCCCCTCCGGATCGATGATGCCGACCCTGCTCGTCGGCGATTATCTCTTCGTCAACAAGTTCTCCTACGGCTATTCGAAATATTCGCTGCCGTTCTCGCCGAACCTGTTCTCCGGCCGCATTTTCGCGAGCGAGCCGACGCGCGGCGACATCGTCGTCTTCCGTTTCCCGCCGAACCCCGACATCGACTACATCAAGCGCCTCGTCGGCCTGCCGGGCGACCGCATCCAGGTGCGCGACAGCGAGCTCTTCGTGAACGGCGTGCCGGTCAAGCGCGAGCACAACGGCTTCTTCCGCGCCGACGACCAGTACGACACCGGCGAGGACGTGCCGGTCTTCCGCGAGACCATGGACAACGGCGTCGCCTACGACACGCTGGACACGCGTCCCGGCACGGTCGGCGACAACACGCGCGAGTTCATCGTGCCGGAAGGCCACTATTTCATGATGGGCGACAACCGCGACAACTCGGCCGACAGCCGCTTCGACGTCGGCTTCGTTCCGGCTGAAAACCTGATCGGCCGCGCCAGCCTGATCTTCTTCTCGCTCGGCAACGACACGTCCTTCAGCGAAGTCTGGAAATGGCCGACGAACCTGCGCTGGGACCGCCTGTTCAAGGTCGTTGAATGAAGGGCGCCATTCCGCTGAACGACGTCAACCGCAAGGCTCTCGAAGAGCTGATCGGCTATGTCTTCACCGACAAGGATCGTCTCGACCGGGCGATCACCCATGCCAGCGCGCGCCCCGGCAAGGGCAGCAATTACGAGCGGCTGGAATTCCTCGGCGACCGCGTGCTGGGCCTGTGCGTCGCCGAAATGCTGTTCCGCACGTTTCGCGAGGCGAAGGAGGGCGAGCTTTCGGTCCGCCTGAACCAGCTCGTCAGCGCGGAAAGCTGTGCGGCGGTCTCCGACGATCTCGGCCTGCACCGCTTCATCCGCACCGGCGCGGACGTGAAGAAGCTCACCGGAAAAGCCATGCTGAATGTCAGGGCCGATGTGGTAGAGTCGCTGATCGCCGCGATCTATCTCGACGGCGGGCTGGAAGCGGCGCGCGGCTTCATCCTCTCCAACTGGGAGGGCAGGGCCGCCCGCGCGGAAGGCGCGCGGCGCGACGCCAAGACCGAATTGCAGGAATGGGCGCATGCCAGGTTCGGCGTGACGCCGAACTACCGGGTCGACGAGCGCTCGGGACCGGACCACGATCCCCGCTTCACCGTGACGGTGGAGATCCGGGGCGTCGCGCCGGAAACCGGCATCGACCGCTCGAAACGGGCCGCCGAACAGGTGGCCGCGACAAGGATTTTGGAACGCGAAGGCGTCTGGCCGAAGAGCCAAGCCGCGGATTGACGGATATCATGAGCGAAGAACACGAGAACCCCGCCGAGACGAACACGAACGGTGAGGGCACGACCCGCTCGGGTTTCGTGGCGCTGATCGGCGCGACCAATGCCGGCAAGTCGACGCTGGTCAACCGCCTCGTCGGCGCCAAGGTGACGATCGTCAGCCACAAGGTGCAGACGACGCGCGCCATCGTGCGCGGCATCGCGATCCACGACAATGCCCAGATCGTCTTCATGGACACGCCCGGCATCTTCAAGCCGCGCCGCCGGCTCGACCGCGCCATGGTGACGACCGCCTGGGGCGGGGCGAAGGACGCCGACGTCATCATGTTCCTGATCGACAGCGAAAGGGGCCTGAAGGGCGACGCCGAGACGATCCTGGAGGGGCTGAAAGAGGTCCACCAGCCGAAGATCCTCGTCCTCAACAAGGTCGACCGCGTCAATCCGGAAGACCTGCTGAAGCTAGCGGCCGCCGCGAACGAGGTCGTCAAGTTCGAGCGCACCTTCATGATCTCGGCGCTG
Source organism: Shinella sp. WSD5-1 (assembly GCF_963942435.1). Taxonomy (GTDB): domain Bacteria; phylum Pseudomonadota; class Alphaproteobacteria; order Rhizobiales; family Rhizobiaceae; genus Shinella; species Shinella yambaruensis. The sequence goes on from NZ_OZ012596.1 coordinate 2,100,082, forward strand.
AACGGTTCGGGCTGCGAGGACGTGATGAACTATCTTGCCGCCGCGCTCCCCGAAGGCCCGTGGTATTATCCGGAAGACCAGATCTCCGACCTGCCGATGCGCCAGCTTGCGGCCGAAATCACCCGCGAAAAACTCTTCCTGCGCCTGCACCAGGAGCTTCCCTATTCCTCCCATGTCGAGACGGAGAAGTGGGAGGAGCGCAAGGACGGCTCGGTGCGCATCGAGCAGGTGATCTATGTCGAGCGCGACAGCCAGAAGAAGATCGCGCTCGGCAAGAACGGCGAGGCGATCAAGGCGATCTCCATGGCCTCGCGCAAGGAGCTGTCGGAGATCCTCGAACAGCCCGTGCACCTCTTCCTCTTCGTGAAGGTGCGTGAGAACTGGGGCGACGACCCGGCCCGCTTCCGCGAGATGGGCCTCGATTTCCCGACCTCGTGACGGCTTACGGCCGAGCCTTGACGGCGGGGCCGACTTCCAGGATGCGGTTCGTCCAGACATAGCCGGGGAATTCCTCCGGCAGGTTCTCCACCTCCTCGGCCGTGTCGATGCCGACCGTGCTGCCGCCGGTATAGGGGCCGATGAGGACCACGTCGCTGCCGGCGTCCTTCATGCGCGTCAGGAAGCGGTTCGGCCAGCCCCAGAACAGGAAGGCGTAGTTGCTCGGCACCGGCACCAGCGTGTTGCGGCAGGCCTCCGGCACATAGCCGATCCAGCCCGTGCCGAGATAGCGCAGCAGGCAGGCCTTCACTGAGGCCTTCGTGTAGCCCTTGAGGCCTGGCACCGCGGCGAGCGCCGCATCCGTCGGCTCCGCCCCGCCATAGATGCCGAAGATCTTGTCCTTCCAGGCCGGATTGGCCGCCAGCAGCGCGGCCAGCGCCTCGCCTTCCTCCGCCCGCCGGCTCTTGAAGTTGATCAGCAGCTTGCCGGCCGGATTGGCGGCGAACATGTCTTCCAGCATCGGCATCTGCCCGACGCCCTTGCCGCGGAACGGGTAGGTCTTGCCCCCGTCGGGCGTATAGCCGTAGCCGATGTCGAGCGTCTTCAGCGTGGCGCTGTCCGTCTCCTCGGTCACGCCCTGGCCGTCCGTCCGGCAGTCGAGCGTCCAGTCGTGGAAGACGGCGAATTTCTTGTCCGGCGTCAGGTGCACGTCGATCTCGACGACCTCGGCGCCCGCGGCAAAGGCCGCCTGCATGCCGGCGACGGTGTTTTCCAGGAAATCGTGTCCGGGCGGGTCGATGAGGCTTGCCGTGCAGGTGTCGTCGTCGATCCCCTCACGGCTGAAGGCCTGGTGCGCGCCGCGATGGGCCATCAGCTTCGTTGCGCCCTCCGGCGCGCTGGCGATCAGCGAACTGTTGAAGGACCAGATGAGCAGGGCGAGGCCCAGAATGAAGATCGGTGCGTTTCGCATAAAACTCCTCCTGCGGCCCCGCAAACAGGGATAGGGGCTCGCAGGAGAGACGGCAAGTGGCGGAAAGTATCAGGCGCGGGCGCGGCGATCCGGGCTCTGTGCGACCTCGCGGGCCTTTTCGACAAGCCGCTGCATCGCCCAGATGCCGATCTCATCGAGGGAGAGGGGACGGCTGATGAGATAGCCCTGGTAGAGATCGCAGCCCGCGGCGGCGAGCAGCGCCATCTTCTCCGTCGTGTCGACGCCTTCGGCGATCACCGACATGTCCTGCGCATGGCAGAGCGCGACGAGCGCGCGCAGCGTCGGCAGCGCGGCGGAGCGGGTGAGGCTTTCGACGAGCTCGCGGTCGAGCTTGATGGTCTCGGCGGGATATTCGATGATCTGCTGCACGGAGGTATAGCCCGCGCCGAAATCGTCGATCGAGATGCGGAAGCCGCGGGCGCGCAGGATCTCGATGTTGCGGCGCGACTGCTCGCCGAGCTTGACGGCGAAGGTCTCGGTCAGCTCGATCTCGATCATGCGGGCATCGATGCCGTGCCGGTCGGCGCTGTCGCAGAAATGGTCGCTGATCGACTTCGTGTAGAGTTCGGCCGACGAGATGTTGATGCAGAGGATCGTGTCGGCGCCGAAAAGCTTCTTGATCTGCCCGTATTCGGCCATCGCCCTGTCGATCACCCACCAGTCGATCTTGCTGAAGAGGCCGGTCGTCTCGGCGATCGGGATGAATTCGTCGGGCGTCACGCGGCCGAGGACGGGCGAGGTCCAGCGCAAGAGCGCCTCGCAGCCCGTCACCTTGCCGTGTCCGTCGACGATCGGCATGTAGACGAGGTGGAATTCGCGGTCGGGATCGAGGACGCGCAGCTCCTCCTCGATGCGGCGCTGGCGGTTGCGCTTCTCGTGCAGCGAGCGGGAATAGCGGGCCGAGCCGTTCTTGCCCTGGGATTTCGCCTGGTACATGGCCGCATCGGCATTGGCGACCAGCTCCGGCAGGGTGCGGGCGTCTTCCGGATAGACGGCGATGCCGATGCTGGCGGTGACCGGATAGGCCTTGTCCAGCACCGCGAAGCCTTCGGCAAAGAGCGACAGGATTTCGTTCGAGACTTCCGTGATCGTGCCGCTGCCCGGCTGGCAGCGCAGCATGATGGCGAATTCATCGCCGGAAAGGCGGGCGAAGAGGCCGGCCGGCAGGCCGCGCTCGCAGACGATTCGGGCGACGATGGTGGAGATGCGGTCGGCGAGGGTCTTCAGCAGCTCGTCGCCGATCTTGTGGCCGTGCTTGTCGTTGACGAACTTGAAGTTGTCGACGTCGATGAAGAGCAGGGTGCAGCCGGTATCCTCGGCCTCCGCCTCCTCAAGGATCTGCGTGGAGCGGATGTTGAAATATTCGCGGTTGGAAATGCCTGTCAGCGTATCCGTCCAGGAGGCGTTCTGCACGAGGTCGAAGGACTGCAGGGACTGGTCGTGCAGCCGCTTGACGTTCGCCGAGAGGCGGCCGATCTCGCCGATCTCGTTCATCTCGGGCAGGGCGCTGCGGTTGCCGGTCATCACGTCGGTGAGCTGGCGGTCGAGCCGGGCGATCGGATTGGTGATGTAGCGGCGCACCAGGCCGAGCACGAGGATGATCGTGCACAGGCTGAGCGCGATGGCGCCGAGCGCGAGCAGCGACTTCAGCGTCCACAGCCGGTTCTCGATGAAGACCGGATCCGGCGTCAGCCGGGCGAAGAGAGACGGGCTCAGCGTTGCGGTCGCGGAGAGGCTGCCCTGCGCCAGGAGCTGGTGCTGGCCGATTTCGATCGTCGTGCCGTACTCCTTCTCCAGCGCCCGCTTCATGTCGAGGAAGAGTTTTGGCCGCACCGCGGTCTGCACGAGGATCGCGCTGCCCTTGGCGCTGGCGACCGGACGGTTGAAGGTCAGCGGATCGATGAACTCCGAATGCACGATCAGCGGTTCGATGCCGGCGGCGTTGAGATAGCTCCAGGAGGAGAGCCGCGGGCTTTCGATCACCTGCCTTGCATGCCGGATCTGCTGCGGCGTGATCTCCGCGAACGGATCGTCGCTGTCCTCGAAATAGTAGTCGACCGTCAGCGGCGGGCGGATGATCGCCACGGAGATGAAGCGCTTGCGGTCGTCGGAGAGCGAGGTGATGCTCTGCTGCAGGCGCACGCCGAGCGCGGTGTTGCGATAGGCGGCATCCGGCTCGTTGACGAAGAGACGCACCGCGCCGCCCTCGACGAGCGAATAGATGAAGCTGCGGTTCTGCGTCACCTCGTTCTGGAAGACGGCTGTGAGCAGGCCCATCTGCTGCCACAGGCGCGCGCGTTCCAGCGCGAGGATGGAGGAGCTTTGCACATAGTAGATCAGCGAGGCGGCGAGCACGTAGCCAGCAAGCACGACCGGGAAGATGAGGGAGAGGGCGCGTTTACCGAGCGTCACTGATCTGGGCCAGACTGCTGATGATGCGGCGGCGGGCCTGGACCGATTGCACGGTCAGTTCCTCCTGAAACTGGCTCTTGGCCAGGATTTCCGGTGCGGCATAGATTTCGGGATTGGAGCGCATATCTTCCGGCAGCAGGGCGAGGGCGGCGGAGCTGGCGGTCGGCATGTTGAGCTTGATGGCGTTGCGGGCGCCGTTCTCGGCATTGCTGATATAATCGACCAGTTGCAGCGCCAGCGCCTTGTTGTGCGAGCGCTCGCTGACGGAGATGCAGTCGAGCCAGGAGAGCGTGCCCTCCTTCGGCACCACGTAGCGCCAGAGGCCGGGCGAGGCGACCTTGTCGTTCAGTGTGTACTGGTCGCCGCTATAGCCGAGCGCCATGTGGATGTCCGGGCCCTTGTCGGGGTTCTGCACCGAGGTGACCACATAGTCGTAGGTGAGCACATAGGGCGCCTGTGCCTTCATCAGCTCGTAGGCCGCCTTCAGCGTCTCGTTGTCGTTGGCGTTCACCGATTTGCCGAGCAGGACGAGCGGGGCGACGAAGGCCTCGGCGTGGTCGTCGTACATGGCGATATGGCCGCGCAGGCTTTCGGCCGGCTTCATCATGTCCGCCCAGGAGGTCGGCGGCGTCGTGATCTTGTCGGAGCGGTAGAGGATGCCCATCGTGCCCCACAGATAGGGCACGCCGTAGCCGCCGCAGCGGCTCGCCCAGCTCTTCGCATAGTCCTTCAGCGACGGCACGTTGTTCTGGTCCAGCGCGGCGATGACGCCGCGCTTGCCGTAGAGCCGGGCGCCGTTCTCGTTGGTCACGACGACATCGACATTGCTGTTCGGGTCTGCGAGAATCTCGTCGCGCACGTCACCGCTGTCATAGAAGGTCTGGCGCACCTTGATGCCGGTTTCGGCGGTCCAGTCGGCAAGGATCTGCTCGTCGATATAGGCTTCCCAGATCAGCAGGTTGAGGGTTGCCGCATGCGCGGGACCTTCCGCGGGGAGGGCCGCCAGTGAGACTGCTGCAAGAAAAGCGCCGCGCATGCCGAAGGCCCCGTTGCCGTTACGTGCGGTGAGGATAGACGGCAAGACTTTATGAAGCGTTACAACCTCTAAGCCTGTATTAACGGGTGTTCAACCGTGGCACAGTCCTGCCGTCCTTTCCGGCGGTGATATATATTGTGGACGTGGTCGCGGGCTCATGGGCCTGCGGTTGGCCTCCCGCCGGCCGCGCACTATGGTCGCCGACCGCGCCAACCAGAGGAATTCGACATGGCCCCGACACCGCTCAAGATCGCGAACCTGATCGCCGCCGAGATCAAGGCGACCTCCGCGCAGGTTTCCGCCGCCGTGGAACTCATCGACGAGGGGGCGACGGTGCCCTTCATCGCGCGCTACCGCAAGGAAGTGACCGGCGGCCTCGACGACACGCAGCTGCGCACGCTGTCCGAGCGGCTGACCTATCTGCGGGAGCTGGAGGCGCGCCGCGCCTCGATCCTCGAATCGATTTCGGGGCAGGGCAAGCTGACGGACGAGCTGGCCGCGAAGATCGCCACTGTTTCGACCAAGGCGGAGCTCGAGGACATCTACCTGCCCTACAAGCCCAAGCGCCGCACCAAGGCGGAGATCGCCCGCGAGCGGGGCCTCGGCCCGCTCGCCGAGCAGATCCTGGCCGATCGCGCGCAGGTGCCGGCGGCGCTGGCCGAAAAATTCCTCTCGGCCGAGGTGCCGGACGTCAAGGCGGCGCTGGAGGGCGCGCGCGACATCGTCGCCGAGCAGTTCACGGAAAATGCCGATCTCCTCAAGCGCCTGCGCGACTACATGAAGGACAATGCCTTCCTGCGCTCGCGCGTCGTCGAGGGCAAGAAGGAGGCCGGCGCGAAGTTCTCCGACTATTTCGACCATACCGAACGCTGGGCGACGGTGCCCGGCCACCGGGCGCTCGCCATGCTGCGCGGCTGGAACGAGGAGTTCCTGTCGGTCGACATCGTCGTCGACCAGGACAGCACCGAGGCCGTCAAGCCGGTGGAGCGCATCATCGCCTCCTTCTATGCCATCGGCACGAAGCCCGGCGACAAGTGGCTGGCCGAGGTGATCGGCTGGACCTGGCGGGTGAAACTCTCCATGTCGCTCTCGCTCGACCTGATGCGCGAGATGCGCGAACGGGCCGAGGAGGAAGCGATCCGCGTCTTCGCCCGCAACCTCAAGGACCTGCTGCTCGCCGCGCCCGCCGGCACGCGCGCCACGATGGGCCTCGATCCGGGCATCCGCACCGGCGTCAAGGTCGCCATCATCGACAATACCGGCAAGGTGCTGGAGACGACGACCGTCTATCCCTTCCCGCCGAAGAACGACGTGCGCGGCACGCAGGCCGAGCTCGCCAGCCTCGTCCGCAAGCACAGGATCGAGCTGATCGCCATCGGCAACGGCACCGGCAGCCGCGAGACGGAGAAGCTGGTGGCCGACATGCTGGCCCAGCTGCCTGCGCCCAAGCCCACCAAGGTCATCGTATCGGAGGCCGGCGCCTCGGTCTATTCCGCCTCGGAGACGGCTGCCGCCGAATTCCCCAACCTCGACGTCTCGCTGCGCGGCGCCGTCTCCATCGCCCGCCGCCTGCAGGATCCGCTTGCCGAACTGGTGAAGATCGAGCCGAAGTCGATCGGCGTCGGCCAGTACCAGCACGATGTCGACCAGGGGAAGCTTTCCCGCTCGCTGGATGCGGTGGTGGAAGACGCGGTGAACGCCGTCGGCGTCGACCTCAACACCGCCTCCGCGCCGCTGCTCGCGCGCGTCTCCGGCCTTGGAAAGTCTTCGGCCGAGGCGATCGTCGCGCATCGCGATGCCAACGGTCCGTTCGAAAGCCGCAAGGAGCTGATGAAGGTCCCGCGCCTCGGCGCGCGCACCTTCGAGCAATGCGCCGGGTTCCTGCGCATCCCGAACGGCAGGGAGCCGCTCGATGCTTCCTCGGTGCACCCGGAAGCCTATGGCGTCGCCAAGAAGATCGTCGCGGCCTGCGGGCGGGACGTGCGCACGCTGATGGGCGACAGTGCGGCGCTGAAGAGGCTCGACCCGAAGGTGTTCGTCGACGAGCGCTTCGGCCTGCCGACGGTGAAGGACATCCTCGCCGAACTGGAAAAGCCCGGCCGCGACCCGCGCCCGGAATTCCGGACCGCGACTTTTGCTGACGGCGTCGACGACATCAAGGACCTCAAGGTCGGCATGTTGCTGGAGGGCACGGTGACGAATGTCGCCGCCTTCGGCGCCTTCGTCGATATCGGCGTGCACCAGGACGGGCTCGTGCACGTCTCCCAGCTCGCCGACCGCTTCGTCAAGGATCCGCACGAGGTGGTGAAGGCCGGCGACGTGGTGAAGGTGCGCGTCACCGAGGTGGACGTGCCGCGCAAGCGCATCGGCCTCACCATGCGCAAGGACGGCGGCGCGCCGGCCGCCCGCGACAATGCCCCGCGGGGCGACAGGAACGCCCAGATGAAGCCGAAATTCAGCCAGGCGGCGCCCAAGCAGCAGGCGCCCGCGCAGGGCGCCTTCGGCGCGGCGCTGGCCGAGGCGATGAAGCGAAAATAAGGCATGCCCTAGTTTTCCTAATGGCTGTCGGCAGAAATCGTCGTTTGTCCTGAACCGCCCCGCCGTCCATTGTTGCGGCGTGGGCGGGCTCAAACGGACCGGGCCGCAAGGCGCGGTCGGTATCCGACAGACAGGAAAGCAGACATGACGATCACGATTTCACGCCGGCAGGCCATGGCCGGCGCCCTTCTTGCCGTTCCCGTGGTTTCCGCGCTGGCGGCCGGCACCAGCCTTGCCGCCGGCGGGGACCTCGCGCAGCGGCTTGCCGCGCTGGAGGCGCGTCACGGCGGGCGCATCGGCGTTGCCATACATAATCTCGCGACAGGCGCGCGGCTCGGTCACAACACGGAGGAACGCTTCCTGATGTGCAGCACCTTCAAGGCGCTGCTGGCGGGCCACATCCTCGCCCGGGTGGACCGGGGCGAGGAGACGCTGGACCGGCGCATCGTCGTGAAGGAAGCGGACCTCGTGGACTGGTCGCCGGTGGTGGAGAAACGTGTCGGCGGGGAGGGTATCTCGATTGCCGAACTCTGCGAGGCGACGATCACGCTCAGCGACAATGCCGCCGCCAACCTGCTGCTCGCCGCATCGGGCGGGCCGAAGGCCGTGACGGCGTTCCTGCGCGGTTTCGGCGACGAAGTGACGCGGCTCGACCGCACGGAGCCGACGCTCAACTATCATGAGGCGCCGGACGACGAGCGCGACACGACGACGCCGACCGCCATGGTGGAGACGCTGCGCAGGCTGCTCTTCGCCGAGGTGCTGTCGGCCCGTTCGAAGGCGCAGCTCGCCGCCTGGTTGGTGATGAACAAGACGGGCGACACGCGGCTGCGCGCCGGTTTCCCGGCCGACTGGATGACCGGCGACAAGACGGGCACGAACGGCGACAAGGCCGGCAATGCCAACGATGTGGCCGTCGCCTGGTCGCCGGACCGCGGCGCCGTCATCGTCGCCGCCTTCTGTGAAATCCCCGGAATTTCCGGCGACGAGCGCAATGCCGTCATCGCCGAGATCGGGCGCATCGCGGCCGAGGTCTGAGGCTGGGGCGCCGTCCTCGCGGCGGCGGCGCCTCAACCCTCCAGCTCACCCTTGAGCGCCGAAAGAACGCTCATCGCGTGGCCGGCATACCGGCTGATCCAGCGGTCGTGGATCGCCTGGATCGGCAGGGCATTGAGGTGGTTCCAGCGTTCGCGGCCCTCGCGGCGGGCGACGATCAGGTCCGCCTCTTCCAGCACCTTCAGGTGCTGCATGACCGTGCAGCGGTCCATCTCCGCGAAACGCTCGCACAGCGCGCCCGTCGTCAGCGGCGCATCCTTGATCGCATCCAGCATCTGCCGCCGTTTGCCGTTGGCCAGCGCCTTGAAAACGGCGTCCTCTTTCGATTCGCTTGACATGTTATGTTTTTATAACATATTTTGGCGGCAGACAAGATCGAGAGGGGCCGTGCGCCCCGGAGGAGGACGGCATGACGCTGGAATTTCGTGTGAACGGGCGCATCGGCAAGCCGGTCGCCGAGGTCTTCGACGCGGTGGTCAATCCGAAGAAGCTGAGCGGCTACTTCACGACCATCGGCGGGGCGAGCGCCCCGCTGGTCGAGGGCACGACGGTCACCTGGTGGGGCATGGCCCCGGTCATCGTCGACAGGGTTGAGGAGAACGCGCTGATCGTCTTCCGCTGGGATGCGATGGTGGACGAGGGGGAGGCGCCCTACAAGACGCGCGTCGAGATGCGCTTTGCGCCGCTGGAGGACGGCGGCACGATGGTGACCATCGCCGAGACCGGCTGGCTCGACAACGCCCGCGGCCAGAAATCGTCCTACATGAACTGCGAGGGCTGGTCGCAGATGCTGGCCTGCATGAAGGCCTATGTCGAATACGGCATCAACCTGCGCGAGGGCTATTATCCGAGCGAGCTCAAGGGCGTGGTCGCCTCCGAGCAGCAGGATTTCACGTGAGGCGGGAGGTTGCCATGACGGCTGAAATCAAGGGCGGCATCAACATCGCCATGAAGGTCCCCTCGCACCAGTACGAGGCGACGCTCGCCTTTTACCGCGACGTCGTCGGGCTGGAGCCCTTCGACGACAAGGCCCCGGCAAGAGGCTTCCTGCTCGGCCCGAACCGGCTGTGGATCGACGAGGCACCGGGCTACAGCCAGGCGGAGGTGTGGCTGGAGCTCTTCACGCCCGACCACAAGCTCGCCCTCGGCCATCTGGAGCGGAACGGCGTCGTGCGCTGCGATCCCATCGAGGATCTGGGCGCGGGCTTTCGCGGCGGCTGGGTGATGAACCCGGCCAACATCGTGCACATGGTGCGCGAGCCCGACGCCTGGTGATGAAACCGGTCCGGGGACGGGCGCAAGGCCGCCCCCGGGAAATGCCTCAGATGGCGGCGCGCGGCGTCAGGCCGTCGGCGGCGGCCATCGGCACCGGCTGGTCGGCCGGCGCCTGGTGCTGCAGCACGACGACGCGGCTGCCGGTCGGCACGCGGCCGTAGAGGTCGATGATATCCTGGTTGAACAGGCGGATGCAGCCGCTCGACACCGCCTTGCCGATCGACCACGGCTCGGACGTGCCGTGGATGCGGAAGAGCGTGTCCTTGCCGTCCTTGTGCAGGTAGAGCGCGCGCGGCCCGAGCGGGTTGGTGAGCCCCGGCTCCATGCCGCCGGCCCATTTCAGGTTCCGCTCCGGCTCGCGCGCGATCATGTTCTGGGTGGGCGTCCAGCGCGGCCATTCCGCCTTGCGGCCGATGCGCGCGCCGCCCTCGAACTCCAGTCCCGCCTTGCCGACGCCGATGCCGTAGCGCATCGCCATGCCGTCGCCCTGCACGAGGTAGAGGAAGCGGTTCTGCGTGTCGATGACGATGGTGCCGGCCGGCTCCGCCGTCTGGTAGGCGACCTGCTGGCGGAAATATCTCGGATCCACCTTGCTGATATCCATTGCCGGCAGCGGGAAGCGCTCGTCCGGATGCGGCCCGTACATGGCGACATGCATCGGGTCCGGCCCCTTCTTCACCGGCTTGGCGGTGGTGGCGCAGCTTGCGAGCGTCGCCGCAAGGGCAAGGAGGGCGAGGGGGCGGAGAGCCGCGAAAGCGCGGGCGCGGGACACACACATGAAGGGGGCACCTGTCGTTCTTCAATTCCGGAATCTGGCTTGAAAGCCTTGCGCGGGTTCTTTGTCGGCAAAGCGGGCACCGGCGCGGCGAGAAAAAAGCGAAACTGTGGCAATGGCTTGGGTGTGGCCCTGCGGCCACGCGTCGTTCCGCCGCATGCTGCGGCCCGCTTGCCCCGGTGCCGGCGAGGGCGTAAGGCTTTGACCATGCAATGGAGTGAGGAAGCCATCGTTCTCGGCGTACGGCGCCATGGCGAAAGCTCGGTGATCGCCGAGGTGATGACGCGCAGCCGTGGCCGGCATCTCGGCATGGTGCGCGGCGGGCGCTCGCGGACCATGCAGCCGGTGCTCCAGCCCGGCAATTCCGTCGACGTCACCTGGCGCGCGCGGCTCGACGAGCATCTCGGCGAGTTTCGCATCGAGCCGCTGGAGCTGCGCGCCGGGCGGCTGATGGAGACGGCGACCGCCGTCTACGGCGTGCAGGCCATGGCGGCGCTGCTGCGCTTCCTGCCGGAGCGCGATCCGCATCCCCATCTCTACGAGGCGCTTTCCGTCATCCTCGACCACCTGCACGAGCCGGCCGATGCCGGCGAGCTCTTCGTGCGCTTCGAGCTTGCCGTGCTCAACGACCTCGGCTTCGGCCTCGACCTCCTCGAATGCGCCGCCACCGGCACGCGGGAGGATCTCTGCTACGTCTCGCCGAAATCCGGCCGTGCCGTCTCGCGCGCGGCCGGCGCGCCCTGGGCGGGCAAGATGCTGGCGCTGCCGGCCTTCCTCGGCGACGAGAGCCGGCACGCCGCCGATGCCGCCGCCCTTGCCGACGGCTTCCGGCTGACGGCCTTCTTCCTCAACCGCCATGTCTGCGAGCCGCGCGGGCTGGAACTCGCCAGCGCCCGCGACGGCTTCATCCAGGCGGCCCTGAAGGCGCTCGGCACGCCGCGACACGACCAACCCGAAGAGGCGCATGCATGACGGTCGAAATCTATCCGGGGCTGACGGTCGCCGGCATCGGCACGCTGCCGCTCGACGTGGTGAAGCGCGACGGTGGGCTGAAGGTGTTGCAGGCGATGCTGGCAGGCGACCTGCCCGCTCCGCCGATGGCCAAGACGCTCGCCTTCAGCCTGACGGAAGTGGAGGACGGCCGCGTCGTCTTTTCCGGCCTGCCGTCGGCCGACCATCTCAATCCGCTCGGCACGGTGCACGGCGGCTGGACGGCGACGGTGATGGATTCGGCGCTCGGCTGCGCCGTCTTCTCCGTCGTCAGGCCGGGCGAGGCCTACACGACGATCGAGTTCAAGCTGAACCTCGTGCGCCCCGTCCTGCCCGGCATGGGCGAGGTGTTCTGCGAGGGCAGGATCGTGCATCGCGGCCGCACCATCGCCACGTCCGAGGCCTGGCTGCGCGATGGAAGCGGCAAGCTGCTGGCCCACGGCACGGAAACCTGCGCGCTCTTCCCGATCGAGAACCTGATGCGCTAGAGCATTTCCAGCCGAAGCGAGATTGCTTCGGCGTCGGGTGAACTCCGGTCCACCGGAAATGCTCTAGGCAGTGCCCGGGCCTCGGCCCCGCCGTCGAGGGGTCAATGGCCGCTGTGGGTCGAAAGCACTTCCCAGTGCGCGCGCAGCGCGGCGGCGTCGCCGCCGGCTTCGGTGATCTCGATGACGTGGTTGAACCGGCTGCGGGCGTCCGTCTGCCTGCCGGCCAGCCGGAGGCGGGCCGTGCCGGCCTCAGGATCCGCCGTCACATCCGTGATGCCGTCCATGCGGGTGGCGCGCAGGAGTGCGGCGGCGCGGCGCGTTTCTGTCCGCACGCCGGTCGGGCCGGCATAGCCGTAGGCGGCGGTCAGCGGGCGTTTCCCGGCAACGACCGGCATCCATGCCAGCGTGCCGTGCTCCATCACCAGCGGTGCCGCGTCGAACACGACGGGCATCCCGTCCTCTTCGCCATCGGCGGCAAAATGCGCGACGAACAGCGTGCCGTCGTCGAGGAGGTCCCGGCCGGCGGTGCGGTCCCCAGGCTGCCAGGTGCCGTGCGTGATGAATTTGTAGAGGTGTCCGGAACCTCCGCCATCGCCGCAATAGACGACCACGCGGCCATCCCCGTTGACGAGGCAGGAGAGGCCGCGATGCCCGAGACGGCCGAGCGCGGTCCGCCTCTTCGGGGCGGCGTCCGGATCCTGCGGATCGACCTCGACGATCCAGCCGGCAGGGGCGCCGGAAGGGCCGGCGGCGTCATCATGAAGATCGACCTCCGCCATCAGCCGCGTCCCCCACGGCGTGAGGCAGCCGGCAGCGGCGACACGCCGGTGCGAGGCTGCACGGTCCGCCGTGGAGGCCAGCGCCTTCTCCGGGGCCTGGCCGGCAGCCGCGGAGCGGCGGCCGAGAAGATTGCCGAGGCCGCGAACGATGGCGTGCGCATAGCCGAGGCCACCCCCGGGGTGCCGTTCCGCATGCACGGCGGCGGCGTTGCGAAGGGTCTCGGTCATGGCGGGCTCCCAGGCTGACGTAGAGAGGCACCATTCTGCCCGCCTTGCATGAAAACCATGCGACAATACCGAAGAGAACGCCGGCCTCAAACGTAACCCCGTTTAGTCTTTGGAAAAAACCGGGTAGTCTCCGCGCCCGGACAATGCCCGCGTTGGAGTCGCAATGCTCGAAATCCTCTCCCTGGTCGCGATCGGCCTGGCGCTCTATACCCTCAATGCTTCGCGAAACAGCGTGCAGAAACTCGGCGAAGAGGTGATGCGGCTGAAGCGCGAGGTCGAGGCGCTGAAGGCCGAAGGGGCGGCGGCCCCGGTGGGGACGGCGGCCGCGGAAACCGCGGAAACCGCCCCCGAAGAGGCGGCGGAGGAACCGGCGCCCGCCGATTTCGCAAGCCCCTGGGCCACGGCGCAGGCAACGGGGACGGACGAGGCCGGGAAGGGCCGCTCCATCTTCGGCGGCGGGCCCGCCGTTCCGGCCGAAGCGGCGGTTGCAAGCGAGGGCGCGGACGAAGCCGTCGCGACGGCCTCCGCCGTTCCCGTGGTCGCGGCAAAGCCGAAGGAGAGCTTCGAAAGCCGCATCGGCGCGCGCTGGGCCGTCTGGGTGGGCGGCATCGCGCTGGCGCTCGGCGGCATCTTCATGGTCAAGTATTCCATCGAGGCGGGGCTGCTCAGCCCGGCCGTGCGGCTGTCGCTGGCCGCCGTCTTCGGCCTCGTGCTCATGGCGGTCGGCGAGTTCGTGCGCCGCCGTACCCTGCCGGTCATCGCCAACGCCTTCCAGAACGCCATGATTCCCGGCGTGCTGACGGCCGCCGGCGCCATCACGCTCTTTGCCGTCACCTACGTCTCCTACGAACTCTACGGCTATTTCGGTCCGCTGACCGCCTTCGTGCTGCTCGCCGCCGTTTCCTTCGCGACGATCGGCCTGTCGCTTCTGCACGGGCAGGCGCTCGCCGGCCTCGGCCTCCTCGCCTCCCTGGTGACGCCCGCGCTGGTCGCGACCGAGGAGCCGAGCGCCTGGGGCCTCTTCGGCTTCCTCTCCGTCGCCTGGCTTGCCACCTTCGCCGCCGCGCGCATCCGCCGGTGGCAGGTCGTGCCGGCGCTCGCCAATGCCGGCATGGCGCTCTGGGCGGTGCTCTATCTTTCGGAGGCGAGCACGGTCGCGGTCGTGCCGCTGCTCTTCGCCATGCTCGTGCTGGCGCTTGGCCACGGCGTCATCTGGCCGGGCAGCATCACGGCGGAAGACGTGCCGCCCGCGACGGGCGCCGCCTCCGCCGATCCGCTCGATCGCCTGCTTGCCCCGCCCGCCGTCGCCATGTCGCTGACCGGCGCGCTGGCGCTGACCTTCCCGGCGCTGGTTCTGGCCAATGCGGTGCCGGCGCTTTCCCGGGCGGATTACGGTTTTGCCGCGATCGTGATGGCGCTTGCCGTGCTCGGCGCGCTGCGCGGCTGGGCGATCTACCCGGCGCTCTTTTCCGCCATCGCGGCCGTGGTCGGCGTCGGTGCGATGGTGGTCGGGCCGGGCGGCCTGCTGTTCGACGATGTCTCCATCCTGGCCCCGCCGGCGCTGGACGACACCGCGGCGCTGCCATTGCCGGTGCCGGTGATCGCCGTCGTGCCGGTCGACCTGCTGCTCCTGCTCGCCGTCGCCTATGCGGCGGTCGGCCTTGCGGCGGTGCGCCTGCGCATGGCGGGGTCGTCGGCCTTTTCCGCGCTCTGGAGCCTCATCGCCCCGGCCGTGCCCTTTGCCATCCTCGCGCTGAGCTTCCTCAATTTCGGCAACCTATCCTTCGACCTCAAGCATGGTCTTCTCGCCGTGGCGCTCGGCCTCGCCTTCCTTGCGGCTGCCGAAGTCTTTTCGCGCGGGCGGGCGGAGGAGGACGGTCCGTTCATTCCGCAATGGGCGCTCGCCGCCGGCGGCTTCGCCTTCCTCGTGCTGGCGCTGCATGCCATGACGGACGGCCTTGCCACGACGCTCGGCATCGCGGTCCTCGGCACGGCCGCCGTCTTCGCGACGCGCCTTCGCCGCTGGCCGGTCCTGCCCTGGCTGATGGCCGGGGCGGCCGCGATCGTCGCCGGCCGCATCGGCTGGGAGCCGACCATCGTCGGCGCGGCGAACCTTTCCAAGACGCCGGTCTTCAACCAGCTTCTCGCCGGCTACGGCATTCCGGCCGCTCTGCTCGCGCTTTCGGCCTTCGAGCTGCGCCGCTGGCCGGGCACGCAAATCCGCAATCTCCTGCAGGCGCTGGCCAGCCTCTTCCTTCTGCTGACGGCGGCGATCCTCGTGCGGCACGGCATGAACGGCGGCGTGCTCGACAGTTCCGTGCCGACGCTCGGCGAGCAGTCGATCTACACGCTGCTGGTCATCGGCGCTTCGGCGATCCTGATGTCGCTCGACCTGAAATCGCCGAGCCCGGTCTTCCGCTACGGCTCCATGGTGGTCGGCGGGCTTTCGGTCCTGTCGATCCTCAGCGCCCATTTCGTCGGCCTCAACCCCTATTTCACCGGCGAACTGCTCGGCGAGTGGCCGTTCCTGGATCTTCTCTTCGTCGGCTACCTGCTGCCCGGCATCGCCTATGGCGGCCTTGCCTTCCATGCGCGGGGCCGGCGGCCGATGCCCTATGTGATCATGCTGGCGCTGACCGGCGTGGCGCTCGCCTTCGCCTGGGTCACGCTCAGCGTGCGCCGCTACTGGCATGGCGAGGGCATCGCCGACTGGAAGGGGTTCCTCCAGCCGGAGACCTACACCTATTCGGTCGTCTGGCTGCTGCTCGGCGTGCTGCTGCTGGCGGTCGGCTCGAAGTTCGATTCCAAGAGCATCCGCCTTGCCTCCGCCGGCCTCGTGCTGATCGCGGTCATCAAGGTCTTCCTGGTCGACATGGCCAATCTCGAAGGCATCCTCCGGGCGCTCTCCTTCATCGGGCTTGGCGCGGTGCTGATCGGCATCGGCCTGTTCTACCAGAAGATCCTCTCGGGAAAGTCCGGGACCGGCGAAAAGGCGGAATTGAACGCCGAGGCGTGACAGGCTAGGTCATGGGCAACCACTTGCGGATCGCCCATGACCTTCGCCTGCCTCGCTGCCGCCTTCTCGCCCCTCGGCCCCCTTGCCGAGCGCCTGCTGCCGCAGGCCTTTTCGGCCGATGACGGCTCGCACGACGCCGCGCATCTCATCCGCGTCTGGAAGAGCGCGCGTCGTATTCAAGCGGAGGAGGGCGGCGACCCGCGGCGGCTGGCGGCCGCCGTGCTGCTGCACGATTGCGTGGCGGTGGAGAAGAATTCGCCGCTGCGCGCCGAGGCCTCGCGCCTTGCCGCCGAGAAGGCGGCCCGCCTGCTTGCCACCGAAGGCTGGAGCAAGGAGGATGTGGCCGCCGTCGCCCACGCCATCCTCACGCACAGCTTCTCCGCCAATCTTGCCCCGCAGACGCTGGAGGCAAAAATCCTGCAGGATGCCGACCGGCTCGATGCGATCGGCATGATCGGTGCCGCGCGCTGCTTCTACATTGCCGGCCGCATGGGCAGCGGCCTCTACGATCCCCTGGATCCGCTCGGCGAAAACCGCCCGCTCGACGACAAGGCCTTCGCCATCGATCATTTCGAGGTCAAGCTGTTCAAGCTGGCGGAGGGGTTCCAGACGGCGGCGGGTGCGCGCATGGCGGGGGAGCGGACGGAGCGCCTGCGGGCGATCCGCGCCATGCTCCTGGATGAAATCTGAAGAAAAACATGCTTTTGTGCCGCCGTATTGAATCTCTCCGGCAGGCCGTTGAATCAACGTTTCAGGAAAGGTCGCCCGCATGAAGGTCGAGGGTCTCAACATTCACCCGCTGAAGAGCGGCCGGGCCATCCCCGTCGAAAGCGCCGCCGTGCGTCTCGACGGCCTTGCCGGCGACCGGCGTTTCATGGTCGTCGAGCCGGACGGCCGCTTCATCACCCAGCGCGAGCTGCAGGCGCTGGCCCGCGTCGAGGCGACGGCGGTCGGCGAAAGCCTGCATCTCGAAATGGAAGGTCGCCAGCTTTTCGCCAGCTTCGATCCCGAGGACCGTCTCGACGTGACCGTCTGGGACAGCCCGGTCAACGCCGCCGTCGCCGACGAGGCCGTCAACGACGTCCTGTCGGACTGGCTCGCGCGCCCGGTCAAGCTGGTGCACATGGATGCCGGGGCCGCGCGGCTGGAGGGCGAGGACTGGGCCGGCAGCCCGGCACCGGTCGCCTTCGCCGATGGCTTCCCGGTCCTCGTCACGACCACCGGCTCGCTCGCCGACCTCAACCGCACCCTTATCGCCAAGGGGCAGGAGCCCGTCGGCATGGACCGCTTCCGCACCAACATCCTCGTCTCCTGCGACGAGCCCTGGGCGGAGGACCTGTGGGAATCGATCGAGATCAACGGCATCGCCTTCGATTTCGTCAAACCCTGCGCCCGCTGCATCATGACCACGCAGGACCAGATGACCGGCGAGCGCATCGGCGGCAACCCGATCCAGGGCCTTGCCGAAAAGCGCATGTCCGCCGACCGCCGCGTGCCCGGCGTGCTCTTCGGCTGGAACGCCGTGCCGCGCGGCGAGGGCGAGGTCCGCCTCGGCGATACGGTGCGCGTGACGCGGACGCGCAGCGAACGCTGGCCGATGAAGGTGCGGGCTTAAACCCACCCGCGCCGCTTGAAGTAGAGAAACGGCATCAAGGCGGAAAAGATCATCAGGCCGATCGCATAAGGGTAGCCGAAGGTCCATTGCAGCTCCGGCATCAGCTCGAAATTCATGCCGTAGGCCGAGGCGACCAGTGTCGGCGGCAGGAAGACGACCGAGGCGACGGTGAAGATCTTGATGATCTGGTTCTGCTCCAGGTTGATGAGGCCGAGCGTCGCGTCGAGCAGGAAGTTGATCTTGCCCGACAGGAAGGCGGCGTGGTCGCCGAGCGAGGCGGCGTCGCGCTGCACGAGCTTGACGAGCTGGCGGATGTCCTTCGAGGGCCGGCGGGCCGGGCTCTCCACCGCCGCATGATAGGCGACGAGGCGCGAGATGCTGACGAGGCTTTCGCGCACGCCGCTGAGGAAATCGCCCTTGCGGCCGAGCTGCTCGATCAGCGCTTCCAGGTCCCGCGTCTTCTTGGTGGAGGAACCCGTCTTGCTGCGGAAGACCCCGCGCGAAATGCCGTCGATCTCGTTGCCGAGCCGTTCCAGCACGTCCGCCATGCGGTCGATGACCGCCTCGATGACACCGAGCATCACGTCCTCGCCGGTCTCGTAGCTGTGGCCGTTGCTGCGCAGTGCCCGGTTGCAGAAGGTCGTAAAGGGCTTTGCGTCGGCATGGCGCACCGTCACCAGCGTCGGGCCCTTGAGGATGAAGGTGACCGGCATCTTCATCGGTTCGTCGCCGTCGAGATTGGTGAGCGCCGTCATCGTCATGAACTCCGCGCCGTCCTCCTGGTAGAGGCGGGCGGACAGCTCGATATCCTCCATCTCCTCCCGCGTCGGGATGGAGACATGAAGGGCCGCCTCCACGTCCGTCACCTCTTCGGGCGTCGGGCTGAGGAGGTCGTACCAGAGGGCAGGGGCGATCGCCTGCTCGATGGCCGGGTTGGAAATTTCGCGCAGGCAGAAGCGGTCCGCCCTGCGGGCATAGATTTGCAGCATGCTTCACTCCTTGAGGCATTCTCGCCGTCCGGAGCAAAGCCTTTTCGGGGCTCCTACCGGATCGGTCGCTCGATTGCTCTCGATAGTCGACTGTCGGGGTCCATGATCTTATCCGGGTTCGGTTGGCGCCATGTGACGCCGGACGGGGGCATGCGCCCAAAATGCCGTGGCGTCAAGCACATCCGGTGGAGCGCGGCGCATCGGGCTTTCATCAATCCGGCTGATCGTCCGGTCAATTAAATTCGCTTTTGTTAATGCATGGTGCGGCGTAGGGTCCGGGCCTGATTTCCGGAGACGCACCATGTCCACCCCATCCGTCGTTGCGGCACCTGCCGCCAGCCGGCCTATGCCGTGGCTCATCATTCTCGCCGGCTCGCTGATCGCGGTGCTCACCTTCGGCCCGCGCTCGGCGATGGGTTTCTTCCAGCTGCCCATGCTGCAGGATACCGGCTGGGACCGCACCACCTTCGGCCTTGCCATGGCGCTGCAGAACCTTGCCTGGGGCGTCAGCCAGCCGTTCTTCGGCGCCATCGCCGACAAGTTCGGCACCTGGCGCGTGCTGCTCGTCTCCGGCCTCGTCTATGCGCTCGGCCTGTTCCTGATGTCGCTCGGCACTTCGCCGCTCTGGCTGCATGTCGGTGGCGGTGTGCTGGTCGGCCTTGGCGTCGGTGCCGGCTCCTTCGGCATCCTGCTCTCGGCCTTCGCGCGCAACGTGACGCCGGACCAGCGCTCCATGGCCTTCGGCATCTGCACGGCCGCGGGCTCGGCGGGCATGTTCCTCTTCGCGCCGCTGTCGCAGGGCCTCATCAGCGCCTATGGCTGGTCGGACAGCCTCGTCTATCTCGGCATCCTGATGCTCATCGTCCCGCTGCTCGGTATTCCGCTGCGCGGCAACTCCTCTTCCGGCATCACCGCGGCGAGCGAATACAAGCAGACCATCGGAGAGGCGCTGCGCGAGGCGCTCGGCCATCGCAGCTACCTGCTGCTGGTCGCCGGCTTCTTCGTCTGCGGCTACCAGGTCGCCTTCATCACCGCGCATTTCCCCGCCTATCTCGGCGATATCGGCATCGATGCGCGTTATGCCGTCATCGCGCTGGCGCTGATCGGCTTCTTCAACATCATCGGCTCGCTCGCCGCCGGCTTCATCGGCCAGCGCTATTCGAAGCCCTATTTCCTCGCCTATATCTACCTTGCCCGCTCGGTCGCGGTGGCGGCCTTCATCCTCCTGCCGAAGTCGCCGGCCTCGGTCATCGTCTTCGCCATCGTCATGGGCCTGCTCTGGCTCTCCACCGTGCCGCCGACCAACGGCCTCGTCGCCATCATGTTCGGCACGAAGCATCTCGGCCTGCTCGGCGGCATCGTCTTCTTCTCGCACCAGGTCGGCTCGTTCCTCGGCGTGTGGATGGGCGGCTATCTCTACGACCATTTCGGCACCTACGATCCGGTCTGGTGGCTCGGCGCGGCGCTCGGCATCTTCGCGGCGATCGTGCACTGGCCGATCGAGGAGAGGGGCGTCGTGCGCCCGGCCGCCGCCTGATCCGGAATCCCGCCCCGCCCGAAGGAATTCGGACGGGGCTTCTTGCAAACCGTCACAAAAGTTTCTAAATCTGAACCACCGGCAATGCCGGTTTTGTTTTGAAGCTATTATGCTCAAATTGAGCAAAATAGCCTTTCCGCCGGAGGGCGGCGGAAGAAAGGGAGGGTTCCATGACCGTTCTGGCCCAGCATGCGGGGATGGCCGAAGCCGCTCGTCCGCTCACTGCCGCGGAGCGCTTCGGCGTCGCCGAGAAACCGGACCTCACCTTCACGCCCGAGATCGCCCGCGAGACGGAACACCTCTACGAGAAGGTGAAGCAGTTCATCCCCGCCTTCGAATGGCCGGTCTATGCGCCCTATGTCGCCGCCATCAACCGGCTGAAGAAGGAGCGCGGCGCGGTCATCCTCGCGCACAATTACCAGACGCCGGAAATCTTCCACTGCGTCGCCGACATCGTCGGCGATTCGCTGCAGCTCGCCCGCGACGCCACCAAGGTGGATGCCGAGATCATCATTCAGTGCGGCGTGCACTTCATGGCCGAGACCTCCAAGCTGCTGAACCCGGAAAAGACGGTGCTCATCCCCGACGCCAGGGCCGGCTGCTCGCTGTCGGATTCGATCACCGGCGAGGACGTGCGCCTGCTCAAGCAGCGTTATCCCGGCGTGCCGGTCGTCACCTACGTCAACACCTCCGCCGACGTGAAGGCGGAGACGGACATCTGCTGCACCTCCTCCAACGTGCTCGCGGTCGTCGAGAGCCTGGAGAGCGACACCGTGCTTTGCATCCCGGACGAGTACCTGGCGATGAACGTCGCCAAGCAGACGAACAAGAAGATCCTCACCTGGAAGGGGCACTGCGAGGTGCACGAGCGCTTCACGGCGGCCGAGCTGCTCTCCTACAAGGAGGCCCATCCCGGCATCGAGATCATCGGCCACCCGGAATGCCATCCCGATGTCATCGCCGTCTGCGATTTCGCCGGCTCCACCTCGGGCATGATCAACTATGTGAAGGACCACCGTCCCCCGCGCGTGCTGCTCGTCACCGAATGCTCCATGGCCTCCAACATCCAGGCCGAGCTGCCGGGCGTCGATTTCGTCAAGCCGTGCAATCTCTGTCCGCACATGAAGCGCATCACGCTGCCGAAGATCCTCGACAGCCTGGTGCACATGACGGAGGAGGTCGTGGTCGACCCGGCGATAGCCGATCGTGCCCGCCTTGCCGTCGAGCGGATGGTGAATTTGAAGCAGTAGAGTAGCGCGTCAGCGCGAAATTTCGAGAAAGGCAGCGCCGAAGAGCCATTACGCCGATCCGTTGCCGCTGCCCCTCATCCCCCTGCCGGGACCTTCTCCCCGCAAGCGGGGAGAAGGGGGAAAGCGGCGAGGCTGGTGCTCCTCGCCCCGCTTGCGGGGAGAGGATGCCGGCAGGCAGGTGAGGGGCATACTGGCGGACCGAAGCGTCGGAGGAGTATGACATGCCCATAGACAGTTTCCGCCCGCAATCCTGGAACGGCATCGACGATATCGTCATCGTCGGCGGCGGGCTTGCCGGCCTGTTCTGCGCGCTGAAACTCGCGCCGCGTCCCGTCACCATCCTCGCCGCCGCGCCGATCGGCCAGGGGGCGTCCTCCGCCTGGGCGCAGGGCGGCATCGCGGCGGCGATGAGCCCCGGCGACACGTTCGAAAAGCACGTTGCCGACACGCTCGAGGCCGGTGCCGGCATCGTCGACGAGAAGATGGCGCGCTTCATGGTCTCCGAGGGCCCGGCGCGCATCCACGACCTGCTCGAATACGGCGTGCCCTTCGACCGTGACCTTGAGGGCAAGCTGCTGCTCTCCCGCGAGGCCGCCCATTCGGAGCGCCGCATCGTGCGCGTCAAGGGCGACATGGCCGGCAAGGCCATCATGGAGGCGCTGATATCCGCCGTGCGGAAGACGCCGTCGATCCGGGTTCTCGAAGGTTATGTCGTCGAGGAGCTGGTGCGCGAAGGCCGCTTCATCTCCGGCGTCGTCGCACGTCCGGATGCCGGCCAGTCGAAGAACCGCGTGCATTTCCCGGCCCGCGCCGTGGTGCTCTGCTCGGGCGGCGTCGGCCATCTCTACGCCGTCACCACCAATCCGTGGGAGGCCTGCGGCCAGGGCGTCGGCATGGCCGCGCGCGCCGGCGCCATCATCGCCGATCCGGAATTCGTGCAGTTTCACCCGACCGCCATCAATATCGGCCGCGACCCGGCGCCGCTCGCCACCGAGGCGCTGCGCGGTGATGGGGCGCACCTCGTCAACGCCGCGGGCCATCGTTTCATGCTGGATATCCACGAGGACGGCGAGCTTGCCCCGCGCGACATTGTCTCGCGCGGCGTCTTTGCGGAAGTGCAGGCCGGGCGCGGCGCCTTCCTCGATTGCACCAAGGCGGTCGGCGCCCATTTCCCCGACATGTTCCCGACGGTCTACGCCTCCTGCATCGCCGCCGGCATCGATCCCGTCACGCAGCCGATCCCCGTCGTGCCTGCCGTGCACTACCACATGGGCGGCGTGCTGACGGATGCGGAGGGGCGCACCTCGATCGACGGCCTGTGGGCGGCCGGCGAGGTCACCTCCACCGGCGTGCACGGCGCAAACCGCCTTGCCTCAAACTCGCTGCTCGAAGCCGTGGTCTTCGCCGCGCGCATCGCGGAAAACATCAAGGGCATGCTGCCGGAGCCGAAGATCAACGACTGGGGCAAGAATGCCGGCGAGAGCGACGACCTCGTCACAATCGAGGACAGCCCGGCGCTGAAACGCCTGCGCCGCGTCATGAGCGACCATGTCGGCGTCATCCGCAGCCGCGAGGGCCTGAAGACGGCGATCCGCGAGATCGCTGCGCTGGAGCGCGAAAACAGCCGCATGCGCTTCCACAACATCGTCACCACCGCAAAGCTCATCGCGACGGGCGCCTATCTGCGCGAGGAAAGCCGCGGCGGCCACTTCCGCTCCGATTTCACCGAGCAGAAGGCGGACTGGAAGCACCGCACCTTCCTCACCCTCGCCGATGCCGAGAAGGTGGCGGCGGACCTTTCGGAAACGGCGGCGGCTTGAGGCTTGGCAAAAATTGACAATCGCTCTTCCCACGCTAGAATCGGGCGAAAGGATCGCACGATGCCGACGCTGAATGTCAGCCTGACCCCGGAATTCACCGATTTCATCGAGGAGGCCGTCGCGAGCGGCTCCTATGTCTCGGCAAGCGAGGTCGTGCGCGATGCGCTGCGCCTGATGCGCCAGGAACGGGAAAGCGAGGCGGCCAAGCTCGCGCTCCTGCGCAAGGCGGTCGATGCCGGGCTGGCTCAGTCGGAGCGGGGCGAGTTTTCCGGCCGCTCCGTCACGGACATCTTCACCGCTGCCATCGGCGAGAAATGACCGTTCGGCTGACGGTTGAGGCCGAGCGGGACCTTGCGGAGATCGCGCGCTACACGGCGACGGCCTTCGGCGTTGCCCAAGCCATGCACTATGCCGCGTTGATCGAGCACGACATGGACCTCCTGGCTGAAAACCCGCTCCGGCCAGCGTCGCGTGCACGCGACGAGCTTCGCCCCGGCGTGCGCTCCATGCATCTTTCCCGCGCCGCAGCCCGGCGCCACGCCGCTGCGCATGTCCTTTATTATCATCTTGCCGCGGGCACGGATGAGGCACAGGATATCGTCATTCTCCGCGTCCTGCATGAACGCATGGAGCCGCTGAAGCGGCTCGTCGACGCCAACAGCCCTGAAAAGGATTCTTCGCCATGACCACCCCCTATCTCCCCGTTCTCTCGCCCCTGATGGTGGAGGACCAGGTGCGCGCGGCGCTGTCGGAAGACCTTGGGCGCGCCGGCGACATCACCAGCCAGGCGACCATCGCGCCGGAGCGTTCGGCGCGGGCGGAGCTGAATGCGCGCGAGGACGGCGTCGTCGCCGGCCTCGATCTCGTCCGCGCGGCGTTCCGGCTGATGGATCCCGAAATCCGCTTCGAGGCCTTCGTGAAGGACGGCGACCGGCTTGCGCCAGGCACGGTGATCGCGCGGGTTTCCGGCCCCGCCCGCGCCGTGCTTTCGGCCGAGCGGGTGGCGCTCAACTTCCTCATGCACCTTAGCGGCGTGGCGAGCTACACGGCGCGTTTCGCCGCCGAGATCGCCCATACGCCGGCCAGGGTCTGCTGCACGCGAAAGACCATTCCGGGCCTGCGCGCGCTCGAAAAATATGCCGTGCGCATGGGCGGCGGCTCGTCGCACCGTTATGGTCTCGACGACGCGATCCTCATCAAGGACAACCACATCGCCGTCTCCGGCGGGGTCGCCGGCGCCATCCATGCCGCCCGCGCCTTCGCCGGCCATCTCGTCAAGGTGGAGGTCGAGGTGACGACGCTGGAGGAACTGGAGGAGGCGCTGGAGGCGCAGCCGGACGTCATCCTGCTCGACAATATGGGGCCGGAGCTCCTGCGCCGCGCCGTCGAGATCAATCGCGACTGCGCGGGGTTGAGCGAGGCGACCTATGCCGCCGATCCGCGCCGCGTGAAGCTGGAAGCCTCCGGCAACGTGAACATCAAGACCGTCCGCGCCATCGCCGAAACCGGGGTCGACTACATCTCGACCTCCAAGATCACCATGGCCGCGCCGACGCTCGACATCGGCCTCGACGTCGTCGTGAGCTGACCCGTCCGGAACACCCCGGCGGACGATGCGTTCCGGTTCCATGGACAATGGCAATCGGAAGGATGCATCATGTGGAAGATCGTTGCAGGCGCGGTACTGGCCGCCCCGCTCATGAGCCTGCCCGCCGCCGCCCAGCAGGCGACGGATACGGCGCGGGCGAATTTCGTCGACCGTGACGGCAAGGAGACCGGCCGCGCGCAGGTGACCGCCGGGCGCGACGGCGTGCTGTTCGAGGTGGAGGTTTCCGGGCTCGAGCCGCGCAAATGGGTGGCGTTGCACATCCACGAGAACGGAACCTGCGAACATGCGGGCGGCCACGAATCGGCGGGCGGCCATTTCAATCCGGATGAAAAGAGTCACGGCTTCGTCTCGGCGGACGGTCCCCATGCCGGCGACCTGCCGAACCAGTATGTCGCCGAGGATGGCGTGCTGCGGGCCCAGGTCTATTCGACGATGGTGCGCCTCGACGATGCCGAGCGCGGCATCCGCGGCCGCGCGCTCGTCGTGCATGCCGGCTCGGACGACTACCGCACCGACCCGGCAGGCGGCGCGGGCGACCGCCTCGCCTGCGCCGTGATCGAATAGGGCCTATTCGGCCGGGGCCGCATCCGGCTCCGGCCCGCCAAGCTTCTGCCCGAAGGCGATGCGCACGCGACGGTTCATCTCCCGCGTCGTCTTGAACCATTGCGGCGTCGATACCCAGTAGCGCAGCGTCAGGACGGCCGCGCTCTCCTCCAGGCTGTCGACGAAGACCTGCGGCGGCGGCACGGATTCGATCATGGGATCTTGCTTTGCGATCGACAGCAGCCGGTCGATCTCGTTGTCGATGTCGCGATCGTTCGGCACTTTCACCTGCAGATCGTGCTTTCGGGTGCGTTCGCGGCTGTAGTTGGTGACGGGCGTGTTCCAGAGCGTCGAATTCGGCGCCAGGCGATAGAGGCCGTCGCTCGTCTTGAGTTCGGTGGCGAAGAGCCCGACTTCGGTGATCGTGCCGGAAACGTCCTTCGTCTCGATATATTCGCCCACCCGGAAGGGGCGCAGCACCAGAAGCATGATGCCGGCGGCGATGTTCTGCAGCGTACCCTGGAGGGCGAGGCCGATGGCGAGGCCTGCGGCACCGAGAGCGGCGATGATCGAGGCCGTCTGCACGCCGAACTGGCCGAGCACCGTCACGAAGACGAGCACGAGGACCGCATAGCGCAGGATGTTCGCGAAGAAATGCGCGAGCGTCGCATCGATGCCGCGCACATGCGAAAGCCCGGTGAGCGCCCAGCGGTGCAGGATGCGGGAGAGAAACCAGCCGAGCACGAGCAGCACGATCGCGCCGAGGATAGAGAAGGAATATTGCACGGCAAGCGCGCTCGCCTGCGCCAGCGCCGCCCGCGTCGCAACGATGATGTCGGTTGCCTGTTGTTCCATGAACCTTTCCCCGTTGATATCGAAGGGGGAATGGCAGGATGCAGGATAAGTTCCGGCTGGAATTGCTCTAGCGCATGCCGACCTTGAGCCCCGGCGCGGGACGCTCCTCGAGAATGCGGCGGCGGAAGCGGAAGAGCGCGGCGGGGCGCCCGCCGGTGGCGGCGGTGGACCCGCCCGTCGCCTCGACCAGTTCGGCGCCCTCGACCAGCCGGCGGAAGTTCTGCTTGTGCAGGTGCCGTCCGGAGATCGCCTCCACCGTCGCCTGCAGCTCCGTGAGCGTGAATTCCGGCGCCATCAGCTCGAAGATCACCGGGCGGTACTTGATCTTGCCGCGCAGCCGCGCCATCGCGGTCGCAAGGATCCGGCGGTGGTCGTGGCGCATGGCGACGCCGGGCGCGGGATGGCACGATCCGGTGCGCCCGTCCGTCACCGCCTCCTCGGCAAGGCCGGCCTCGTAGAGAAGCTCGTAGCGTTCCAGCACGCGCTCCTCGTCCCAGGGGAAGTCGTCGAGGCCGAAGGCGAGGCGCAGGCGCGTGCGCATCGAGGGCAGGGCGCTTGCCCGTTCCTCACGCGTGTTGTCGGCCGCAAAGGCCTTCAGGGCGGGCAGGATGAGCTGGTCGATCAGCGCCGGCCGTCCCTGCCGCCAGTCCTCCCAAGGAAGGTAGGTGTACCAGTCGCGCCAGGCGGCGCCGGCTTCCGCCAGCCGCTCGTTCGCCTCCGCATCGGTGCGGGTAAGCGCGATATAGCCGACGGAGACCATGTGCGTGCCGGCCTCGTCCGGCAGCTTCTGGCGGCCGCGGTCGCCGAAGGTGTAGAGCTGCTCGATATAGCCGAGCTTCAGCGCTGTCTGCGCCTCGACGCTGGCGCGCAGGCTCGTCTCGAAGGTGCGGTGCTGGTGCGGGTCGAAGGGGCCGAAGGGCAGGGCGTCTCGGCCGCCCGCGCCCCCGCCGATGGCGAGGATGCAGGG
This sequence comes from Shinella sp. WSD5-1, assembly GCF_963942435.1. GTDB lineage: Bacteria > Pseudomonadota > Alphaproteobacteria > Rhizobiales > Rhizobiaceae > Shinella > Shinella yambaruensis. The sequence continues at coordinate 2,127,289 of NZ_OZ012596.1, forward strand.
GTTGCGGCCGGAAATCGCGACGACCGCCGCGTTGAGGCCGATCTCGACCGGCGGGCGGGCGCGGCTCTCCATCATGGCTGCAGCGTCTGCGGCGCGGCGGAAAAGACGAAGGGGCTGTCGCCGACATAGTCGGCTCCGCGGCCGATGGCCCGGACGGCGGCGACGAGCCGCCCGCCGCGCGACAGCACATGGTCGCCGATCTCGATCAGCCGGGCATTCGGCGTCGCCTGCACGGAGGCGCGGCGAAGGCGCATTGCGAGGTCGTGCTCGTCCTGGTCCGGCTCCACGGCGAGCGCGGCGATCAGCGCGGCGGCGGGGGAGCGGGAAACGCCCATCATGCAATGGACGAGCAGCGGCGCCTGCCGGTCCCAGCCGCGCGCAAAGCCGACGATCGCGGCCACATGTTCCTCGCCGGGCGCGACGAGGCTGCCGGTGCCGGCAAAGGCGATGTCGTTGACGCCGACGATCAGGTGGCGATCGGCGGCGATGATGGCCGGGCGGTGGAAATTCTGCTTCGGCGCGACAAGGCTCAGCATGTCGCGGCAGCGGTGGCGCACGGCCAGTTCCGCGATCTTTCCGAGCGGCGCGACGACGATCGTACCCATCGCGTCACACCGCCGCGGCGAGCGGGCCGCGCTCCCGCTCCAGCGCTTCGAAGCGATCGGCGAAGCGCTGCTGCGCGAGGGTGGCGGGCAACGGCGCGATCTCGATCATCTCCAGCGTGATGCCGCGCGGCGCGCCGAAGAACTTGACCGCCTCGGCATGGGAGAAGCCGGCAAGCTCCGTCGCCTCGAAGAAGGCGGCGACCTGGTCGGCCTTCTTGATCCTGGCCTTCAGGCTCGCGGGGGTGGCGGGCGGCAGGCCGAAGCGCAGGTGCACGGCCGCCTCCAGCCGCTTCTCCACCGTCTTGTAGCCGCCGCCGACCACCGCCTTGAAGGGCGAGATCATGTCGCCGATCACGTATTCCGGCGCGTCGTGCAGCAGCGCCATCAGGCAGTCGTCGGCATTGCAGCGGTTCTGCCGGCGAAAGATCGCCTCGACGACCAGCGAATGCTGCGCGACCGAAAAGGCATGGTCGCCATTGGTCTGGCCGTTCCAGCGCGCGACACGGGCAAGCCCGTGCGCGATGTCGGACAGTTCGATGTCGAGCGGCGAGGGATTGAGCAGGTCGAGGCGGCGGCCGGACAGCATGCGCTGCCAGGCCCGGGGCTCCGTCTTGGCGCGGGCGGCTCCGCTCATTGCGCCGGCACCTCGGCGGTTTCCTGCGGGAAGGCAAGGCCCGTCCACTGCGGCAGGGCGACGGTGACGGGCATGCCGTCGGCGGTGATCGGCGTGCCGCCATGGATGGCGTCGGCCGCGCGGTCGATGCGCACGATGGCAAGGCCGCGCGTGCCGGACACGCTGCCGAGCGTGCCGATCGGCTTGCCGCCGGCCAGAAGCTCGGTGCCCGTGGCGGGAAGGGCGGTCTCGCCGCTGACGATGACGGGGCGGCGGCGCGCTGTGCCGCGGTGCTGCATGCGGGAGACGACCTCCTGGCCGACATAGCAGCCCTGGCGGAAGGAAAGGCCGCCGGTGAGGTCAAGCAGCACGTCGTGCGGGAAGGCATCGCCGAGCGCATAGTCGCGGCCGGCTTCGACGAGCCCGGCGCCGATGCGCAGGGTTTCGTAAAGCGCCGGGTCGTCGCTGCCGCCCGTGCCCGGGCGGCGGGAGACGGCAAGGCCTGCCTTCGCGAAGCGGCCGTCCTGCGGGGCATCCGCCTCGGCGGCGTCCCAGCTTGTCGTCACCGCGTTCCCCTCGACGGCGGCGAGATCGACCGCGGCGCGCAGCTTGTACATGGTCAGCCGCTTCAGAAGCGCATCGCGCTGCTCGTCCGCCGTCTCGACCAGGAAGGCGCCGTCGCCGTCGCGGCTTATCAGGAAGTCGAACAGGATCTTGCCCTGCGGCGTCAAAAGGGCGCCGGGACGGATCTCGCCGGCCGAGAGGTCGGGCAGGTTGGTGGTGATGAGCGATTGCAGGAAGGTTTCGGCATCGGCACCGGAAATGCGGAGGAAGGCGCGGCCGGAAAGCGTGACGGAAGGCATGATTCGATCCAGGGTTTGCGCCCGCCGGCACCATGCGGCAGCGGGCGGTGCATGATCGCACCCGTTGAAACAGAGGTAGAACGACCGGGCGCCTTTCGCAAGGTCGTGCCGTCTTGCCCCCTGCTTCCGGATGGGGGAGAAGGACGGCCACGAGAGGACAGGGGCTCCGCCATGACCGCCGCAACGGCACTTCCCCACGATGCATGGGCCGCCTGGCATCCGCGGGAGCTCGCCCGCCGGCTTGCCGGCATCGCGCGGCCCTGGTGCGTCGCGGGCGGCTGGGCGCTCGATCTCTGGCACGGGGAGGAGACGCGCCCGCACGAGGACCTCGAATTCACTATCCTGCGCGCCGACTTCATCCATTTCCGCGCGGCCTTGCCGGGCCTGCGCCTTCATGCGGCCGGCGATGGCCATGTCGAGCCGCTCGGTCCGGACGAGATGCCGCCGTCAGGCATCGCGCAGGTCTGGTGCGAGGATGTGGCGGCGGGCTGCTGGCGTGTCGACATGATGCTGGAGGACGGCACGCCGGAGACCTGGGTCTACAAGCGCGACCCGTCGATCCGCCGGCCGCGCGCCGAGGCCGTGCGCAGGACCGCCGATGGCATCGCCTATCTCGCGCCCGAGATCATCCTGCTCTTCAAGGCAAAGTACCGGCGCGGCAAGGACGAGGCGGATTTCGCAAGGGCGCTGCCGCGGCTTGACGCGGCCGAGCGGCGCTGGCTGAAGGCCGGCCTCGCGCTGGCCCATCCCGATCATGCCTGGAGCAAGGCCCTGTAAGGCTCAGTCGCCGGTGACGAAGAACTTCCACTGGCCATCCGGTGTGATGCCGACGCGGTAGAAATTGTAGCTGCCGAATTCCTTCATGTCGGCGAAATCGCCGGCCGTCACGATGCGCAGCAGATCCACCTTTTCCGGTGGCGTCAGCGTTGCGAGCGGCTTTTCGGCGAAGTAGGGCCAGACATAAAGCTCGTCCGCCGTGCCCTTGCCGACATGCACGAAGCCGGTCGCCAGCACGTCGAGCAGGATCGCCAGCACCTCGATGCCTTCGTCGTCGCCCGACTGGCCCTTGAGGGTCTCGACAGGGCCTTCGTCGGTCTCGACGATGGAGACCTGCGTTTCCGTCATGCCCTTGCCGAGCAGGGGGCGCAGGCGCTCGATATCGCCGGAGGCGGCGGCCTCCACGATGAGCTCGCGCATGCGGCGCACGGGCTCCGGCGCCTTGGCGATGTCGGAAAGGAACTCGACCGGAACCTCGGGCTCGTCGGCGGCCTTGTCGTCCGCGGCGGGCGTGCCGTCCGAGGGTTCGGTCACGGCTTCGTTGCGGCGAATCAGCGGGTCGGGCATCGGCAGTTCGAGGGGGTCGGTTTCTTCCTGCTCCTCCTCGACGGGCGGTGTCTCGCTGCCCTCGGCCGGCTTCTGCTGCACCTGGCCCTGCTCGTTCTTCAGTTCGCTGAGGGCGAAGGCGGGCCGGGCGGGCGCCACCAGCGCCGCCGTCGTGAAAAGCACCGACAATACGATGAGGCTGCTGCGAAACAGCGTTTTGCCGCCAGTCGACGTCTGCATGACCTGTCTTTCCAGCCTATTGCAGGATGCGCTCGGGGGAGAATTCTCCGGCCAGCATGCGCTCGCGCAGCGATTCGAGCATCGCCTCCGCGCCACGTTCGCCATGGATGCGGATCGTTTCGCGCATGGCAAGCGCGATCGCGGCATCGGCGATGATTTCCGGTTCGATGCCATCAGCCATGCCGTCGGCCCAAGCCTCGTTCTGGTGTTCCAGAGCGGCCTGCATCTTCTCGTGCACGATCATCTCGTCGATATCGTTGAGAGTAGGTTCCATTGATCGGTCCATGCGAGGCATTCAGTTCTTACTTGACTGTTAACGACCTTAGCAGCCTTTTCCCAAAACGGCACTGGGTCCTGTAAAAAGAGGTTAATTAACCGCTAATTTCCGAAGCGCGCGGTAATTTCTGTGGCAAGTGTTGCACCTTCGTTACGGTATCTCTCTTCTGCGACAACGGCCGAGTCGGTGCAAGCGGTATAGATGGCGGCGAAGGAACGATATCCACGGTTGAATGCCGCGGTCAGTTTTTCCTGTCTTTTCGGCTCGTTGGCAGCTTCCAGCTCGATGAGGCGCTGCATGGAGGCCCGCCAGCCGTCCTCCGGCTTGTCCATGCACAGATTGCGCAGGTAGTGCACGGCGCCGAGGATTTCCGAGAGCCGTTCCAGCCGTTCGTCATAGGGCGCCGGCTTTTCCTCGACGGCCGCTGCCGGCGGCGTTTCCTTCGCGTCGCCCTTCGCCTGCTGGGCAAAGGCGGGCGCGGCAAGCGCCAGGCCGAGGAGGAGGGCGAGCCGAATCACCGTCATGCGTCCTGCCCCGTCCGTTCCGCCTCGAGCCGCCGGATGCACTCGCGCACGCTGTCCGGCGCCGGCAGCGTCTTTATTTCCTCGGCCGTATACCAGCCGACCGCCGCCGCATCGTCCGAAGCGACGGCGATGGCCGTGGCATCCGCCTCCACCTTGAAGACCGAGAGGCGGAACGACGGGCTGCCGGGGCCGTCCTCGCGGCCGGGCAGGTCGTAGGTCGCGAAAAGCTTGGGTTTTTCGGCGCGGATGCCGGTCTCCTCGAAGAGTTCGCGCAGCGCCGTCTCGGCCGGCGTCTCGCCCTCTTCGCCGCGTCCGCCGGGAAAGGCGTACATGTCGGCCGAGGGCGGGTTGCTGCGCAGGACCAGGAGATAGCGTCCGTCGCGCTCGATGATGGCGGAGGAGGCGGGCTGGGGCGTCTTGGATATCTTCATCGCGGTCCGGTCCGGTTGCGCTCGATTGACCCCTTATAGGCAAAGTGCGATGACGATGCCATGTGTGGACGATTTGCATTGCTGGCCAAGCGGGATCTTGCGCGCGACTATTTCGACCTCGCCGAACTGGACGACCTGCCGGAGCGCTACAACATCGCCCCGACGCAGCCGATCCTGGTCATCGTCGCGGGCGAACGGCAACAGCCCGGCAGCAACCTGCCGGAGCGCAAGGCCATGCTGGTGCGCTGGGGCTTCATGCCCGGCTGGGTGAAGGACCCGCGCGACTTCCCGCTGCTCATCAATGCGCGTGCCGAGACGGCGATCGGCAAGGCCTCCTTCCGCGCCGCCATGCGCCATCGCCGCGTCCTCGTGCCGGCCTCCGGTTTCTTCGAATGGCGCCGGCCGGAGGGCAAGGGCGGCAAGGCGCAGGCCTACTGGATCCGCCCGAAGAAAGGCGAGATCCTCGCCTTTGCCGGGCTGGTGGAGACATGGTCGTCCGCCGACGGCTCGGAGGTCGATACCGGCGCGATCCTGACGACGGCGGCGAACAACGACATCGCCCGCATCCACGACCGCATGCCCGTCGTCATCCGCCGGGAGGATTTTTCGCGCTGGCTCGACTGCAAGACGCAGGAGCCGCGCGACGTGACCGATCTGATGAAGCCGATCGACGACGGCTTCTTCGAGGCGATCCCGGTGTCCGACAAGGTGGGCAAGGTCGCCAATATGGGGCCGGATATCCTGGAGCCGGTGGAAGAGCGGGCCGAAGAGGCGCCTGCGGAAAAGAAAAAGGGCGCGGACGCGCCCCCATCGTCATCCGACCAGCTTTCGCTGTTCTGATTTCATACCGGCGAAGTGGCCTCGAAGCGGCTCAGTCGTAGAGCGGCTGAAGCACGGCCGGGATATCGCGCTTGGGACGCTTGACCTCGGTCTTCGCTTCGGGCTTGCAGCGCGTGGCAGCCACCACGGCGGGCAGGCCGAGCGGCTTGTAGCGCGCCTGCAGGTTTTCGTTTGCTGCAGGGTTCTGCAGCGGCTGCTTCCTTACGGTCGACATCGTCTTTCTCCTGAAGTGTCAGGCAGCCCCGTCTGTTTCCCCCGGTTGCTACCCCCAATGCGCTATGCATTTACGCGACCCATTCGGCCAAATTCTGCTCAAACTTTGATCGCTCTGCGGCAAGCGACTGAAAAGACAGGTTTTCACGATCAAATATTGTGACGGCCGCAAACATTCATTTCCTCGGGGCCGGCCGACCCCTTGCCATCAGTGTGGCTGCGGCGACGGCGCGGATGCCGATCGGATTGTAGCGGGTGGCAAGGTCGGTCTCGGGGCGCATGTCTGTCTTTCGGGTCTTCATGGTCCTGTCCCTTCTGTCCGCCGGCGGGTTATGCCGGCCTCGTCCTTCTTTTCCCATGCCGGCAGGGGCGGGTGTGTCACCGCGGGAACAGTGGAGCCTCGGCGAGAATTTCGTCCCGGAAGGCGCCGCGCCCGCTTGACCGGACGCACGCGCGGCGCGATAAAGCAGGCCATGAAAACGGTACTCTGCATTCGCTGGAGCATTATTCGCTAGCGCACGCGCTGGCCCGGCCGTTTTCGTCCCTCAAAATCCCCGGATGACAACGCCCCGGCCAGCCGGGTCTACGCCTTTGGGGAGATTTCTATGGCCGAAAAGCCGGTCCTGACGCTGTACAACACGCTCACGCGCTCGAAGGAGCCCTTCGCTCCCATCGATCCCGACAATGTGCGCATGTATGTCTGCGGCCCGACGGTCTACGACTTCGCCCATATCGGCAATGCGCGGCCGGTCATCGTCTTCGACGTGCTGTTCCGCCTCCTGCGCCATGTCTACGGCGAGGACCACGTCACCTATGCCCGCAACATCACCGACGTCGACGACAAGATCAACGCCCGGGCGCTGCGCGATTTCGGAAAGGAGATCGAGGACGGCAGGCTCTCGCTCAACGAGGCGATCCGCCGGGTGACGGAGAAGACGGCGAACCAGTTCCACGCGGACATCGCCGCGCTCAGCGCCATGCAGCCGACGCACGAGCCGCGCGCCACCGAGTTCGTCCAGCCGCGCGGCGACGGCAAGGTGGACATGATCACGCTGATCGAGCGCCTCATCGAGCGCGGCCACGCCTACCAGGCGGGCGGCGAGGTGCTGTTCGACACGCAATCCATGGCCGACTACGGCCAGCTTTCCAAGCGCAATCTCGACGAACAGCAGGCGGGCGCCCGCGTCGCCGTCGACGCGCACAAGAGGAATCCCGGCGATTTCGTGCTCTGGAAGCTCTCCTCGCCGGAGGAGCCCGGCTGGGAAAGCCCTTGGGGCCGCGGCCGCCCGGGCTGGCACATCGAGTGCTCCGCCATGTCCGCCGCCTATCTCGGCGAGACCTTCGACATCCACGGCGGCGGCCTCGATCTCATCTTCCCGCATCACGAGAACGAGATCGCCCAGTCGCGCTGCGCGCATGGCACGCCGGTCATGTCGAATGTCTGGATGCACAACGGCTTCCTGCAGGTCGAGGGCCGCAAGATGTCGAAGTCCGAGGGCAATTTCTTCACGATCTCGGAACTCCTGCACGAGGAGAAGTTCGGTGGCCGCAAGTGGCCCGGCGAGGTGCTGCGCCTCGCCATGCTGATGACGCACTATCGCGAGCCGATCGATTTCAGCGTCAAGCGGCTGGAGGAGGCCGAACGCCTGCTCGCCAAATGGCCCGCCGGCGGCAATCCGGCCGAGGGCCGCGTGGACGAAAGCGTGCGCGCGCCGCTCCTCGACGATCTCAACACCGTCGCGGCCGTGCAGGCGCTGCACGCGCTCGCCCAGTGCGCCAATGCCGATCCGCTGATGCTGCCGGTCTTCGCCGCCAGCGCCGAGCTGCTCGGCGTCCTGCCGAAGAAGGCCGAGGTTTCCAAGGCGCTCGAGGACAGTATCGAAACGCTCATCCAGCTCCGCCTCGAAATGCTGAAGGCGAAGAACTTCGCCGAAGCGGACAAGATCCGCGACGACCTCGCCGAAAAGGGCATCCAGCTGAAGGACGGCAAGGATCCCGGGACGGGCGAGCGCGTGACGACGTGGGAGGTGAAGCGGTGAGGTTGTGTCTGCTTTGGTAGAGGCATATGCTTAGGCCTATGCCTTTGGATGATGGAGGTCACGATGAATGCAAGACCTAAGGAAGCGCCTGATGCGGTGCAGGGGCGGGAGGTGAAGCTCTTCCGTAACGGCCGCAACCAGGCCGTCCGGATTCCGGTGGAATTCGAACTGCCGGGAAACGAGGCGGTCATGCACAAGGAAGGTGACCGTCTCATCATCGAGCCAAAGCCGAAGAAAATGGGGCTCGCCGCGTTGTTGGCGACCTTCGAAACCTGGGAAGGGGACTTTCCGGAACTCGACGAGACCCAGCCGCCGCCGGAGGATGTCGAGCTGTGACGGCCTTTCGCTACATGCTCGATACGAATGCCATCTCGGAGATGGTCCGCAATCCTGATGGGACGCTCGCTGACCGGGTGAAGGCCGCGCCGGACGCATTGTGCACAAGCGCCATCGTGGTTTCGGAGCTGCGTTACGGTCTGCGGAAAAGGGGAGCGGTTTCGCTCGCCCGTCGTGTCGAGGCCGTTCTAGGGGAGATCGCGATCCTCCCCTATGATACGCCCGTTTCCTTCGCTTATGCGCAAACGCGCGATGCACTGGAGAGAAGAGGCCAGCCGATTGGCTATACGGACCTTTTCATCGCCGCCCATGCTCTCTCGCTGGAACTCACGCTCGTCACCGCCAATGTCCGTGAATTCTCGCGTGTCGAGGGCCTGAAGGTCGAGAACTGGCTAGAGGCAGGTCCATGACCACACCCTTCTATACAGGCGGCTGCCAGTGCGGTGCCGTGCGCTTTCATGTCGAGGGGACGCTTGGCGATGCGTCGGTCTGCCATTGCCGCATGTGCCAGAAGGCGAGCGGCAATTTCTATCTGCCGCTGGTCTCGGTGCGGCAGGCGAAGCTCACCTGGACGCGGGGGGAGCCGAAGCGGTTCCGCTCGTCGAACCACGGCTATCGCGGCTTCTGCGGCGATTGCGGCACGCCGCTGACCTACGAGGCGCCGGACGGCGTGGCGCTGACCATCGCCGCCTTCGACGATCCGGCCGGGATCGCCCCGCGCATCCAGTGGGGCATCGAGGCCAAGCTGCCCTATGTGGACGCGATCTCCGGACTGCCGGGCGAGGAGACGATGGCGGACCAGGATGCGGCGTCCTTCCTCGCCGACCTCGTCTCCTACCAGCACCCGGACCATGACACGGAAGCATGGCCGCCGGAGCGCGAGCCATGAGCATTTCACGCATCTATACCGGTGGCTGCCAGTGCGGCGCGGTGCGCTACCGGGTCGAGGGCACGCTCGGCGATCCGCATCTTTGCCATTGCCGCATGTGCCAGAAGGCGGCCGGCAACTATTTCCTGCCACTCGCCAATGCGCCGCGCGACCGTTTCTCCATGACGCGCGGCGAGGCCGGCTGGTTCCAGTCCTCGGAGATCGTGCGCCGCGGCTTCTGTCGCGATTGCGGCACGCCGCTGTTCTACGATGCGCTCGCCGCCGACCATATCAACGTGACGCTCGGCTCGCTCGACGACCCGGACGACGTGCGCCCGATCGCCCAGGCGGGCGTCGAATCGCGCCTCGTCTGGTTCGCGCAACTGGCGAAGCTGCCCGAGAGCGAGAGCGACGAAGGGGAGTTCGGCGCGGCGCGCCATATCGTTGTTCGCGCCTCCAACCGCCAGCATCCCGACTATGACACGGACCATTGGCCGCCGGAGGACATTCCATGACCGCGCCCCGGCCGGAACTCGGCTTTCCCCGCAAGTGGCTCTATCTCATCGCCGGCAAGCTGATCCTGATCACCGCCGTGGTGGTCGCCGTCGTCGTCTATTCCGCCTATCGTTGAAGGAGCCGTCATGAGCGTCGAACAGGAAGAGACAAGAACCGGGGGCTGCCAGTGCGGCGCCGTGCGTTTCCGCATCAAGGGCGGACTCGGCCGCCCGTCGATCTGCCATTGCCGCATGTGCCAGAAGCAGTTCGGCGGCTTCTTCGGCCCGCTCGTCACCGTCAAGGGCGAGGTGGAATGGCCGCGCGACGAGCCGGCCTATTTCCAGTCCTCGATCAACATCGACCGCGGCTTCTGCAGGCAATGCGGCACGCCTCTCACCTACAGACATCCCGGCGGGCTGGAGATCGCCATCGGCGCCTTCGACAAGCGCGACGACCTCGCCCCGCAGATCCAGGTGAATTTCGACGCACGGCTTGCCTGGGTCGACACGATCTTTTCCGCGCCCGTTCACCAGGACCCGGACTATTACAGCCAGCAGGAAAAGATCATCTCCTTCCAGCACCCCGACCATGAAACCGAAAACTGGCCTGCCCACGGAATGAAATTATGAGCGAGACCCTGCGTAGCCTCTATTCCGAAATCGAACCCTATGCCTGCGGCCATCTCGATGTCGGCGATGGGCACAGCATCTACTGGGAACGCGTCGGAACGCCCGGCGCCAAGCCGGCCGTCTTCCTGCATGGCGGCCCGGGCGGCACGATCTCGCCGAGCCACCGCCGCCTGTTCGATCCCAAACTCTACGACGTGACGCTGTTCGACCAGCGCGGCTGCGGCAAGTCCACGCCGCATGCGGAACTGGAGGCCAACACGACCTGGCATCTCGTTTCCGATATCGAGCGGCTGCGCGTCATGGCCGGGGCGGAAAAGTGGCTGGTCTTCGGCGGCTCCTGGGGCTCGACGCTGGCGCTCGCCTATGCGGAAAAATACCCGGAGCGGGTGTCGGAGCTCGTGGTGCGCGGCATCTATACCCTCACCAGGGCCGAGCTCGACTGGTACTACCAGTTCGGCGTCTCGGAGATGTTCCCGGACAAGTGGGAGCGCTTCATCGCGCCCATCCCGCCGGAAGAGCGGCACGAGATGATGCATGCCTATCATCGCCGCCTGACGAGCGACGACAAGGCGACGCGCATCGCCGCCGCCAGGGCCTGGAGCCTGTGGGAAGGCGAAACCATCACGCTGCTGCCGGAGCCTTCGACGAGCGACAAGTTCGGCGAGGACGAGTTCGCCCATGCCTTCGCCCGCATCGAGAACCACTTCTTCGTCAATGCCGGCTGGCTGGAGGAGGGGCAGCTCCTGCGCGACGCGCACAGGCTGCAGGGCATTCCCGGCCTCATCGTGCACGGGCGCTACGACATGCCATGCCCGGCAAAGCAGGCCTGGGCCTTGCACAAGGCCTGGCCGGAGGCGGAGTTCTACCTCATCGAGGGGGCAGGCCACGCCTATTCGGAGCCCGGCATCCTCGACCGGCTGATCTACGCGACGGACAAGTTCGCGGGGAAGATCTGAGAGGCTGCCCCTCACCCTGACCCTCTCACTGCAGGCGGGGAGAGGGGACGTGCCGAACGCGAGATTCGGGCTGGAGGAAACCGGTGCGGCATATTCCTTCTCCCCGCTTGCGGGGAGAAGGTGGCGGCAGCCGGATGAGGGGCGGACCTGACATGTTCAATGGGTTCCCAGGGAGGGAACAGATGAAAAAAGACCGTATCTACCTTTTCGACACCACGCTTCGTGACGGCCAGCAGACGCCCGGCATCGACTTTTCCGTCGAGGACAAGATCGCCATTGCCGGCCTGCTGGATGCGTTCGGCCTGGACTATGTCGAGGGCGGTTATCCGGGCGCCAACCCGACGGATACGGCTTTCTTCGCCAAGAAGCGCACCGGCCGCGCGAAATTCGTCGCCTTCGGCATGACGAAGCGTGCCGGTATCTCGGCCTCGAACGATCCGGGCCTTGCCGCGCTCCTCGATTCGAAGAGCGACGCGATCTGTCTTGTCGCCAAGAGCTGGGACTATCATGTGCGCGTGGCGCTCGGCTGTTCCAACGAGGAGAACCTGACGAGCATCGCCGAATCGGTGAAGGCCGTCGTCGCCTCCGGCCGCGAAGCCATGGTCGACTGCGAGCATTTCTTCGACGGCTACAAGGCCAACCCGGACTATGCGCTGGCCTGTGCCACCACGGCCTATGCCTCCGGCGCCCGCTGGGTGGTGCTGTGCGACACCAATGGCGGCACGCAGCCCTCCGAGGTGCAGGCGATTGTCGGGGCGGTGATCGCCGCCGGCGTGCCGGGCGAGAACCTCGGCATCCACGCCCACAACGACACGGGACAGGCCGTCGCCAATTCGCTGGCCGCCGTCGAGGCCGGCGTGCGCCAGATCCAGGGCACGCTGAACGGCATCGGCGAGCGCTGCGGCAATGCCAATCTGGTGACGCTGATCCCGACGCTGGCGCTGAAGGAAGCCTATGCGGAGCGCTTTTCGATCGGCATCGACACGGAGGACCTCACCGGCCTCACCAAGCTGGCGCATACCTTCGACGAGCTGCTGAACCGTTCGCCGGACCATCAGGCGCCCTATGTCGGGGCGTCCGCCTTCGCCACCAAGGCCGGCATCCACGCCTCGGCGCTCCTGAAGGACCCGCGCACCTACGAGCATGTGACGCCGGAAAGCGTCGGCAACCTGCGCAAGGTCATGGTGTCCGACCAGGGCGGCAAGGCTAATTTCATCAATGCGCTGAAGCTGCGCGGCATCGCCGTCGGCAAGGACGATCCGAAGCTCGACCGCCTCATCCAGATCGTCAAGGAGCGCGAAGCGACGGGCTATGCCTATGAGGGCGCGGATGCGAGCTTCGCGCTGCTCGCCTACCGCACGCTCGGCACGGTGCCGGATTTCTTCCACGTCGAGAGCTTCCGCGTGATGGTCGAGCGCCGCTACGACGCCAACGGCCAGCTCAAGACCGTGTCGGAGGCGGTCGTGCGCGTCATCGTCGACGGCGAGACGATGATGTCGGTCGCGGAAGGGCATGGCCCGGTCAACGCGCTCGACCTTGCGCTGCGCAAGGACCTCGGCAAGTTCCAGGCCGAGATCGCCGATCTGGAACTGGCGGACTACAAGGTGCGCATCCTCAATGGCGGCACCGAGGCCATCACCCGCGTGCTGATCGAATCGACCGATGCGACGGGTGCACGCTGGTGGACGGTCGGCGTTTCCGACAACATCATCGACGCCTCCTTCCAGGCGCTGATGGATTCCATCGTCTACAAGCTCATGAAGAACCGTGGCGAGGCGGGGCGCGCGGCGGCGGAGTAGGGGCAAGGTTCAGCGGCACTCATCGTCCCTTCACCGGAATGAATTGGTGCATAACCGTCCTTTGGAGTATCCCGACGGAAAATCCATAAAATAACGGGATGCCACACCATGGCCGATGCAAAATCCACCAGCGGCCTCGAGACCGGCGATTCGCCGCGCGGTTTCGCCTTCGCCTTGACGGCCTATGTGCTCTGGGGGTTCCTGCCCTTCTTCATGAAGGCCGTTGCCCACATTCCCGCCTCCGAGGTGGTGGCGCACCGCATCGTCTGGTCCGTGCCGCTTGCCGGCCTGGTGCTCGTCTGGCTCGGCCGCACCGCCGATATCAAGGCGGCGCTGCGCTCGCCGCGCATGCTGGCCATGGCGACGCTGACGGCGACGCTCATCACCTTCAACTGGGGCATCTATGTCTGGGCGATCGGCGCCGGCCGCGCGATCGAGACGGCGCTCGGCTACTATATCAACCCGCTCTTCTCGATCTTCCTCGGCGCCGTCCTCCTGAAGGAGAAGCCCGACCGTGCGCAGATGGTGGCGATCGGGCTTGCCGCCTTGGCGGTGGCGATCCTCGCGTTCGATGCCGGCGGCCTGCCGTGGGTGTCCATCGGCCTCTGCATCTCCTGGGGGTTCTACGCCTTCTTCCGCAAGACGCTGCCGGTCGGCCCGAACCAGGGCTTCTTCCTGGAGGTGCTGCTGCTGAGCGTCCCCGCGATCGGCTATATCCTCTGGCTCGAATCCTCGGGGCAGGGCCATTTCGGCGATACGGGCGTTGCGGACGTGCTCTGGCTTCTAGCCTCCGGGGTCGTCACCGCCGTCCCGCTGATGATCTATGCCAATGGCGCGAAACTGCTGCGCCTTTCCACCATCGGCATCATGCAGTACATCGCGCCGACGATGATCTTCATCGTCGCCGTCTTCGCCTTCGACGAACCCTTCGGCACGACGAAGCTCATCGCCTTCGCCTTCATCTGGGCCGCGCTTATCCTCTATTCCAGCTCCATGCTGCGCACGGCGCGGGCAAGGCGCCTTGCGGCGGCTGAGCTCAAGCCGGCGGAATAGACGATGGCCGTCTTGCAGACGACGCGCCTGACGCTCCGTCCCTGCCGCCCTGGCGACCGCGCGGATTTCATCGATCTGGAGCGTGATCCGCAGGTCATGCGCTTTCTGAACGGGGGATATGCCGTCGATCGCGAAACGGCCGACCCGAACGCGACCTTCCTCATGCCGACGGGCACGGAACCCTATGTCTGGACGGCGTGCCGGACGGCTGACGGCGTCTTTGTCGGGTGGTTCTGCCTGTGGCCGGAAAGCGAGACGCTGGCGGAGCTCGGCTATCGCCTGCGCCGGGCGGAATGGGGCCGGGGGCTGGCCTCGGAAGGGGCGTCCGCGCTCGTTTCCTGGGGCTTCGCCCATGCCGGCTATCAAAAGATCGTGGCGACCACGATGGCGGTGAACCATGCCTCGCGCCGCGTAATGGAAAAGATCGGCATGCGGCACGCCCGAACGGTTTCCGGCGACTTTCCCGATCCGATCCCGGGCAGCGAGCATGGCGAGGTATGGTACGAGATCGAAGGCTCGCAACAGCGCGGCGAATGAGCGCCCGCCGCGCGGGCTTTCACGGCTCTCGATAAATCAGAGGCGGGCGATGATGTCCGCTTCGCCCTCGCGGTCGACATGGCCCGCCCAATGGTCGACGAGGGCGGCGACGATCTCCTCCGGCTCGTCGATCACCATCGGCTGGACGAGATGGGCGGTGTGGATGAAGCCTTCGTCCGCCATATGCCGGATGAGTTTCAGCATCGGGTCCCAGAAGCCGCCGATATTGGCGAAGATCATCGGCTTGCGGTGGCGGCCGAGCTGCGCCCAGGTCATCACCTCGACGATCTCCTCCAGCGTGCCGATGCCGCCCGGCAGCGCCACGAAGGCGTCCGCGCGCTCGAACATCTTGTGTTTGCGCTCGTGCATGTCGGGCGTGACGATCAGCTCGCTGAGCTGGCCGAGCGAATGGCGGGTGGCCTCCATATCCACGAGGAATTGCGGTATGATGCCGGTGACGCGGCCGCCATGCGAAAGCACGCCGCTGGCGACCGCCCCCATGATGCCCTTCGTGCCGCCGCCGTAGACGAGGCGGAGATGGTTTTCCGCCATCGCCTGGCCAAGGCGGCGCCCGGCGGCGACATAGGCGGTTTCGCGGCCCGGCTGGGAGCCGCAGTAGACGCAGACGGATCGAATCGGCAGGGTTTGTTCGCTCATGACGGGATTCAGCCATCCGGCCGGCAGCCCGTCAAGGATAATGACGAAAAAGCACGGGGCACACGCCCCGGAACGTCCCGGGAACCTTGTGCAGAACATTGGGAATCGATAGCAATTTCAGGAGGGGACCCCCGGGAAACCGGGACAGAGAGAGAGTTGATGATGAAGAACAAGACCGGTCTGGTGGCCTTGATCGTGCTGGCGGCGGCAACGCTGCTCATGGTCTTCTTCGTGCTGCCCAACATGAACAAGGACAAGCCGGCGGAAACCCCGGTCGCAACCCTTACCACGACGACGACGCAAGGCGGCGGCGAGACCACGACGGCCGACGGCAAGCAGGCCCGTTCGACAACTGCAACCGGCGAGGCGGCGACGGGTGACGGCGCGACAGGCGATGCGGCCGCCGGCACCGAGGCTGGCACCGAGGGCGAGAAGCCGGCCGACGCCACGGCGGGCAAGACGGCAACGGCGACCCAAGAGATCGCCAAGGCGGAAACGACGCCGGCCGATCCGGCCGCCGGCTGGGTCACGCCCGCCTTCGATCTGCTGCGTGTCGAGCCGGACGGCTCCACCGTGATCGCCGGCCGCGGCCAGCCGAACACCACACTGGAGATCAGGAACGGCGAGACCGTCGTCGCAACGGCCGACATCGGCCCGTCCGGCGATTTCGCCGCCGTCTTCGAGCAGCCGCTTGCTGCCGGCGACTACCAGCTCACCTTGAGCACGAAGGACGACAAGGGCGCCTCGAAGACCTCGGAAGAGGTGGCAACCGTCTCCGTGCCGAAGGACGCCGGCGGCGATCTCCTTGCCATGGTCTCCAGGCCCGGCGAGGCGAGCCGCCTGATCACGGTGCCGGAGGCCGCGGAGAAGGCGGCCGGCGAGACTGCCGGCGCGGCGGAAAAGACGATCGACCAGCCCGCCGGCGAGACCGCGACGGCCAGTGACACGGGCGCTGCCGGTACCGTGGCGGACGAGAAGCCGGCCGCGAGCGAAACGGCGGAAGCCGCCGGCGAGACCGCCGCGACCACCGGCGAGGCGGCAACCGCCGGTGCCGCCGCGACGGAGACCGCGAACGGCACGGCCGGCACCGCGGCGACGGAAACGGCGGCCAAGCCCCAGGCGCGCGTTTCTGCTGTCGAGCTGGAAGGCGAGCGCATGTTCATCGCCGGCACCGCCAAGCCGGGCGCGCTGGTGCGCATCTATGCCGACGACAAGCTCGTCGGCGAGGCGAAGGCGGATGGCGAAGGCCGCTACGTGGCCGACGGCACGATCGACCTTTCGGTCGGCCGCCACACGATCCGCGCCGATGTGATGAGCCCCGACGGCGGCAAGGTCGAATTTCGCGCCTCCGTTCCGTTCGATCGGCCGGAAGGCGAGCAGGTCGCCGTGGTGGCGCAGGAGGATGCCGCGGGCGATACCGGCCCGGCGCTCGGCCTCATCGGCGGCGGCACGTTCGACAGGCTGCGTGCCGAGGCCGACAAGGCGGTGGCCCTGCTCAAGGGCCTTTATGCCGACGGCCGCGTGCCGACCGCCGAGGAACTGGCGGCTGCCCGTTCCGCGACCGAGATCGCGCTGAAATCGCTGGCCGAGTTCAAGCCCGGCCTCGAAGAGGGCGAGGCGGCCCGCGACATGGCGGCCAGGGCGTCGGCCGCCGCCGCTTCGGCGCTGGCCCGTCTCCAGGCCCTGCCGAAGGATGCCGCCGCTGTCGGCGGTGCCCTTGCGTCGATCGAGACTGCCGTCGCCGATGCGCTGGCACCGGCTATCGAGAAGGCGGAGGCCGTGGTGGGCGCTGCCTCGGCTGCGGCGGACAGCTCCATCGAGGCGCTGGCCGGCCAGGCGACCGCGCTCCAGCAGCAGTTCGTGGCGCTGTTCTCCGATGGCCGCAATGCGACGACGGCGGAGATCCAGACTGCCCGCACCGCGCTTGAAGGGGCCCTCAAGGGCATTACCGGTTTCACGCCGCCGGCCGGCACGGCCGCGGATGTGACGGCGGCGATCGAGAAGCTGAAGGGCTGGGCCTCGACCGCGCTCGACCGCCTTGCCGCGGTTCCGGCCGGCGCCGGCAAGGAGGCCTACCAGCAGGCGCTCGTGGCGCTCGAGGGCATGCCCTCGCTGACCGCCGCGGCCAGTGCCGTGGCGGCTGCGGGCGAAGGCGCCGCCTCGGCGACCGGTGCCGCATCGACGGCCGAAACCGCGACAGCGGACAACGGTACGGCCAGCGCCGAAGGCACGCCGGCGGCGACCGGCGGCGAGAGCGGCACCGCCGCCACGGGCGAAGCCGCCGCGACGGGCAGCGGCCAGGCGGTGGCCGAGGAGCCGGAAACGGTGGAGCAGGCCCCGCTGCAAGAGAGCAAGACCTCGGTCATCATCCGCCGCGGCGATACGCTCTGGCAGATCTCCCGCCGCATCTACGGCAAGGGCGTGCGCTACACGACGATCTACCTCGCCAACGAGGACCAGATCACCGATCCGGACCGCATCATCCCCGGCCAGGTCTTCGGCGTGCCGGACAAGACCGTGGAAAGCGACGCGGAGGCGGAGGAACTGCACCGCAAGCGCGTTCGCGGCGATTGATCCTCGGCAAGTCCGGCGCCGAAGCGGTTTTGCCGGAATTGCGCAAGGACAATTTCCGGCCGGCTGTTGCGAAGCGGCCGGCAAGGACCTATCTCCCCCATGCGGCGCCCCACCGGGCGCCGCATTTTCATTCGGCAGTCCAGGACAAAACGAAGGCCGGGGCGTGACGGCGATCCGGCGGAGG
Organism: Shinella sp. WSD5-1; assembly: GCF_963942435.1. Lineage (GTDB taxonomy): Bacteria > Pseudomonadota > Alphaproteobacteria > Rhizobiales > Rhizobiaceae > Shinella > Shinella yambaruensis. The sequence continues at coordinate 2,145,345 of NZ_OZ012596.1, forward strand.
CCAGCGTGGCGACGACCAGAAAGAAGACGGTTTCGGCCGACAGCAGCAATCCCCTCCACACGCTGGTGAACCTCTGGCCCTATATGTGGCCCTCCGATCGGCCGGACCTGAAGATGCGCGTCGTCTGGGCCTCGGTCTTCCTGCTTCTCTCCAAGATCGTGCTGCTGCTGGTGCCCTATTTCTTCAAATGGGCGACCGATGCGCTGAACGGTAAGGCGGATGCCGTCTCGCTTCTGCCCGCTTTCCTGCTCGGCGCGGTCATGCTGGTCTTCGCCTATAACGGCGCGCGCATCCTGCAGGCCGGCCTCAACCAGTTGCGCGACGCGCTCTTTGCCAGCGTCGGGCAATATGCCGTGCGCCAGCTCGCCTACCGCACCTTCGTGCACCTGCACCGCCTGTCGCTGCGCTTCCATCTGGAGCGGCGCACCGGAGGGCTTTCGCGCGTCATCGAGCGCGGCACCAAGGGCATCGAGACGATCGTGCGCTTCACGATCCTCAACAGCGTGCCGACCTTCATCGAGTTCCTGCTCACCGCCGCCGTCTTCTGGTGGGGCTACGGTCTGCAATATCTCCTCGTCACCGCCGCCACCGTCTGGCTCTACATCTGGTTCACGGTCAGGGCGAGCGACTGGCGCATCTCCATCCGCCGCTCGATGAACGACAGCGACACCGAGGCCAACACCAAGGCGATCGATTCGCTGCTGAACTTCGAGACGGTCAAGTATTTCGGCAACGAGGAGATGGAGGCCCGCCGCTTCGACCAGTCCATGGCGCGCTACGAGAAGGCGGCGACGCAGGTCTGGACCTCGCTCGGCTGGCTCAACTTCGGCCAGGCGCTGATCTTCGGCGTCGGCATGGCGGTGATGATGGCAATGTCGGCGCTTGCCGTGCAGCGCGGCGAGCAGACGGTCGGCGATTTCGTCTTCATCAACGCCATGCTGATCCAGCTCGCCATCCCGCTCAACTTCATCGGCTTCGTCTACCGCGAAATCCGCCAGGGCCTGACGGATATCGAGCAGATGTTCGACCTGCTCGAGGTGGAGGAGGAGGTGCAGGACAAGCCCGGCGCCGCCGACCTCGTCGTCGCCGACGGCGCGATCTCCTTCAAGGATGTGCACTTCGCCTATGATCCGGCCCGGCCGATCCTCAAGGGCGTCTCCTTCGACGTGCCCGCCGGCAAGACCGTCGCCGTCGTCGGCCCGTCCGGCGCGGGGAAATCGACGCTCTCGCGGCTGCTCTACCGCTTCTACGACGTGCAGGAGGGGGCGATCACCATCGACGGGCAGGATGTGCGCGACGTCACGCAGAAGAGCCTGCGCGCGGTGATCGGCATGGTGCCGCAGGATACCGTGCTGTTCAACGACACGATCGCCTACAACATCCGCTACGGCCGGCCGGACGCGAGCGATGCGGACGTGGCCGCCGCTGCCGAGGCGGCGCAGATCGGCCCCTTCATCCGCCACCTGCCGGAAGGCTTCAAGGCGATGGTCGGCGAGCGCGGGCTGAAGCTTTCCGGCGGCGAGAAGCAGCGCGTCGCCATCGCCCGTACCATCCTGAAGAGCCCGCCGATCCTCATCCTCGACGAGGCGACCTCGGCGCTCGACACCCGCACGGAGCAGGAGATCCAGGCCGCGCTCGACGTCGTGTCGAAGAACCGCACCACGCTCGTCATCGCCCACCGCCTCTCCACCGTCATTTCGGCGGACGAGATCATCGTGCTGAAGGACGGCGGCATCGCCGAGCGGGGCACGCACAGCGAGCTGATGCAGCGCGACGACGGCCTCTACGCCTCCATGTGGAACCGCCAGCGCGAGGCCGTGCAGGCCGAGGAGCGCCTGAAGCAGGTGCGCGAGAGCGACGAGCTCGGCGTCATCCTGCGCGGCGCGCCGGCGGCCGAGTGATCACTCCCCGGGTGCGGCAAAGAGGATCAGGTTGCCGTCGGGGTCGAGCAGGATGAAGGTGCGCGTGCCCCAGGGCTGCGTCATCAGCGTGCTGTGGAAGGTCACGCCGGCCGTCTGATAGTCGAGGAAAAGCGTCTTGATCGCCGCCGCGCTGTCGAGTGTGATCGAGGCTGACAGCAGGTCCTCCCGTCGGCGGACATCGCCGAGGAAGACGGGCTCGCGCACCAGCCGCAGGCAGAGCCGTGCCCGGTCGCGCGCGACGACCCCGTAGAACGGCGGATCGCCGTAGGTAAAATCGACGGTAAAGCCGAGTTTTTCCGTGAAGAAGGCGAGGGAGGCGGCGAAATCGGTCACATAGAGCACCGGCTCCGCTCCGCTGAGGATCGGGCCTTGCGGCATGTTTTCAGTCGTGCTGCGCACGGTGGGGGCTCCTGTCCTGAGCGCCGGCCAATCCGGAAAACCGTTCTGGCGGGCGACGAGCGCCTGCGCATCGGCAAGCGAGAACGAGGCATCCAGTACCTCCCGATCCGTCAGATGCCGGAAGCGGGGCAGGGTGGCGCGGATGACCGCCGCCACCGGATGGTGTCGCTCGCGATGCCAGCGCAGATATTGCTTGGCCTGCTTGCGGAGGTTTTCGAGGTTCGGCATGGGCGCGGCTAAGGTTTCGGTCGTAGGTGGGCATTGCCCCTTCGGCTCCCGCCGATGCGCCCTACAGCAACAGTGAAAGTGTGCCCGCACCGGCCGGCGCTTGTCAACCAGAGGGCCGGGGACCGGGCATCGGACGGCCGCGGAACCTTTTCCGCGCCCGCCGGGTTGAGCCCCGGGAAGGGCCGCCCGCTGGGGGCTAATCGCCACGCCGCATTGCTCCCATCGCCATTTCACGCTAGGTCGATGGCGTGAAATCATCAGGAGATGTCGGAAGATGAGTTTGGTCGATACGATACGCAGCACCCTGGTGCCGATCCATCGGGAGGGCTGGAAGTTCGTGGCCGGCTTCTTCGTCGCCTCGCTGCTGCTCGGCGCGGCCTGGGAACCGCTGATGTGGATCGGCTTCGTGCTCACCGCCTGGTGCGCCTATTTCTTCCGCGACCCCGAGCGCCTGACGCCGCAGGATGACGATCTTGTGATCAGCCCGGCCGATGGCCGCGTCTCGGCCGTCGCCATGGTGACGCCGCCGGCCGAACTGGAGCTCGGCGACCAGCCGATGCTGCGCATCTCGGTCTTCATGAACGTCTTCAACTGCCATGTGAACCGCGCGCCGATGCGCGGCCGCGTTGCGCGCGTCGCCTATCGCGCCGGCAAGTTCCTGAATGCCGACCTCGACAAGGCGAGCCAGGAGAACGAGCGCAACGGCCTCGTCATCGAGAGCGCGCACGGGCCGATCGGCGTCGTGCAGATCGCTGGTCTCGTCGCCCGCCGCATCCTGTGCTGGACCAACATGAACGACAGCCTGGAGGCCGGCGAGCGTTTCGGCCTCATCCGCTTCGGCTCGCGCCTCGACGTCTTCCTGCCGGCCGGCGCCCAGCCGCGCGTCAGCGTCGGCCAGACGGCGATCGCCGGCGAGACGGTGCTGGCGGAATTCGGCTCGGCCAAGGGGCCGGTGATCAGCCGCAGGGGATGAGGAAACGAGGATGTAGGCAGTAGGCAGTAGGCAATAGGGTTCGAGAAACTATCTTCTACTGCCTACTGCCTACTGCCTACTGCCTACTGCCTACTGCCTGAAAACAGCGAAGCGAAAAGCGATGGACACACCCTTTCCGCCCTATGAGCCGAATGGACCGAACGACGAGGCGCGGGGCCCGCGCCTGCGGGAGATCCCGCTGCGCGTCATCATTCCGAACGTCATCACGGTGCTTGCCATCTGCGCGGGCCTCACGGGCATCAGGCTCGCCTTCGAGAACCGCTATGAGCTCGCCGTCGGCATGGTGCTGCTCGCGGCCTTTCTGGATGGCATCGACGGGCGCGTCGCGCGCCTCCTGAAGGCTACCTCGAAATTCGGCGGCCAGATGGATTCGCTCGCCGACATCATCAATTTCGGCGTTGCCCCGGCGCTCGTGCTCTATGTCTTCATCCTCGACCAGGCGCGCTCCTTCGGCTGGATCGCGGCGTTGATCTACACCATCGCCGCGGGCCTGCGCCTTGCGCGCTTCAACGTCATGGCCGAGCGCGAGACCAAGGCCAAATGGCAGACGGAATATTTCGTCGGCGTGCCGGCCCCCGCGGGCGGCATGCTGGTGCTGCTGCCGGTCTATCTCGGCTTTCTCGGCCTTGCGCCGAGCCCGCTCTTCGCCTACCTCGCCTCCGGCTACACGGTGCTGATCGGCTTCCTGCTGGTCAGCCGCCTGCCGGTCTGGTCCGGCAAGTCGGAAGGCAGCCGCATCCGCCGCGATCTCGTGCTGCCGGGCATCCTGCTCGTCGTGCTCTATGTCGCGACCCTGATGAGCTTCACCTGGGAGACCATGGTGGTGACGGTCGTCGCCTACCTGGCGACCCTGCCGTTCGGCGCCCGTTCCTGGCAGCGCAAATATGGCGGCTGGACCGCGCCGGTGACGCACGGCGCCAGCGAGTTCCCCGAGGAGCCCGACGGGCAATAGTCCTCGCCCGGCCGTCACATCCGCGTGAGCCTTGCCCAAGCCCTGTCCGCTCGTCGCGGGCGGGGCTTGATTTCCTGCTGTAGGTCGACTAACTAGCCTTCAAATAGATAGCAAGCTAATTGTTTTTGGGCTACCGAGATGAGCATATCCGATCCGCACGAGCGTATCCTCGACGACCTTTCCCGCGTGCAGCGCAAGATGCGCGCCCTGTTCGATGCCCGCGTGAAGGAGCGGGGGCTGACGCTGCCGCGCGCCCGCGCGCTTCTGATCCTCGGCCGCGGCGTCAATCTCAACCAGCGCGAGTTGGCCGACGAGCTCGACATCGAGACGCCGACGCTCGTGCGCCTGCTCGACGGCATGGAGAAGCAGGGCTTCATCGAGCGCCAGTCAGTGGAAGGCGATCGCCGCGCCAAGCAGATCGTCATGACGCCGCGCGGCGCCAAGGTCGCCGAGGAGGTGCTGGATCTTGCCCGCTCGCTACGCGCCGACGTGCTGAGGAGCATCTCGGCCCATGACATGTCGACCACCGTCAAGGTCTTCGCCGCGATGTCCGACAATATCGCGAAGAGCTGTCGGGAGAGCGTCGAGGCATGAGCACCGGTCCCGCCCAAGGCGGGCGCAAGGGAGAGGGCGAACCGCCGCAATCCGGCGCGGAGGAGCCGGCCGGCGAGAAACCGGCCGGGGAGACGCCTGCCGCCGCTCCGCCCCCGCCACCGCCCATGGCGCCGCCGCGCGCCGCCGCCTACATGGCCGCCTCCACCCTGCTTGCCATGACGCAGGGCTTCGGCATGAACCTCGTGGCCGCCAACATCCCGCAGCTCCAGGGCCCGTTCGGCGCCACCACCGCCGAGGCGACCTGGCTGATGGCCGCCTACATGGCCCCCAACGCCTCGCTCTCGCTGGCGCTCATCAAGATCCGAAACCAGTACGGCCTGCGTCCCTTCGCCGAGCTCGGCATCGCCGTCTTCCTCCTCGTGTCGGTGGCGCATATCTTCATCACGGACCTGCACTCCGCCCTCGTGCTGCGCTTCTTCGCCGGCATCGCGGCCGCGCCGCTCTCCTCGCTCGGCTTCCTCTACATGCTGGAGGCCTTCAGCCCGGCGCGCAAGCTGACGATTGGCATCTCGCTCGCGCTGACCAATATCGGCCTCGCCGCCCCGCTCACCCGCTTCGTCTCGCCGGCGCTCATCGATCTCGGCGGCGTGCGGGCGCTGCTGCATTTCGAGCTGGCGCTCGCCATGCTGTCCTTCGCGGCGATCTATCTCCTGCCGCTCACGCCGCCGCCGCGGGTGAAGGTCATCGAGAAGATCGATATCGTCAGCTATCTGTTCATCGCCGTCGGCTTCGGCGCGGGCGCCGTCGTGCTCGTGCTCGGCCGGCAATATTGGTGGCTGGAGGCCCGCTGGATCGGCGAGCTGCTTGTCGTCATGATCGGCGCGCTCACCATCGCCGCCGTCATCGAGCTCAACCGGGAGAGGCCGCTGATCGACCTGCGCTGGCTGCTCAGCCGCGAGATGCTGCACTTCGCCGCCGTGCTGGTGCTGTTCCGGCTGATGCTCGCCGAGCAGACCGCCGTCGCCGGCAATTTCTTCCAGATCACCGGCCTGCAGAACGACCAGCTCACCGGGCTCTACGGCATGGTGGCGCTCGCCACCGCCGCGGGCGGCCTTCTCTGCGCGGCCATCCTGAAGCCCGGCCGGGAGCCCGGCATCCACATGGCGGCGCTTCTCCTGATCGGTGTCGGCGCCTTTCTCGACAGCCGGGCGACGAACCTGACGCGGCCGGAGCAGATGTATCTGAGCCAGGCGATGATCGCCGCCGGCGGCAGCCTGTTCCTGCCGCCGGCCATCGCCTCGGGCTTCACGCTGGCGCTGCGCAAGGGGCCGCAATACATCCTCAGCTTCATCGTTGTCTTCCTGGTGACGCAGAGCCTCGGCGGCCTTGCCGGCTCGGCGCTGTTCGGCTCCTTCATCACGCTGCGCGAGAAATTCCACTCGAACATCCTCGCCGAGGCGATGACACTGGCCGATCCGCTGGTCTCGGGCCGTGTGGCGCAGCTTTCCGCGGCCTATGGCCACACGATCACCGATCCGGCCGTGCTGAAGGCGGAGGGCGTCGCGCTGCTCGGCCAGCAGGTGACGCGGGAGGCCAATGTGCTCGCCCACAACGATGCCTTCCTCGTCATCGCGCTGCTCGCCGTCGGTGCCGCGACGGCGCTGGCCATCCACATGCTTTACATCCGTATCAGAGAGGCCGGCGCCCGCAGCGGCGGGCCGGCGGCCGTTGAAGGTTGACCGAAATGAAGACTTACATCCGCAACACCGCCACCGCTCTCGCCCTCGTCCTCGGCGTGGCCGGCATCGGCGCGGTGCTCTACGCCTGGCAGCTGCCGCCCTTTGCCAGCGAGGTCCAGACGACGGACAACGCCTATGTGCGCGGCTACGTGACGCTGATCAGCCCGCAGCTCGCCGGTTACGTCACCGAGGTGTCCGTGAAGGACTACGAGATGGTCAAGGCCGGCGCCGTGCTCGCCCGTCTCGACGACCGCATCTTCCGCCAGAAGGTCGAGCAGGCCAATGCCACGCTTGCCAGCCAGAAGGCGGCGCTCGCCAATTCCGAGCAGCAGGAGAACGCCGCCAGGGCCCGCATCGGCGCCAGCGAGGCGGCGCTCGACAGCGCGACCTACGCCAAGCGCCGGGCGGAGGAAAGCTGGAACCGCATCGAGGAATTGTCGAACAAGGGCATCGCCACCCAGAGCGACCGCGAGCAGAGCCGCACCACGCTCGACCAGGCGGAGGCCGCCATCGCGCAGGCGCAGGCGAACCTTGAGGTCTCCCGGCAGGACCTGCAGACGATCATCGTCGGCCGCGATTCCCTGCGTGCCGCGGTGGCGGGCGCGGAAGCCTCGGTGGAGCTTGCCAAGATCGACCTCTCCAACACCGTCATCACGGCTCCGCGCGACGGTGCAGTGGGCGAGGTGGGCGTCAAGCTCGGCCAGTATGTTGCCGCCGGCACGCAGCTCATGGCCGTCGTTCCACACGACACCTGGGTCATCGCCAATTTCAAGGAAACGCAGCTCGCCTATATCAAGCCGGGCCAGAAGGTCGAGGTCAGCGTCGATGCGCTGAAGCACGCCACGCTGACCGGCCGTGTCGAGCGCTTCTCGCCCGCCACCGGCTCGGAGTTCAGCGTGATCAAGCCGGACAACGCCACCGGCAATTTCACGAAGGTCGCCCAGCGCGTGCCCGTGCGCATCGCCATCGACGACGGGCAGGCGTTGGCGAAATACCTTGCGCCGGGGCTTTCGGTGGTGGTGACGACGGTGGTGGGGAAGTAAGGAAAGCCGCTGTTCGCGGGCGTGGCGTGGATGGTCGGGTCAAGCCCGACCATGACGGAGGAGAGGGCGGAGGGTAACAATGGGGGAGAGGGCGGTGGAACATGACGGGAGAGAAGGCGGCGTCGATGGCTCTTCAGCCGACAGCGCCAGCCGCTCCACCGTCAAGAATGCCGGAGGCCCCTTGTCCAATAGCACCAATGGCTTGCCTGCCAACCTTCACCCACCCTCCGTCATGGTCGGGCTTGACCCGACCATCCACGCGGCACACACGGCTCGAATGGTTGAGATGGAACGGTCCGGCGGTCTCGAAGTGGCGTGAAAGCCCGCCGGAATCACTCCGGCAAACGATAGTCCAGCAGACGTCCCTGGCGCATGTCGAACAACTTCCCCGTCTCGGCATAATCCGGCGCGACCAGCGGCAGGATGGCCCTGGCGACTTCCGAGGGATGCTGCACGGTCGACGGGTCCTCGCCGGGGATCGCCTGGGCGCGCATGGCGGTGCGGGTGGCGCCGGGATCGAGCGCGGTGATGCGGAGCGCCGTGCGCTGCGTCTCGCCGGCCCAGGTGCGCGCCAGCGCCTCGACGGCGGCCTTGGAGGCCGAGTAGGGCCCCCAGAAGGGCTTGCACTTGTGCGCGGCGCTGGACGAGAGGATGACGGCGCGGCCGGCGTCCGACTTCAAGAGCAGCGGCTCGACCGAGCGGATGAGCCGCCAGGTGGACGTGACGTTGATCGTCATCACCCTCTCGAACACCTTCGCCTCGACATGGCCGATCGGCGAGATCGTGCCGAGCACGCCGGCATTCGCCACGAGGATGTCGAGCTTGCCCCAGCGCTCGAAGATCGATCCGCCGAGCTTGTCGATCGCCGGCATGTCGGCGAGGTCGAAGGGCACCAGCGTCGCCGCGCCGCCGGCCGCCTTGATCGCATCGTCCAGTTCTTCCAGGCCGCCGACCGTGCGGGCGCAGGCGATGACATGCGCACCGGCCTTCGCGAGTTCGAGGGCGGTGAAATAGCCGATGCCGCGCGACGCGCCGGTGACCAGCGCGAGGCGGCCTTTCAGGTCGATGCTCATGATGTCTTCAATTATCCGTTGCTTGCCAGAACCGAGACCTTCCGTCCCATCGTCTCGCCTTCCTTGTCAAGGAGGCGCGTCGGATAGTCGCCGGTGAAGTAGTGGTCGGTGAACTGCGGACGGGCCGGGTTGCGGTCCTCGCCGCCGACGGCGCGGTAGAGCCCGTCGATGGAGAGGAATTCCAGCGAATCCGCGCCGATATACTTCGCCATCGCCTTGACGTCGTTGTACTGGTTGGCGAGCAGCTTGTCCCGGTCGGGCGTGTCGATGCCGTAGAAGTCGGGGTAGAAGATCATCGGGCTGGCGACGCGGATATGCACTTCCTTCGCGCCCGCATCGCGGATCATCTGCACGATCTTCAGCGACGTCGTGCCGCGCACGATCGAATCGTCGACGAGGATGACGCGCTTGCCGGCGATCATCGCGCGGTTGGCCGAGTGCTTCAGCTTGACGCCGAAGGCGCGGATCTGCTGCGTTGGCTCGATGAAGGTGCGGCCCACATAGTGGTTGCGGATGATGCCGTATTCGAACGGGATGCCGCTCTCCTGCGCATAGCCGAGCGCGGCGGGCGTGCCGCCGTCCGGCACCGGAACGACGACGTCGCCCTCGACCGGGTGCTCCTTGGCAAGGTTCATGCCCATGTTCTTGCGCGCCACATAGACCGAGCGGCCGCCGACGACGGAATCGGGGCGGGCGAAATAGACATATTCGAAGAGGCAGAGGCGCTCCGGCTGCGGGTTGCCCGATTTCTTGGCCTCGATGGTGATCGAGCCGTCCGGCTGGATCTCGCAGACGATGATCTCGCCGTTCTCGACGTCACGGATGTATTTCGCGCCGATGATGTCGAGCGCGCAGGTTTCCGAGGCGAAGATCGGCTTGCCGTCGAGCTCGCCCATGACGAGCGGGCGGATGCCCGTGGGGTCGCGCGCGGCGATCAGCTTGGTGCGGGTGATGCCGAGCATCGAATAGCCGCCTTCCATCTGGCGGATGGCGTCGATGAAGCGGTCCGTCGTGGAGGTGTAGCGCGAGCGGGCGATGAGGTGGAGCACGACCTCCGTGTCCGAGGTCGACTGACAGATCGCGCCGCCGGCGATGATCTGCCGGCGCAGCGTCAGGCCGTTGGTGAAGTTGCCGTTATGGGCGACGGCGATGCCGCCGACTTCCAGTTCTGCAAAGAGCGGCTGTACGTTGCGCAGCGCCACTTCCCCGGTGGTGGAATAGCGGGTGTGGCCGATCGCCATGTTGCCGGGGAGCTTTGCGAGCGTCACCGGGTTCGTATAGTGGTCGCCGACAAGGCCCATATGCTTTTCCGTGTGGAACTGCTTGCCGTCGAAGGAGACGATGCCGGCGGCTTCCTGGCCACGGTGCTGCAGCGCGTGCAGGCCGAGCGCCGTCAGCGTCGCGGCTTCCGGATGGCCGAGAATGCCGAAGACGCCGCACTCCTCGTGAAGCGTGTCGCCGTCGAGATCGTCGTCGTGGCGGCCGGGAAACTGGAAGTCGCTCATTGCTGCAAGCCTTTGCTCGGGACCGTAAGAGGTTGCACGGGGTTCTGGGTCGTTCGGCAAGGCCCATATGGGCATTGCCGAAAGCATTTGCCACCGAGGCCCGGAAGCGTCAGTGGCTGATGATCTATCCTATCAAAAAATCGGGGAGCCTGCCTTCGCCATTTCTCGCGAGTGTCGGCTCCCCTGATCGCTTGTCATCCGTTTGTGGCGGGCGTCTCTTCGGCGGGCGTCTGGTTCGTGCCGCCGGTGGCGCCGTCCGGATCCTCCGTGCCGCCTTCGCCCTCGGCCGGCTTGCCGCGCAGGCGGTCGAGGATCGTCGCGTCGGCGTCCTCCGGCAGGAGCGCCACGAGGCGCGAGCCGAGATTGTCGAGCAGCGGCTTGGACTTCGCCGTGGTGACCCAGGAGGGCTGCTGCTGCGGGGCGACCAGCCAGTTGAAGAACAGCATGGCGACGACGACGAGCAGGATGCCGCGGGCCGCGCCGAACAGGAAGCCGAGCGTGCGGTCGAGCGCGCCGATGCGGCTGTCGATGATGAAATCGGCAATCCGCATGGTGATGAAGGAGATCACGATGAGCGCGACGAGGAAGACGGCGGCGGCCGAGCCGACCATCGCGACCGTGTCGCTCGTCGTATAGTCCTTCGCATAGGGCAGGAGGACCGGATAGAGGAAATAGGCGGCTGCCGCGGCACCCACCCAGCTGGCGACGGAAAGCACCTCGCGCGAGAAGCCGCGCACCATCGCCAGCACGGCGGAGAACAGCGCGACGCCGATGACGATACCGTCGAGAATTGTGATGGGCATGTTCGTCCTACTCCAAACCCGAAATGTCGTCGGGCCCCGTACCGCTCAAGCGGGGGGCACCTTAGCGGAAGGCGTGTCCGTCGTCTCAGTTCGGCGCGATGCCGCCCCATGTTTCCCACAAGGCTTTGTCGACCGCCGGGGCGTCAAACGTCCTCGTCCTCCCGCTTCAGGGCGCTTTTCGATCCGGCAATGCGCGCCACCAGATCCGGCAGGCTGTCTATCTCGTTCCAGCGGCCGCCGGCGCCCTTGGGCAGATCGGCGGAGCCGGCAGGGAGCACGGCCTGCGAAAAACCCAGCTTTTCCGCCTCCTTGAGGCGCTGGGCGGTGTGCGCCACCGGGCGAATGGCGCCCGACAGGCTGACTTCGCCGAAATAGACGCAATCGGCCGGAAGGGCAAGACCGGCAAGCGAGGAAACCAGCGCCGAGGCGACAGCAAGGTCCGCCGCCGGTTCCGAGATGCGATAGCCGCCCGCCACGTTGAGGTAGACGTCGTGCTGCCCGAGCCGGACGCCGCAATGGGCCTCCAGCACGGCGAGGATCATCGAGAGCCGCGCCGAATCCCAGCCGACGACCGCCCGGCGCGGCGTGCCGAGCGAGGTTGGGGCGACGAGCGCCTGCACCTCGACCAGCACCGGCCGTGTGCCCTCCATGCCGGCGAAGACAGCGGCACCCGGCGATTTGGCATTGCGCTCGCCGAGGAAGAGCTCGGAGGGGTTGGAGACCTCGCGCAGGCCCTTGTCGGACATTTCGAAGACGCCGATCTCGTCCGTCGGGCCGAAGCGGTTCTTGACCGTGCGCAGGATGCGGTAGTGGTGGCCGCGGTCGCCCTCGAAATAGAGCACGGCGTCGACCATGTGCTCGACGACGCGCGGGCCGGCGATCTGTCCCTCCTTGGTGACATGGCCGACCAGCACCATGGCGGCGCCGGTCTGCTTGGCGAAGCGGATCATCGCCTGCACGCCGGTGCGCACCTGCGTCACTGTCCCGGGCGCGGCCTCGGCTGTATCGCTCCACAGCGTCTGGATCGAATCGATGATGACGAGGTCCGGCCGCTTGCCTTCGCCGACGGTGGCGAGGATGTCCTCGACATTGGTCTCGGCGGCGAGCAGCACGTCGGTCTCGGCGGCCTGCAGGCGCTGGGCGCGCAGGCGCACCTGCGCCACCGCCTCTTCGCCCGAGACGTAGATGATGCGGTGGCCGCGGCGGGAGAGGGCGGCGGCGGCCTGCATGAGGAGGGTCGACTTGCCGATGCCGGGATCGCCGCCGATCAGGACGGCCGAGCCGCGCACGAAACCGCCGCCGGTCGCCCGGTCGAGTTCGCCGATGCCGGTGTGGATGCGCGGCGCCTCCTCGATTTCGCCCGACAGGGCGGTCAGCGCGACGGGCCGGCCCTTCTTCGGCACCTTGCCGGGGCCGGAGCCGATGCCGCCCATCGGGTCTTCCTCGACGACGGTGTTCCACTCGCCGCAGCCCTCGCATTTCCCGACCCAGCGGGAATGCGCGGTGCCGCAGTTCTGGCAGACGAATTGGGTGCGGGCTTTCGCCATCGGGTCTCGCTTTGCGAAATGCTGTGTCTGACGCAATCCCGGGCGGAAAACCGCTTCGCCCTCTTCTTGGAACTGCTTTGGGAATCGCTCCGCAAGCCATTAGCACAAAACAGGAACGTGTCCTATTTTTTCGCGGCCTCGTAGCGCCGTTCGTAGCGGCTGCCGAGGCTGGTCAGGAGTTCGTAGTCGATCGTGCCGCCGGCGCGGGCCACGTCCTCGATGGGCATGTTGCGGCCGAAGAGCTCGATGAAATCGCCGGCCCGGACGCTGCCCTGCGGCAGGTCCGTCACGTCGAAATGCGTGAGGTCCATGGTGACGCGGCCGATCAGCGGCACCATGCGGCCGTGCAGCACGCCGCTGGCGCCCGGGATGTTCGTCTTGCGCAGCGGCACGCCGGAGCCGGAAAGCGCCCGCATGTAGCCGTCCGCATAGCCGACCGCGGCGACGGCGATGCGCGTGTCGCGGGAAAAGACGGTGGTGGCGCCGTAGCTGACGCTTTCGCCGGCCTTCGCCTCGCGCACCTGCAGGATGCGCGCCTCGGCGGTGACGACGGGTTTCATCGGGTTCGGCACGTCGTTGACGGCCGCCCCGCCATAGAGCGAAATGCCGGGGCGGGTGAGGGTGAAGTGATAGTCCTCGCCGAGGAAGATGCCGGCCGAGTTGGCGAGCGTCGCATCGATGCCGTCGAAGGCGTCGACGGCGGTGCGGAAACGCTGGAGCTGCTGGCGGTTGAGCGGGTGGTTCGGGTCATCCGCGCAGGCGAGGTGGCTGAGCAGCATGATCGGCGAAAAGCTCGCCGGCCGCGCGACGTCGCCGGCAAGCGCCAGCGCATCCTCAACGCGCAGGCCGAGCCGGCTCATGCCGGTATCGACATGCAGCACGCAGGGATGGTCGCGTCCGTCGGAAACGGCGGCCATGAAGACGGCGAGCTGTTCCTCCGAGGCGATGACGGGCACGAGGTCGAATTCGAAGAACAGCCGCTCGGAACCGGCCCACATGCCCGACAGCACATAGAGGCGCACATCCGGCAATACGGCGCGCAGCGCCGCGCCTTCCGTAGGCGTGGCGACGAAGAAGTCGCGCGCGCCCGCCATGTGAAAGGTCCTGGCGGCCGGCTCCAGCCCGATGCCGTAGGCGTCGGCCTTCAGCACCGCGGCGGTGCGGGCGGCGCCCGAGCGCCGCGCCATCGCGCGCCAGTTGTCGGCAAGTGCCGAAAGGTCGATGGTCAGGCGGGCATGGTCCTCGCCGGCGACGGGCAGGGTGGATCGGGCGTGCGTGTGGTGCGTGCTCATCTTCCTGAAATACAGCCTGTGGACCATGGCGGCAATACGCTCGCCTGCCGCATTGCCGCGGGGCGGGGCCGCCTCTATGGTGCCGCGCCGAAAGGGAGAGCATCATGCGGGGAGGGATGAAGGCGGCCTTGGGAGCGATGGCGACCGTCCTTGCGGGCCAGGCCTCGGCGGCGGCGCAGGACGCTCCCACGGATGCCGGCATGCGCGAGGCGCATGCCGTGCTGCTCGGCCTTGCCCAGGACGGCGTGGCGCCGGTGCGCGAGGCCGGCGCGGACATCTACTATTCGATCGTCGACAATCCCAACGCGCCGCGGCTGGTGACGCGGCTGGAAGTCTCCGGCGCGCCCTGCCGCGCCCGCACGATCTCCGCCCTGCAGTTCCCGGAAAGATGGGCGACGCTGACGATCGGCCTCATCGACCTCAGCCGCGTGACGACGGCCATCGCCTATGCCTCCGTCGACGACATGATCGCGGAGGCCAGGCCTGTTCCGCTCGCTTCGCCCGAAGCGGAGCAGGTCGTGCTGACCGGAGCGGGACTTTACTGTTCGAGCCGCCTGTCGCTCTCCGGCAGGAGCGATGCCGCGGACGAAACCTGCACGGACAGGCTGGATCTGCCGATGATGGACGAGGAGCAGAAGGCACGCGGCCGGCAGGTGCTGGCCATCGTGGCGGACTTCTGCAAGGCCCCGGCCTTCGAAGGGAAGTGACGGGCGACAGGGAAACGCCCCTCATCCGGCCTGCCGGCCATCTTCTCCCCGTAAACGGGGAAGAGGATGTGCCTGTGCCGGTTTCCCCGATCAATGACCGCTCGTGGGGCAGGTCCCCTCTCCCCGCTTGCGGGGTGAGGGGCAAGCGCCCCGTCCGTCAGTGCTCGTACTGGCTGAAGGACGGGTCGGCGAGGTCGGTGAAGCGGGTGTATTCCGACTGGAAGGCGAGTTTCACCGTGCCGGTCGGTCCGTGGCGCTGCTTGGCGATGATGACGTCCGCCGTGCCCTTCACCTTCTCGAACTGCATCTTCCATTCTTCGTATTTCGGGTCGAACTCGTCGCGCGGCTCCAAGTTCTTCACGTAATATTCCTCGCGGAACACGAAGAGCACCACGTCGGCGTCCTGCTCGATCGAGCCCGATTCGCGAAGGTCGGAGAGCTGCGGGCGCTTGTCCTCGCGGCTTTCCACCTGACGGGAAAGCTGGGAGAGCGCGATGATCGGCACGTTCAGCTCCTTGCCGAGCGCTTTCAGGCCCGTGGTGATCTGGGTGATCTCCTGCACGCGGTTGTCGCTCGATTTGCCGGAGCCGGTCATCAGCTGGATATAGTCCACCACCAGGCAATCTAGGCCGCGCTGGCGCTTCAGGCGCCGCGCGCGGGCGGAGAGCTGGGCGATGGAGATGCCGCCGGTCTGGTCGATATAGAGCGGGACCTTCTGCATCATTTGGCTGCAGGCGACGAGCTTTTCGAAGTCGGCCTCGGAAATGTCGCCGCGGCGGATCTTTGAGGACGAGACTTCCGTCTGCTCGGAGATGATGCGGGTGGCGAGCTGCTCGGAGGACATTTCGAGCGAGTAGAAGCCGACGACGCCGCCGTTCTTCGCCTTGAACGAGCCGTCCGCCTGGACTTCCGGCTCATAGGCGGCGGCGATGTTGTAGGCGATGTTGGTGGCAAGCGAGGTCTTGCCCATGCCGGGACGGCCGGCGAGCACGATCAGGTCCGAACGCTGCAGGCCGCCCATGCGGGCGTCGAGCGAGTGGATGCCGGTCGAGATGCCCGACAGCGAGCCGTCACGCTCGAAGGCGGCGCCGGCCATGTCGATCGCCAGCGCGACGGCATCGTTGAAGGACTGGAAGCCGCCGTCGTAGCGGCCCGTCTCGGCCAGCTCGAACAGGCGCCGTTCGGCATCCTCGATCTGGGTCTGCGGCGGCATGTCGAGCGGCGCGTCATAGGCGATGTTGACCATGTCCTCGCCGATATTGATCAGCGAGCGGCGCAGCGCCAGGTCGTAGATCGCCCGGCCATAGTCCTCCGCGTTGATGATCGTCACGGCCTCGGCGGCAAGGCGCGCGAGATATTGCGGGATCGTGAGATCCCCCACCTTGCCGTCGGCCGGCAGGTGCGTCTTCAGCGTGATCGTCGTCGCGATCTTGCCCATGCGGATCGTGTCGCCGGCAAGCTCGTAGATCTTGCGGTGCAGCGGCTCGTTGAAGTGCATGGGCTTCAGGAAGTCCGAGACGCGGTAATAGGCATCGTTGTTGACGAGGATCGCGCCGAGCAGCGCCTGCTCCGCCTCGATGTTGCTGGGCGCCTCGCGGTGATGCAGCTCCGCATTGTCGCGGCCGGCCTGGCTGAGCTTGCGCACGGCGTCGTTCATCGTCCCGAATCTCCCCATCCCTGTTTGCGAAGGCCGCTGGTTTGGTTGCTTTGCCGCCGGGGGTCAAGCGCTTCCGACTCACCCCGTCCATTAAGCCCGGTCTTAGACTTTTCCACAGGCGGCAGGGACACAGCAAGCCCGGATTCCGCCGGGCCTGCTGGCTTTCGGTTGACACCGCTTCCGAATCTCAGAGCGAGGCCTCCTGGGGGAATTGCCGCGCGCCGCGCCGTTCGCCCTTCGGATTGCCTTCATGCGCCTTGAGGCAATCCTCGCCGCGCCCGATATATTCGCGCGTCAGCGGCACGGCCTGCTGGTCGTGCGCCAGCTGGAGCTGGAAGACGACGAGGTTCTGCCAGCGGAAGGCGCTCTCGGAGGCGGCGAGATAGAACTCCCAGATCCGGCAGAACTTCTCGTCGTAGAGCGCCTTTGCCTCCTCGCGCCGGGCCATGAAGCGTTCCCGCCAATGGCGCAGCGTTTCGGCATAATGCAGGCGCAGGATCTCCACGTCCGTCACGGCAAGGCCGCTCTTTTCCACAGCCTGCATGACCTCCGAGAGGGCCGGGATATAGCCGCCGGGGAAGATGTACTTCTCGATGAAAGGATTGTTGGCCGAGGGGCGATCCGTGCGGCCGATCGTGTGCAGCAGCATCACGCCGTCCCGCTTCAGGAGCGCGGCGCTCTTCCTGAAGAAGGTGAGATAGTTCGGCCGGCCGACATGCTCGAACATGCCCACGGACACGATGCGGTCGAACGGACCTTCCGTGTTGCGGTAATCCTGCAGCAGGAAGTTCACCTCGCCCGTCAATCCGGCCTCGCGCGCCCGCTTTTCCGAAAGGGCGTGCTGTTCGTCGGAGAGCGTCACGCCCGTCACCTTGGCGCCGAGCTGGCGGGCGAGGTAGAGCGCCATGCCGCCCCAGCCGCTGCCGATGTCGAGCACGCTCTGGCCCGGGCGGTTGATGTTGAGCTTGGCCGCGATGTGGCGCTTCTTGGCGAGCTGCGCCTCGTCGAGCGTCTGGTCCGGCCGCTCGAAATAGGCGCAGGAATATTGCCGGTCCTGATCGAGGAAGAGGTCGTAGAGCGCGCCGGTGAGGTCATAGTGGTGCTGGACGTTCCTGCGCGAGCGCACGATGCTGTTCTTCTCCCGCGCCCAGCGGAAGAGATAGCGCACCCGCTCCAGGAGACGGTTCCAGCGGCTGTCGTAATATTTGAAGTCGGGATTGCCGGTAAAGACGGTCTTCAGGAGGCCGTAGATGTCGCCCTCCACGATGTCGATATCGCCGGTGCCATAATGGTGCCCGAGATAATAGGCAGGGTCGAAGGCAAGGCCCCAGACCGCTTTCTTCGTGTTGAGACGCATATGGACGGGGTTTCCGGTGCCGTCGCCGAAGCGCTGGCGGGTGCCGTCCGGATAGGTGATCGTCAGATTTCCAGTCTCGACGAGGCGGGAAACGAGAGCCTGTACAATGAATTTCATTCGCTAAACTCCGTCGCGCTTAAAAAATCTGGCGGAACGGGTCTGGTCGGAAACCGGCCTGGGAAGCGGCCCGACCGCCAATCCAGTCTAACGACCTATAAATATTGATGTGAAAAGCCGGATTTCAAGCCGTGCTTTTTGGCCATCGAAAAAACAACGGGCCGGCAGAGCCGGCCCGTCAGGCTGTCAATTGGGGAGCCGGCAGGGCCGGCCCACATCCGATATCAGGCTTCGTCGTCTTCGCCGTCGGCTTCCGGATCGAAGAAGTCTTCCGGCTTCAGGGCGTCCTCGTCCACGCCGTAGATGGCGTCGGCGGAGGTCAGGCTTTCGCCCTTTGCCTGGCGCTCGGCTTCGTCGGCGGAGCGGGCGACGTTGATTTCGATGGTGATCTCGACTTCGGCATGCAGGTGCAGGACGACCTTGTGCAGGCCGATCGCCTTGATCGGGGTGTTGAGCTCGACCTGGTTGCGGCCGACGTTGAAGCCTTCGGCAGCCAGTGCCTCGATGATGTCGCGGGCAGCGACCGAGCCGTAGAGCTGGCCGGTTTCGCCGGCGGAGCGGACGATGACGAAGGACTTGCCGTCGAGCTTCTCGGCGACCGACTGGGCTTCCGACTTGCGCTCGAGGTTGCGGGCTTCGAGCGTCGCACGCTCGGATTCGAAGCGCTTCTTGTTGGCTTCGTTGGCGCGCAGCGCCTTGCCGAGCGGCAGCAGGTAGTTACGGGCAAAGCCGTCGCGAACCTTCACGGTTTCGCCCATCTGGCCAAGCTTGGCGATGCGTTCGAGGAGAATGACGTCCATTTCGAGTTCCTTTCTGAATGTCAGGTGTTCTGGTTTTTCTTCTCTGCCGGGCCGGCGGGCGTCAGCGCGATGGTGCGCCGCGTGTCCATCAGGCCCAGAATGAGGATGGCGAAGACCGGTATCGTGAAGAGCAATACCGAGAGATAGGCGAACCACAGGGCAAACAGCCGCCACGGCTTGCCGCGCGTCCTGAAGTGCAGGCTCGCGAAGCCGGCAAGCACGAAACCGGCCCCGAAGGTACCGCAGACGAGCGCGCCGA
The DNA here is from genome assembly GCF_963942435.1 of Shinella sp. WSD5-1. Taxonomy (GTDB): domain Bacteria; phylum Pseudomonadota; class Alphaproteobacteria; order Rhizobiales; family Rhizobiaceae; genus Shinella; species Shinella yambaruensis. The sequence continues at coordinate 2,164,294 of NZ_OZ012596.1, forward strand.
TGATCGCCGGCACGCCGCCCATGAAGGCGAGGACAAGGCCGGCGAGGAAGAAGAAGATCGCGTTGCGGTGCATGCGCAGCGTCGAGGGCATGTCCTCGCGCGGGCGAAGGCCCCGGCCGGAGACGCGCACGATGAAGGTCGCGATGTAATAGGCCGCAAACAGCAGGAAGACCCAGAGCGCGCCCTGCACCAGCGGCAGGGCCAGCGCGAAGATGGCCTTCAGCTGCGCGACGGCGGCGGCGTCGGGGTTGTAGAGCGGCTCCTGCGCCTTCAGCGTCTGGATGACGATGTCGACGAGCTGGCTCGCCATGGCGCTGTCGTAGCCGACGATCGCACCGACGGCGATCATGCCGAGCGTGACCATGACGGCGAGATGCGCGAGGATGTTGGACAGGGGATACCAGGCGAGCGCGTCTTCCGGGCCGCCGAGTTCGGAGGCGGGACGGGCGAGGTTCGCGAGGTTGGAAAGCCAGCCGGCCGGGATCAGCGTAATGATGACGATCAGAAGCGCGAAATGCGAGGAGACCAGCATGGAGGCGGTCGCACCGCCGGCAAGGACGGCGATCAGCGCGCTGGCATTGCCCCAGCCTAGGCCGGCAATGAGAATGGGAAGGGCGGACGCGGCGTAAAGCACGATCGCGAGAGTCGACTGCGCATTCGCGCTCAGCGAAAGCAGAGCGGCGGTCACACCGGCAATCAGGCCGGTCGCAATCGATGTCGGCGTCAGGGTCTTCACGGCTTCGCTGTCCTGTCCGGTCAGACAGTTAGAGGAGTTTCCTGACAAACCTGTTCAGGACCGTCTCCCCAACATGGGATTTTGACCTCTTTCAAGGTCGGCGGCTCCGATCCGCGCCCAACGCGGAAGGGAAATGGGGAAGGCGGCGGACCGTCTTCCCCTTGAGTCAAGCATCCCGGCCCGACGTCGAGTCAGGCCGCAGAGTAACGTCCTTACGCTACGACGTAGGGCAGCAGGCCGAGGAAGCGGGCGCGCTTGATCGCCTTGGCGAGTTCGCGCTGCTTCTTCTGGGAAACGGCCGTGATGCGGGACGGGACGATCTTGCCGCGCTCGGAAATGTAGCGCGACAGGAGACGGACGTCCTTGTAGTCGATCTTCGGAGCGTTCGCGCCCGAGAAGGGGCAGGTCTTGCGGCGGCGGTGGAACGGACGGCGTGCCGGAGCGGAAGAAACATCAGCCATTGTAATAAACTCCTTCTGCTTCGATTACGCGCGGTCTTCGCGAGCCGGACGGTCGCCACGCGGCGGGCGGTCGCCGAAGTCGCGGCGCGGACGGTCGCCGAAATCGCGGCGCGGGCCGCGGTCGTCGCCATCACGACGCGGACGGTCGTCGCGGTCGCGCTTCTGCATCATGGCCGACGGGCCTTCCTCGTGGGCTTCCACGGCGATGGTCATGTAACGAAGAACGTCTTCGTTGATGCGCATCTGGCGTTCCATCTCGTGGATGGCGGCGGCAGGAGCGTCGATGTCCATCAGCGCGTAGTGCGCCTTGCGGTTCTTCTTGATGCGGTAGGTGAGGGACTTGAGGCCCCAGTTCTCGACCCGGCCGACCTTGCCGCCGAGCGATTCGATTACACCCTTGTACTGTTCGACGAGAGCGTCGACCTGCTGGGCGGACACGTCCTGGCGGGCCAGGAAGACATGTTCGTAAAGAGCCATGTGGCTTTGCCTTTCTTGCGTTTACACCCGAAACCGGCGCCAAGCCTCAACGACAGTTCCCAAGGGCTTCAAGAAGCCGAAGCAAGAAAAGCGTTAATCCAGACGGTCGAGAGCGGAGACACGGGAGGCCGGAGCCCTTGGCTCCAAACGGCGGTCTTTCGGATCGCCGGCCCTCCGTTCAGCCACCAGCCGATTGACCGGGTGTGTTGAACAGCGCGCCTTATACGGATTTTCCGGCCGAAAGCAAGACCCGGGGCCAAATACAGGATCCCGGGCCGGAAATGCGCGCTGCCTCGTTTTGCGACAGGGCGGGAACCAAAATCGAGACGCCGCGTTGTTCATCCCGATCCAACCAGATGGAGTGACCGAAATGCAAGACCCGAACCTTGTCAATCGTCCCCCGGAAGATCGTACGACGCGTCCGGTGGATGACCGCGGACCGACCGTCGTGAACCAGAGCGGCGGGAGCGGTACGGGCGGCTGGGCCGTCGCCGTGATCCTCGCAGTCCTCGTCGCGGTGGGCATCTTCTATTTCGTCGGCAGCGGAACGCCGGGTGACGACGTCGACCCGAACGCCAACACGTCGGCCATCGGCACGACGGATACGGCGCCCGCCGGCGGCACGGCCACGGATGGCCAGGCGGGCGGTGCCACCGGCACGCAGCCGCTGGAAAGCCAGCCGGACGCTGGCGGTGCCGAGGGTGGTGCAACCACCACAAACCCGTAACGTCACCCGCATGGGGCAAACGAAAAACCCGCCGGAAACGGCGGGTTTTTTGATCTTTGGTCGAGCCTGCCGGGTAGGTGCTCGGCACTCCCGTGCTTTACGGGGCAGGCGCTCGCGTCACATCGGCGCGGGATAGAGCCGGTGGATGCGGCGGATGCCGTTCAGCACGTCGGGCGGGAGCGTGACCTCCGCAGCGCCGATATCCGTCTTCAACTGCTCCATCGTCGTCGCGCCGATGATGACGGAGGCCATGAAGGGCCGCGTCAGGCAGAAGGCGAGGGCCATCTGGGCGGGGTCGAGCCCGTGCTCCTTCGCAAGGTCCACGTAGGCGCGCACGGCCGGCTCCTGCAGCGGCTGGTAGCGGCCGCCGAGGTCGCCGTTCTTCGTCAGGCGCGAGCCCTCCGGCCGGGCGCCGTCGAGATATTTGCCGGTCAGGAGCCCCGCGGCGAGCGGCGAATAGGCGAGAAGGCCGATATCCTCGTGGTGCGAGACCTCGGCAAGGTCGAGGTCGTAGGCCCGGTAGAGCAGGTTGTATTCGTTCTGGATCGAGGCGACGCGGGGCAGGCCCTTTTCCTCGGCGCGCTTCAGGAACTGCATCGTGCCCCAGGCCGTCTCGTTGGAAAGCCCGAGTGCCCGCACCTTGCCGGCCTTGACGAGCTCACCGACGGTGTCGAGGGCCTCCGTCAGTTCGGCGGCGGCCTTCTCGCGATCCTGCTTCGACGGGTCGTAGCTCCAGGCATTGCGGAAATGATAGTGCCCGCGGTTCGGCCAGTGCAGCTGATAGAGGTCGACATAGTCGGTCTTCAGGCGCTGGAGGCTGCCGTCGATCGCCGAAAGGATGCTGGCGCGGCTCATCGGCGCGCCGCCGCGGATATAGGGGCGGCCGGGGCCGGCGACCTTGGTGGCGAGGACGACCCGGTCGCGGTTGCCGCGCGCCTGCAGCCAGGTCCCGATGAAGCGTTCGGTATCGCCGTAGGTCTCGGCGGAAAGCGGGGTCGTCGGGTAGAGTTCGGCCGTATCGATAAAGTTCACGCCCTGGGCGAACGCATAGTCGAGCTGGTCGTGCGCGTCCTTCTCGCTGTTCTGCGAACCCCAGGTCATCGTGCCGAGGCAGATCTCCGACACGCTGATGCCGGTCCGGCCAAGCGGATTGTATTTCATGGGAGGAGAAATCCTGTTGTGGAAACGGCGCGACTGTAGGCGGCTTCCCGCGAAGCGCAAGACGGAAAGCGCCTTTTCCCTGTGCGAAGGCCTTGGAAATGCCGGCTTCGGGACGGCGGAGGCCCGGCGCACGCCTTGACTCGCCGTGCCGGAATGTGAATGGAAAAGAAAACATGAGACGGGAGAGACCCCTATGAGCGTAGCATTCACCTTCCCCGGCCAGGGCAGCCAGGCCGTCGGCATGGGCAAGGATCTCGCCGAAACCTTTCCGGAGGCGCGCGCCGTTTTCGCGGAGGTCGACGAGGCCCTCGGCCAGAAGCTTTCCGCCATCATGTTCGAGGGACCGGAAGAGACGCTGACGCTGACGGCGAACGCCCAGCCGGCGCTGATGGCCGTGTCTATCGCCGTCATGCGCGTGCTCGAGGCGCGCGGCCTGTCGCTGAAGGACCAGGTCTCCTATGTCGCCGGCCATTCGCTCGGCGAATATTCGGCGCTCTGTGCCGCCGGGACCTTCTCGCTGGCCGATACCGCGCGGCTCCTGCGCATCCGCGGCAATGCCATGCAGTCCGCCGTGCCGGTGGGCGAGGGCGCCATGGCTGCCATCATCGGCCTGGAACAGGCGGATGTCGAAGCCATCTGCAAGGAAGCCTCCACCGGCGGCAGCTGCCAGATCGCCAACGACAATGGCGGCGGCCAGCTCGTCATCTCCGGCTCCAAGCCGGCCGTCGAGGTCGCCGCGCGGCTCGCGACGGAAAAGGGCGCCAAGCGCGCGCTGATGCTCTCCGTCTCCGCTCCGTTCCATTCCGCCCTGATGGGCCCGGCCGCCGATGCCATGCGCGAGGCGCTGGCAGGCGTTTCGGCGAAGGCGCCGGTCGTGCCGGTCGTTGCCAATGTCCGCGCCGCGCCGGTGAGCGACCCCGACGAGATCGTCCGCCTGCTCGTCGAGCAGGTCACCGGCCAGGTGCGCTGGCGCGAGACGGTCGAATGGTTCGCCGCAAACAACGTCACCACGCTTTACGAAGTCGGCTCCGGCAAGGTGCTGACCGGCCTTGCCCGCCGCATCGACAAGTCCGTCACCGGCATCGCCATCAACACGCCCGCCGATATCGACAGCGCGCTTGCGGCGCTCATTGGATGAGGAAGTAGGCAGTAGGGGACTGAAAGCCGACCTCCAGCCCGCCACAAACCTACTGCCTAATTCCTACTGCCTAATTCCCGACTCCCTGCCCTATTCGCTCCAGAAGAGGACCACCCCATGTTTGATCTTTCCGGCCGCAAGGCTCTCGTTACCGGCGCTTCCGGCGGCATCGGCGAGGAGATCGCCCGCATCCTCCATGCCCAGGGCGCCACCGTCGGCCTGCACGGCACGCGCGTCGAGAAGCTGGAAACGCTGGCCAATGAACTCGGCGAGCGCGTCCACATCTTCCCGGCCAACCTTTCCGACCGCGCCGAGGTCAAGGCGCTCGGCGAGAAGGCCGAGGCCGAGCTCGGCGGCGTCGACATCCTCGTCAACAATGCCGGCATCACCAAGGACGGCCTGTTCGTGCGCATGAGCGACGACGACTGGGATGCGGTTCTGGAAGTCAACCTCACGGCCGTCTTCCGCCTGACGCGCGAGCTCACCCACCCGATGATGCGCCGCCGCTACGGCCGCATCATCAACATCACCTCCGTCGTCGGCGTCACCGGCAATCCGGGCCAGGCGAACTACTGCGCCTCCAAGGCCGGCATGATCGGCTTCACCAAGTCGCTGGCACAGGAGATCGCGACGCGTAACGTCACCGTCAACTGCGTCGCCCCCGGTTTCATCGAAAGCGCCATGACCGGCAAGCTGAACGACAAGCAGAAGGAGGCGATCATGGGCGCCATCCCGATGAAGCGCATGGGCACCGGCGCGGAAGTCGCCTCCGCCGTCGCCTATCTCGCCTCGTCGGAAGCCTCCTACATGACGGGCCAGACGCTGCATGTGAACGGCGGCATGGCGATGATCTGACGAAGGCCAGGTGCCCGGCCCAAGTGTCCGGCGTTGCAGCATGAATAGCATGTTGACCGCTGGCGTACCGGGCATTTTCGGACTTTGCGGCAGACTTAAACCGTGTTAATCGGGCCATGACTGTCAGCAGTCGACCGGTAAATGCCAGAGCGATCGGGCGGTATGCAACAATATCGCCGATGCCGCATTGCCAGTTGAATGGCCCGGTTGAAGGGATTGCCGGATGTGTTCTTGAGGCACATCGGGCGTGTTGAGTGTCCGGTGCCGTGACAGGCGCCGATCAAAAACAAAGGTCGAGGAATCCGACATGAGCGATATCGCAGAACGCGTAAAGAAAATTGTCATTGATCATCTGGGCGTTGACGCCGAAAAGGTCAGCGAAGGCGCAAGCTTCATCGATGATCTTGGCGCGGACTCGCTCGACACCGTCGAACTGGTCATGGCGTTCGAAGAAGAATTCGGCGTCGAGATCCCGGACGATGCCGCCGACTCGATCCTGACGGTCGGCGACGCCGTCAAGTTCATCGAGAAGGCCCAGGCCTGATCTGAATTCCGGCGGGCCGCCTTCGGGCGGCCCGTCCCGGTCCCGCCGGGACCACACCTCCTCCTGGAGCAATAGACATAGAATACATAAGGGTGGATCACGGACGATGAGGCGTGTCGTTATCACGGGTACCGGCATGGTATCCCCGCTTGGCTGTGGCACCGAAGTTACCTGGAGCCGGCTTCTCGAAGGCCGCAGCGGTGCCGCCAGGGTAACCACCTTCGAGGTCGAGGACCTTCCCGCAAAGATCGCCTGCTCCATTCCGCTCGGCGATGGTTCCGACGGCACCTACAATGCCGACCAGTGGATGGAGCCCAAGGAACAGCGCAAGGTCGATCCCTTCATCGTCTATGCCGTCGCCGCGGCCGACATGGCGCTGGCCGATGCCGGCTGGCACCCGAAGACCGACGAGGACCAGATCGCCACCGGCGTGCTCATCGGCTCCGGCATCGGCGGCCTCGACGGTATCGTGGAGGCCGGCTACACGCTGCGCGACAAGGGCCCGCGCCGCGTCTCGCCCTTCTTCATTCCCGGCCGCCTGATCAACCTCGCCTCCGGCCAGGTCTCCATCAAGCACAAGCTGCGCGGCCCGAACCATTCCGTCGTCACGGCCTGTTCGACGGGCGCGCACGCCATCGGCGATGCCAGCCGTCTGATTGCGCTCGGCGATGCCGACGTCATGGTGGCGGGCGGCGCCGAATCGCCGATCTGCCGCATCGCGCTTGCCGGCTTCTCCGCCTGCAAGGCACTCTCCACCGCCCGCAACGACGACCCGACCGCCGCCTCGCGCCCCTATGATCGCGACCGCGACGGCTTCGTCATGGGCGAGGGCGCCGGCATCGTCGTCCTGGAGGAGCTGGAACACGCCAAGGCGCGCGGCGCGAAGATCTATGCGGAAGTGGTCGGCTACGGCCTTTCCGGCGACGCCTATCACATCACCGCCCCGTCCGAGGACGGCGACGGCGCCTATCGCTGCATGCAGATGGCGCTGAAGCGCGCCGGCATCCCGGCGAGCGAGCTCGACTACATCAACGCGCACGGCACCTCCACCATGGCCGACACGATCGAGCTCGGCGCGGTGGAACGCCTTGTCGGCGATGCCGCCTCGCGCATCTCCATGTCGTCCACCAAGTCGGCGATCGGCCATCTCCTGGGGGCCGCCGGTGCGGTCGAGGCGATCTTCACCGCGCTGGCGATTCGTGACAATATCGCCCCGCCGACGCTGAACCTCGACAATCCCGACGTCGAGACGGCGATCGACCTGGTGCCGCACAAGGCCCGCAAGCGCGAGATCAACGTGGCGCTGTCCAATTCGTTCGGCTTCGGCGGGACGAACGCGTCGCTGGTTCTCAAGCGCTACGCCTGACCATCCTTCCGCCGGCAAGCCCTCTCATCCGCCTGCCGGCACCTTCTCCCCGCGGGGGGAAGGGGAGAACCGAAACGTCGCATCCTCCCTCCCTTCTCCCCCGCGGGGAGACGGTGGCCCGAAGGGCCGGATGAGGGGGGAGGCTCGGATCATCGATATGCAGCGGGTTCATCCCGCTTTTGCCGTATTGCTCTGATCGATAGCATCGAGCAATGCCCGAACATGAGGACAGTCCGTGAGCGACACGAACGAACCCGGCGAGACGCAGTTTGGCCGCGGCGAGGCCTCCGGCCAGTCGCGCATCATCCCCAAATCCGCCAGCGAGGCCCTTCGGCCGGAGCAGGTGCCGCAGCCGCCGAGCCGGCGGCGCTCGCGCAAGGCGCGCAGCCAGATCGTCATCTTCCTGAACTTCGTCATGACCGTGGTCGTCTTCGCGACGATCATTGGCATCGGCATCTTCTACTACGGCGTGAAGAGCTATGAGGAGCCCGGCCCGCTGACGGCCAACACGAACTTCATCGTGCGCGCCGGCGCCGGCACGAACGAGATCGCGGCCAATCTCGAGCGCAACAACATCATCACCGACAGCCGCGTCTTCCGCGTGCTCTCGCGCATCTATCTCGACGGCGAGACGCTGAAGGCCGGCGAATACGAGATCAAGGCCGGCGCGACGATGCGCGAGATCGTCGAGCTCCTGAAATCCGGCAAGTCGATCCTCTATAGCGTCTCCGTGCCGGAGGGGCTGACGGTCAAGCAGGTCTTCAAGCGCCTGCAGGACGATCCCGTGCTCGAAGGCGACCTGCCGGCGGACCTGCCGGTCGAGGGCTCGCTGATGCCCGACACCTACAAGTTCTCGCGCGGCACCAAGCGCGCCGATATCCTCCACCAGATGCAGGACGCGCAGAAGGCGCTGATCGACCAGATATGGGAGCGCCGCGACGACGATCTGCCGATCGCCACGCGCGAGGAATTCGTCACGCTCGCCTCGATCGTCGAGAAGGAGACGGGCCGGGCCGACGAGCGGCCGCGCGTCGCCTCGGTCTTCCTCAACCGCCTGGACAAGGGCATGCGCCTGCAATCCGACCCGACGATCATCTACGGCATCTTCGGCGGCGACGGCAAGCCGGCCAACCGCCCGATCTTCCAGTCGGATCTGGAAAAGCAGACGCCGTTCAACACCTATATCATCAAGGGCCTGCCGCCGACGCCGATCGCCAATCCGGGCCGGGCCGCCCTGGAGGCGGTCGCCAACCCCTCGCGCACGCCGGACCTCTACTTCGTCGCCGACGGCACCGGCGGCCATGTCTTTGCCGAGACGCTCGAAGAGCACAACCAGAACGTCCGCCGCTGGCGCAAGCTGGAGGCGGAGAAGGCGGCCGAGGCCGCGAAAGAGGCGGAAGCCGCGGGGTCGCAGTAGGAACGCCCGCCATTCCCTGCAAAAGGCCCCGGCATTTCCGGGGCCTTTTGCTTTTCAAGAGGCTTCTGCCCGGCTTATCTTCACCTTTGATGTGGATCGCGCACCGTTCCAGACGCTGCCCCGTTCCCAACCCCGTGAAACTGCTCCACTTTGGGGGACGGTTTTGCGCGCGCGCCGCGCGTTTCGGCTGCCCCGCCTTCCGGTTCGACCTGCCGTCGCCGGGCGCCACTGGAGGACGACATGACATTGCAATCGATGACCGGTTTTGCGCGGGTCGAGGGAACCAGCGGGCGTACGCGCTGGGCGTGGGAGCTGCGCTCGGTCAATGGCAAGGGCCTGGACATCAGGCTGCGGCTGCCGCCCGGCTTCGAGGCGCTGGAGGGCGACGTGCGGCGCCTTGCCGGCGAAACGCTTGCGCGCGGCAATCTCCAGATCGGGCTTTCCGTGAGCGTCAGCGAGGCGCAGGTCGAGGCGGTGGTGAACCAGGGCGCGCTTGCCGCCGTGCTGGCGCTGCGCGAACAGCTGGCCGGCATGGTCGATCCGGCGCCGCTCAAGCTCGACACGCTGCTTGCCGTGCGCGGCGTCGTCGATTTCCGCGAGGCGGACGAGAGCGAGGCCGAGCGCGCGGCGCGCGACGCCGATATCCGCGCGGGGCTGTCCGAGGCGATCCGCTGTCTTGCCGAGATGCGCCGCAAGGAAGGGGTGGCGCTCGCCGGGGTGCTGCTCGGCCAGATCGCCCGCATCGAGGCGCTGACGGCAACCGTCGAGGCCGATCCCTCGCGCAGCGTCTTCGCCATTGCCGAGCGGCTTTCCGCGCAGGTCGCCATGCTCCTGCAGGGAACGACGGCGCTCGACCGCGACCGCCTGCACCAGGAAGCGGCGCTGATCGCCACCAAGGCGGATCTGCGCGAGGAGATCGACCGGCTGAAGGCGCATGTCGCGGCGGCGCGCGAGCTGATCGCCGAAGGCGGGCCGATCGGCCGCAAGCTCGATTTTCTCGCACAGGAATTTAACCGGGAATCGAATACGATCTGTTCCAAGTCGAACGCCGCTGCTGTAACGGCTGCGGGTATCGAACTGAAGGTCGTCATCGACCAGTTCAGGGAACAGGTCCAGAATCTGGAGTAGGCCATGGCCGAGCCGTCGAAGCATATCCATATCGAACGCCGCGGGCTCATGCTCGTCATCTCCTCGCCGTCGGGCGCCGGCAAGTCGACCATCGCCCGCAACCTCCTGGAAGCCGATCCCGGCCTCAGCCTGTCGGTCAGCGTCACCACGCGCCAGCGCCGGGCGAGCGAGATCGCCGGCCGCCACTACCACTTCATCAACCACAAGGAATTCGAGCGGCTGCGCGACAGCGAAGCGCTGCTCGAGTGGGCCGAGGTGCACGGCAATTTCTACGGCACGCCGCGCGAGCCGGTGGAAGAGGCGATGTCCGCCGGCCGCGACATGCTGTTCGACATCGACTGGCAGGGCGCCCAGCAGCTGCAGGAGAAGATGCCGGCCGACGTCGTCTCGATCTTCATCCTGCCGCCGTCGATGACCGAATTGCAGTCGCGCCTGCATCGCCGCGCCGAGGATACGGAGGAGGTCATCCAGACGCGCCTTGCCAATTCCCGCGCCGAGATCGAACACTGGCGGGAATACGACTATGTCATCCTCAACGACGACCTCTCCGTCGCCTTCGACGCTGTGCAGAGCATCGTCAAGGCCGAACGCCTGCGCCGCGACCGGCGGCACGGGCTGTTCGAGTTCGTGACGAAGCTGGTGACGGAGAAGCCGGTTTTGTAGGCGTTCGTCCGCATCCTCTTTCCGCGGGATTGCCCCTCACCCTAACCCTCTCCCCGCAGGCGGGGAGAGGGGACTTGCCCCACGAACGGGTCTTGTTTGGGGAAACCGGAACGGCATATCCCCTTCGCCCCGCCTGCGGGGAGAAGGTGGCCGGCAGGCCGGATGAGGGGCCGCTTAAACCTTACAACGCGTTCGCCAGCCGCACGAACTCTTCCACGCTCAGCGTCTCCGCCCGCCGCTGCGGATCGATCTCCGCGCGCGCCAGCAGCGCCTCGCCGCCGAGCGACTTGACGCTCTGGCGCAGCATCTTGCGGCGCTGGCCGAAGGCGGCATGGGTGACGCGCTCCAGCGCGGCGACGTCGCAGGGCAAGGGGTTTGCCACCGGCTCCAGATGCACGACGGACGAGGTGACCTTCGGGGGCGGCGTGAAGGCCTGGGGCGGCACGTCGAAGGCCATGCGGGCATGGCTGCGCCAGCCCGCGAGCACGCCGAGCCGGCCGTAGTGGTCGTCATTCTCCTCCGCCACGATGCGCAGGCCGACCTCGCGCTGGAACATCAGCGTCAGCGAGTCCCAGAAGGGCGGCCAGGCCTTCGGCAGCAGCCAGTTGACGAGGAGCTGCGTGCCGACATTGTAGGGCAGGTTGGCGATGATGCGCACCGGCTCGCCCGGCGCCAGCGCCTCGAAATCCGTCTTCAGCGCATCCCCTTCGATAACCGTCAGGCGGCCCGGATAATGCTCCGAAATCTCCACCAGCGCCGGCAGGCAGCGCGCGTCGCGCTCGATGGCGATCACCCGCTTGGCGCCGAGCGCCAGGATGGCGCGCGTCAGGCCGCCCGGTCCGGGGCCGACCTCGATCACCGTATGGTCCTCGATCGGGCCGGCGGTGCGGGCGATCTTCTGGGTAAGGTTGAGGTCGAGCAGGAAGTTCTGGCCGAGCGCCTTCTTCGCGTCGAGCCCATGGCGCTGGATGACGTCGCGGAGCGGCGGCAGCCCGTCGAGTGCGGCCATCAGGCGGTCTCCTTTGCGGCCCGCTCATGCCGGGCAAGGTCGTGGGCAAGACGGAGGGCGGCAAGCAGGCTGTCGGGCCTGGCGACGCCCTTGCCGGCAAGCGAAAAGGCCGTGCCGTGGTCCGGCGAGGTGCGGATGAAGGGCAGGCCCAGCGTGGCATTGACGGAATCGTCGAAGCCGAGCGCCTTGGCGGGGATCAGCGCCTGGTCGTGATACATGCAGAGCGCCACGTCATAGGCGGCGCGGGCGGCGTCGTGGAACATCGTGTCGGCCGGCAGCGGGCCGACCGCGTCGATGCCGGCTGCCTTGAGCCGCTCCACGGCCGGGCGCACGACGGCGTCGTCCTCCAGGCCCAGCGCACCGCCTTCGCCGGCATGCGGGTTGAGCCCGGCAAGGGCAAGGCGCGGGCGGGCGATGCCGAAGCGCTGGCGCAGGTCCCGTTCGGTGATGGTGGCCGTCTCCACGATCAGCTCTTCCGTCAGCGCCTCCGGCACGTCCTTCAGGGGAATGTGGATGGTGACGGGAACGCTGCGCAGCTTCGGCCCGGCCAGCAGCATGACGGGCAAAGCTTGCCGGCCCGTCGCCCGGGCGGCGAGGTCGGCGAGGAACTCCGTGTGGCCGGGAAAGCCGAAGCCGGCGTCGTAGAGCACGGCCTTGGCGATCGGGTTCGTCACCACGGCGGCGGTGCGGTCGGCGAATGTCAGGGCGACCGCGGTCTCGATCGCGCCGGTGATGGCGGCGGCGTTGCGGGAATCGGGTGAACCGGCCACGGCCGGCACGGCGCAATCGCAGGCGAGCACCGGCAGGGCGTCCGGGAAGAGGGCGGCCGCCATCTCCGGCTCCGCCGCCGCGACGGGAACATCGAGCCCGAGGGCGACGGCGCGCGCGCGCAATACCGCGGCATCGCCGATGAAGAGGAAGGGCGGCAGGGAGAGCGTCTTGCGGGCCGACCACAGGGCGAGCGTGATATCCGGCCCGATCCCCGCCGGGTCGCCCATGGTGAGCGCCAGCGGGGGAAAACTTGTCGTCGTCATGGGACCCTGCCGTCAGCGGGTTGGAAGGGGGAAACGTCCCGGCCGCGGCGCCCGTGAGCGGGCGCGGGCCGCGGTTCCGGCATCAGCGTTCGGTGATCGTCGCCTTCTTGCGCAGTTCGGCGAGGTACTTCTGGCTGTTCGCGTCGCCCTCGTTGCCCTTGGCCTTGCTGAGGTCCTCGGCGCGGAAGACCATCTCGGCCGCCACGTCGTCGTTGACCTCGCGCTTCTTGCAGATGGCGAGATATTCGACGCCGCGTTCGGTGACGCGCGTGCCCGTCGTCATGCCGTTCGCCTTCTCGATAAGCGGCTTCCAGTCCTCCGGCATTTCCGGCGCCAGCACGCGGCCGAGGTCGCGGATCGAGACGTCGCGCATGGTCGCGGCGAAGACCTTGGCCTGTTCGCAGCCGGGGAACTTCGAGCGCGAGGCCTCCGCCTCCTGCTTGCGCTTGCCGAGAATGGCGTTGCGGCGCTTCTCCGGCACGACGAAGATGACCTGCTTGAGGAAATATTCGGTGGTGACCGGCTTCTTGCCGCCGTTCTCCTGCATGCGCTGGACCAGCGTCTTGCTGTCCTTGGCAGCGCCGTAGCGGGCGTTGACGACGCGCGGCCAGCTCATCTGGATGGCGATGTACTGCTTGAAGTGGTCCGAACCGACGCCGGCGCGGCTCAGGATCTCGCCGAGCTGCTGGGTCGACATCTTGTTGGAGGCGGCAAAGCGGGCATAGGCGGCATCCACCTCGGCGCTGCTGACGGACATCTTGAGGCGCAGGATTTCCCCACGCTTCAGCACTTCGTCGATCATCTGCTCGCGGGCCTTGGCACGCAGGTTGCCGCCGGCGCGCTGCAGCCGAAGGAAGGCGGCGCGGCGCTCGATCTCGCCGGAGGTCACCGGCGTGTTGTTGACGACGGCCACGATCCCGCTTGCGGCCTGGACCGTGCCGGCCGGAGCCGCGATCGTCGCCGCAGCGGCAAGCGCCACGCCCATCATCATGGAGCGAACCAGAGAGTGTCTGCCCGTCATGCCAGTCCCTTTCCCAAACCCATTTCGCGCGCGCCGGTGTCGTTCGTGCGGGAATGCCGTCCCTGCAGGCGGCATTCATCGGCGGGCGTTTCTCCCGGATGTGCATAATACATGCGGCCAAACGATGACAAGAGCGCGGCAGCGCTTACTCGAAGCCGGTCAGCGTCGTGTCGCCGACATTGATGTCGCCGAGCGTGCGGAACATCAGCCGCGCGCCGATCGACCAGTCGTTCGCCGTCGTGCGGGATTTGTCGCGCGTCTGCTCGTAGACGATCGAGAAGACCGTGTCGCGGTCGTCGTAGGAGAAGCCGATGCCGTTGCGCGAGAGGCTCTGGCTGTTGATGTCGTAGGTCAATGACCCGAACACCGACCAGTAGTCCTCGAACTTGAAGGCCGCGGCGCTCTGGATTTCGCTGGCGTCCCTCTCCAGGCCGTAGGCCGGTTGCGCGGCGATGCGCGTATAGGTGATCTCGGTCTCGAAACGGGCGCCGTCGAAGCGCACCGAGGTGTCGGCGCGGCGCAGCGACAGGTCGTCCTTGTCGAGGCGGGCGCTGTGGGCGAGCGACAGGCCGTTCGGCAGGTCGATGCCGGCCATGCCGACATAATCGGACGAATCCGTCTCCAGGCCGGAATTGGCGCCGGCATTGACGAGGTCGGGCGTCGCGAAGGAGTTCACGCCGCCGAGATGGAAGGACTGGCCGATGATCGAGCGCAGGCGCAGGCCGTTGTCGAACGTGCCGGTATAGCGCAGGCCCAGATTGGCGCGCGAGCCGCCCTCGATCCGGTCGAAGCCGGAGAACTTGTCGCGTTCGAAAAGGTTGGTGGCGTCGAAGACGAAGCTCTGGGCGTCCTCGTTCGGCAGGCCGCCTGCATGGTCCTCGTCCGGGCGCAGGTAGATCTGCGCGATCGGCTCGAAGAGATGGGTGCTGTAGTCGGTCGTCGCGAGGATCGGGTAGCGCGCCTCGAGCCCGGCGGTCAGCATCGCGCGGGTCGTGCTGTTGTCGTCCACGTAGTTGCCGGCATAGCCGGGGCCGGGATTGCTCATGTCGAGGCGGTGGATATCGCCGCGCGCCGCCAGAAGGGGGGTCAATACGAGGCCGCCGGGCACGATGAGCTGGCGCCGCCATTCGACTTCGCTGGTCAGCCGCGTCGTGCCGCCGGCAAGGCCGCGGAACCGCTCGTTGCCGCGCACGCTGTAGACATCGGCAAGGTCGCGCTCGACATTGGTGATGTTCGTGGTGATCGAGAGTTCGCCGCCGAGCACGGGCTGCGGCACGATATATTCGTGGTCGAGCGTCTGGGCGATCGCCTGCTTGCGCTCCAGCCGGTCCTGCGGGTCCGCGTCCTGCACGTCGAAATAGAAGGAGCGCAGGTCGAAGACGTTCCGGTCGCCGAGGCCCGTCAGGTAGATCTGGTTGACATGGATGCGGTCTTCCAGGCCGTCGAGGTCATAGGTGCGCGAGAAGTTGTTGTCCGTCTGCGCCATGACATCCCAGCCGAACGCCCAGCGCGGATTGATCCTGAAGCGGCCCTCGGAGGCGACCATGCCGCGGAAGTCGTCGCGCCGGTCGCTCGTGCCGGCCGTGAAGACGCCCGGGTTCCACTGGTCGATGCCGGCGGCGCGCAGGGTGATCTGGCCGTTGTGGAAGCGTTTGCGGAACTCGCCCTCGACGAGGAAACCCTGGCGGGTCAAGACGGTCGGCGAGAGCGTCGCGTCCATGTCCGGCGCGATCGCGAAATAATAGGGCGTCGTGATGCCGAGGCCGAGCTTCTGCTCGTAACTGAACTGCGGGAAGAGGAAGCCGCTCTTGCGCTTGACCGTATGGTCCGGCACCTCCAGCACGGGAATATAGGCGATCGGCCTGCCGAACATCTCGAAGCGGGCGCGTTCGAGGCGGATCGTCTTCGTGCGGCCGTTCTGCACGACGCGCTCGGCCTTGATCTGCCAGAGCGAGCGGTGCGTCGGGTTGGTGGCGCAGGGCGTGCAGGCGGTATAGACGGCGTGGTTGAGGATCATCTCCTCGCCGTTGACGCGCTCGCCGCTGGTCGCCGCCAGCTTGGTGAGGTCCGTGGTTTCGATGCGCAGCGCATTGACGAAACCGTTGGCGAAATCGTCCGACAGGTCCATCTCGTCGGCATAGACGCGGTTGCCCGTCGGCTCGATGAGCTCGATATTGCCATGCGCCGTCAGCCGGCCGGTATTCTGGTTGTATTCCACCTGGCGGGCGACGAGCTTGTAGCCGCCATAGTTGATCTGCACCGCGCCGCGGGCGATCACCTTCTCCGTGTCGTTGTTGTAGACGAGCTCGTTGGCCGCCAGCAGGAGCTTGGCGTCGTCCGGGATCTTCGGCTCCATCGACTGGATATCGGGTGCCTGCGCCCGGGCGGGGAGCGTGGAGGCGGACACGATGGCACAGATGGCCGCACCTGCAAGCAGGGCGGCTCTCGACCACCTGTTCATTTTGCGGTCGCCTGCCGCCACTAGCCGTCCTCCTGATGCAGAAGAATCGTCGCACCCAAGGACATTGCGACGACCACGGGGAGCCAGGCCGCAACGAACGGAGGAACAACACCGCTGCTTCCGAATGCCTTCACAAGCACGGTGACGACATAAAGCATGAAGCCCGACAGGATTCCACCCAGAATCACCGCACGCGATTGATTAAACCGGCTAAATTTTAATGATACACAGGCTGCGATCAGCGTCATGGCAACCAGAAGCAGCGGCAGCGACAGCAGGGAATGGAACTGCGTTTCCATCGCATCCGTCGGGAAACCGAAGGATTTTGCCGCCTCGATCTTCCGTCCAAGGCTCAAAAACGGAATGGATTCAGGCTTTTCGAGGCTCTCCTGGACGAATTCCCGTTTCAGGTTGGTACGAAGCTGTACCTCATCGAGACGGACCGGCAGTTCGCCGTTGCGCGTCTCGTGCACGTTCTTAAGCAACCAGTAACCATCTTCCAAGGTTGCCGAATCGGCATCCTGACGCAGCACGATGCGGCCGTCGGGATCGAAGTGGATGACGGTGACGTTCGCAAGGCGCGTGCCGCCGTCGAGAACGGCCTTGGCGCCGATGATCGCCTGGTCGTTGCCGTGGATCTGCCGCAGCCACGGCACGGCGGTCTCGGCGCGCGCGGCATTGCTGGCGCCCCAGCCCGCTTCCAGCTCCCCCGCCTTCTTGGCGCCCCAGGCGGCGATCGGGTTGATGGCGAGCACGGCCATGACACCGAACAGGAAGGCGCCGATGACGAAGGGGCGCAGGAACTGCCAGACGGAGATGCCGGCCGCGCGCGTGACGACCAGCTCGTAGCGCCGGTTCAGCGAGATCAGCGCCGCCATGCCGGCAAAGAGCGCCACGAAAGGTACGGTCTGCATGAGGATCATCGGGATGCGCAGCGCCGTGACGATGAGGCCGCTCGTCAGCGTGTACCCCGGCAGCACGCCGACCCGGTTCGACATCTCGCTGAAATCGATGATGAAGATCAGCGAGAAGATGCCGAGCAGGAACCAGATGGTGGTGGTGATGTAGCGGCGGAAGAAATAGAAGCCGAGCGTGGGGATCATGGCTGGCCGCTCCCGCCGGTGGAGGTCGAGCCCATCCGGGTGAGGCGCGCGAGCCCGCGCTCGCGCAGGTCCGTCAGCCGCTCGCCCAGCGTCGCGGGAATGTCGAGGCTCTTGTTGCGCCGCAGGTAGCGGATCGCCAGCGCCGCCGTGACGATGGGAATGAGATACATGATCGGGATGTAATAGCCGGAATCTTCCGCATTGTTCGACGCGTAGAAGCTGGCCCAGCGCACGAAGAGCGCGGTCACCAGCGCCGTGATCATCGGATGCACGCGCGCCTCGCGATGCGAGCGGGCATCGCCGCTGACGACGAGCGCGATAAGGCCGAAGACCGCCGGGAAGAGCCATTCGGTGAAGCGGCGGTGGATCTCGGCCGTGAAGGCCCCGGGGTTCTTCTTGTATTGCGGATCGTTGGGGTCTGGATCGAAGAGATAGATGAGGTCGCGATCCTTGGCCCGCACGTTGGATTTGCCGACGCTTTGGGTGAGGTCGGCAAGGTCGAAGGCGTAGGAATCGAACTTGATGATCGAAACGTTGCCGTCCGGCAGCTTGCGGTGCACCTCGCCGTCCTTCATGACGAGCGCCGAGCTGTTCTCGTCCACCGCGCCCTCGCGGGCATAGTAGACGAGCTCGAAGCGCGGATCGCGCGTATCGGCGACGAAGAGGCCGGAGAGCACGCCGCCATTGCGCCGCTCGGCCACCTGCACGTAGAGGCCGTCGGTGATCTTGCGGAAGGTGTTCTCCTGCACGACGGAGGAGAGCATGTCGGCATGGGCCGTGGCGATCATCTTGCGCACTGCGGTGCGCGAATAGGGTTCGATGAAATTGTCGACGGCGAAGGAGACGAGGCTCATCGCCACGGCGAGGATCATCACCGGGCGGATGATCGTCATGCGCGAGGCGCCGGCCGAGTTCAGCACGGTCAGCTCCGAATCGGAGTTCATGACGGTCAGCGTCTGCGATACGCCGATGACGAACGCGAAGGGCAGGATGATCGGGATCACCGAAGGCAGGATCAGCGTTGCGAGCTTCAGGAAGGCGAAGATCGACTGGCCGCTGTCGGTGACGAGGTTGATGCTGCCGAGCGCCTGCGTGACCCAGACGATACCGAGCAGGGGAACGAGCGTGGCGACGAACATGAGCGACGCCCGCCGCAGGATATAGCGCTCGATCAGTTTCATCGTTTCGTCCGCGTTTGCGACAAATGGCTCCGGTCTCGTGCAGGGGCACCCGTCGGAGCGGCCAGGGGCATATAAGGTTTCCGCAGGCCGATGCCATAGGCCGGAGTCTCACCGGCCAAGGAAAATTTATGGCGAACAAGCATGCCCGACCATCTGTAAACAAGGTGTCGCATCTTGCCAAGCGCCGCAAAAGCGACAAGGAATTGATGAGATTGGCGGCCTCCCGGACGGGCGGCAGGCCCGCCGGCATTACATTCGGAGTAGGTCATGGCTTCCAGATTCGACATCGGTTTCGCAAAGACGGCGCGCGCTTCGGGCGGCCTTGCGGTTCTCCTGCAGATTGCCGGCCAGGCGGCGGCCGGTCTTGGCGAGGTCGATCCGGAAGGTGTCGTCGCCCGCGCCGCCGATGTCGCGAAGTTCACCGGCAAGGCCCTGAAGACGCTCGACGTTCTGGCGCCGCACGGGGCGCCGGCCGACCGCATCCTCGTGCTCGGCCTCGGCGAGGCGGAAAAGCTTGGCCCCCACGACTGGCTGAAGGCCGGCGGCGCCGCTGCCGCCAGGATCGGCCGCGCGGAGAAGGCGACGGTCTATCTCGACGCGCCGGGCGTAACGGTGACGGCGAAGAACGCCGCCGACTTCGCCCTCGGCATGCAGCTCGGCGCCTACAGCTTCGACACCTACAAGACGAAGAAGGACGAGGACGACGAGGCGAAGAACGGCAAGGCCGTGAAGGTGACGATCGTCACCGCCGTCGCCAGCGCCGCCAGGAAGGCGAACGAGGTGTCCGATGCCGTTGCCGAGGGCGTGATTCTCGCCCGCAACCTCGTCAACGAGCCGGCCAACGTGCTCGGCCCGGTCGAATTCGCCGACAAGGCCAAGGCGCTCGAAAAGCTCGGCGTCGAGGTGGACATCCTCACCGAGCGCGAGATGAAGAAGCTCGGCATGGCCGCGCTGCTCGGCGTCGCGCAGGGTTCCGTGCGCCCGCCGCGCCTGGCCGTCATGCACTGGAAGGGCGGCAAGGAGAAGGACCGGCCGATCGCCTTCATCGGCAAGGGCGTCGTCTTCGATACGGGCGGCATCTCCATCAAGCCGGCCGCCGGCATGGAGGACATGAAGGGCGACATGGGCGGGGCGGCCGCCGTCATCGGCCTGATGCACACGCTCGCCGCCCGCAAGGCGAAGGCGAATGTCGTCGGCATCCTCGGCCTTGTGGAAAACATGCCCGACGGCAACGCCCAGCGTCCCGGCGATATCGTCAAGTCGATGTCCGGCCAGACGATCGAGGTCATCAACACCGATGCCGAAGGCCGCCTCGTGCTGTGCGACGCGCTCTGGTACTGCAACGAGACGTTCAAGCCGCAGTTCATGGTGAACCTCGCGACGCTGACCGGCGCGATCATGGTCGCGCTCGGCAGCCATCATGCCGGCCTCTTCTCCAACGACGACACGCTTGCCGCGCGCCTCACTGCCGCCGGCCTTTCGACGAACGAGCGCCTGTGGCGCATGCCGCTCGGCCGCGAATACGACAAGATGATCGACAGCAAGTTCGCCGACATGAAGAACACCGGCGGGCGCTATGCCGGCTCGATCACCGCCGCGCAGTTCCTGCACCGCTTCGTCAAGGACACGCCCTGGGCGCATCTCGACATCGCCGGCACGGCCATGGGCTCGCCGACGGACGAGATCAACCAGTCCTGGGGTTCCGGCTTCGGCGTGCGCCTGCTGGATGAGCTGGTGCGCGCGAACTACGAAGGGTGAGGAGAGGGTGAGCGAGGTCCTCTTCTACCACCTGACCGAATCGAAGCTGGAGGACGCTTTGCCGCCGCTCCTCGACAAGAGCCTCGAGCGCGGCTGGCGCGTCGTCGTGCAGGCCGGCGACGCGGAGCGGCGCGACGCGCTCGACACGCATCTGTGGACCTTCCGCGAGGACAGCTTCCTGCCGCACGGCACCGACGAGCAGGCCTTTCCGGCCGAACAGCCGGTGCTGCTGACGACCGCCGCCGACAATGCGAACGGCGCGACGGTGCGCTTCCTCGTCGCCGGCGCCGAGCCGCCGCCGCTCGACGCCTATGAGCGCGTCATCTTCATGTTCGACGGCTACGACCAGGCCGAGGTGGAGACGGCGCGCGCGCACTGGAAACGCCTGAAAGGCGAGGGGCACCAGCTCACCTACTGGCAGCAGAACAGCGACGGACGCTGGATGAAGAAGGCTTAGGAGTGCCGAGGGGCGCCCCTCACCCTAACCCTCTCCCCGCGGGCGGGGAGAGGGGGCGTGGCCCACGAACGGTCATTGGCTGGGGAAACCGGCGCGGCATATCCCTTCTCCCCGCTTGCGGGGAGAAGGTCGCGGCAGGCCGGACGAGGGGCGACCTCTGCCTCAATCGTAGAACGCCTCGACGAACTTCCGCCGCCCAAGCATGAAGGCGTCGGCGACGTGGCGCAGCGGCGCGAGGTCGACGTCGGACTTCCCGGCCTTCACCAGTTCGGCGAAGTGCCTGTAGAGCATCGGATATTCCTGCTCCGGCTCCTCGTGCACCAGCTTGCCGTCGATGGAGAGCTTCGCACCGCCCTCCGACAGAACCATCTCGCCGGCATCGGTCTCAGCGACGATGTCCCAGCTCTGCTTGCCGGTCTGCCGCCAGTCGAACTCGGCGGCAAGGTCGAGGCCCCTGGCATCGGTGAAGGTCATCGTTGCGGCGATCGGCGCGTCGCGGTTTTCCGGGAATTCCAGCGTGGCGGCGGTGAGGAAGACCGGGCGCGGCAGGATATGGGTGACGATGGACAGCGCGTTGATGCCCGGGTCGAAGACGCCGAGGCCGCCCGCCTGCCAGATCCACTCCTGGTTCGGATGCCAGTGGCGCACGTCTTCCTTCCAGATCACC
Organism: Shinella sp. WSD5-1; assembly: GCF_963942435.1. GTDB lineage: Bacteria > Pseudomonadota > Alphaproteobacteria > Rhizobiales > Rhizobiaceae > Shinella > Shinella yambaruensis. Next base: position 2,185,658 of record NZ_OZ012596.1, read on the forward strand.
CGCATGGAGCGGATCGTCGTTCCGGCGAGGAACGCCTTCGCCGCTTCCACCGCCGGGGCATAGCGCGAATGCCAGCTGGCGAAGAGCGTGAGGCCCCTGGCGGCGGCGAGCGATTCGAGGTCGGCGACCTCGGACAGCGTCGCGCCCGGCGGCTTTTCGAGGAAGACGTGCTTGCCGGCCGACAGCGCCTTTTCGGCCGCCTCGTAGCGATATTGCGGCGGCATGCAGAGCGACACGGCCTCGATGGCGGGAACGGCGGCCAGCATCGCGTCGATCGACGTGAAATTGTCGATGCCGTCGACCGTGCCGTGGCGGCTCGCCGCGGCGATCAGCCTGTAGTCGCCGTTCTTCGCGACGGCCGGAAGATGCTGGTCGCGCACGATCTTGCCGACGCCGACGATTGCGAGATTGATCGGGGACATGGCTCCGCCCTCATTTGTATGATGATTTGGCGCTGTTGTAGCAGAACCGCCGGTTGGGGCAAGGGTGCCGGCGCGTGCATATCTGCCTATCGATTGTGCAATGCGGCCGAAGCCGTATTCGCCTTTCGTCTAATGCAGGCTCTCAGGCCGGGAAAACCGGGCCGCGGACTTGAAACGAGCCTTGAAATCGGCACTCTGCCTGTGCTTGGCACCAAAGCAATAACATACCAAGCGGGGAGGAGTTCTCATGAAAGCGCTGCTGGCCTTCAGCCGGCTCATCGACGTGATCACGGAAAATATCGGGAAGGCCGTCGGCTGGCTGATCCTGATCGCCGTGCTCGTCAGTGCCGGAAATGCCGTCGTCCGAAAGGTCTTCAACACATCGTCCAACGCCTGGCTCGAGGCGCAATGGTATCTGTTCGGCGGCGCCTTCATGCTCGCCGCCGCCTATACGCTGGCGCAGAACGAGCATATCCGCATCGACGTGGTCTACGGCAAGTTCTCGCGCAGGGTGCAGCACTGGATCGACCTCATCGGCCATTGCCTCTTCCTGATGCCCTTCGTGCTGTTGATGGTCTACTTTCTCGTTCCCTATGTCCTGATGTCGTTCCGCTCGGGCGAGGGCTCTTCCAGCGCCGGCGGCCTGATCGTCTGGCCGGCCAAGGCCATCCTGTTGGCCGGCTTCGTCCTCCTGGCCTTCCAGGGCGTTTCCGAGATCATCAAGAAGATCGCCATCATGCGCGGCGATATGGAGGACCCGACGCCCTACGTGCCGACGCACGCGCCGCTCGATTCGGTCATCGCAGAGGAGAAGGGCGCATGATCGAATTCATCGCGGAAAACCTTGCGCCGATCATGTTCATGTCGCTGATCGTGTTCCTGCTGCTGGGCTATCCGGTGGCATTCGCGCTCGCGGCGAACGGCCTGCTCTTCTTCATCATCGGCGTGGAGCTCGCGCCCCTCTCCGATTCGATCAACCTGTCCTGGCCCTTGCTGAACGCGATGCCGGAACGGCTGTGGGGGGTGATGTCGAACGACACATTGCTCGCCATCCCCTTCTTCACCTTCATGGGGATCGTGCTCGAAAAGTCGGGCATGGCCGAGGACCTTCTCGACACGATCGGCCAGCTCTTCGGGCCGATCCGCGGCGGCCTTGCCTATGCGGTCATCTTCGTCGGCGCGCTGCTTGCCGCCACCACCGGCGTCGTCGCCGCGTCGGTCATCGCGATGGGCCTCATCTCGCTGCCGATCATGCTGCGCTACGGCTATGACCGGTCGATCGCCTCGGGCGTCATCGCGGCCTCCGGCACGCTTGCCCAGATCATCCCGCCCTCGCTCGTCCTCATCGTGCTTGCCGACCAGCTCGGCCGCTCGGTCGGCGACATGTATGCCGGCGCGCTCATTCCGGGGCTGGTGCTGACCGGGCTCTATATGGGCTACATCCTGCTGATGACCTTCCTCAGGCGGGACTCCATGCCGGCGCTGCCGCTGGAGGCGCGTTCGCTCGGCTCGGGCGTGACCTCGCTGGCCATCGCGCTCGCCGTCGCGGCCGGCTTTGCCTATGCGGCGCATATCTATCTCTATCCGACGCAGGGCGAGAACGCCGACATCCTCGGCGGCACCGTCGGCGTCCTCTTCATCTACATCGTCGCGGTGGCGGACAAGACGCTCAACATCAACATGATGTCGCGGCTGGCCCAGCAGGTCATCATCGTGCTGATCCCGCCGCTCGCGCTGATCTTCCTCGTGCTCGGCACGATCTTCCTCGGCATCGCGACGCCGACGGAGGGCGGCGCCATGGGCGCGGTCGGCGCGCTCGTCATGGCGGCGGCCAAGGGCCGGCTCACCATGGACGTGGTCCGCTCGGCGCTCACCGCCACCACGCGTCTTTCCTCCTTCGTGCTCTTCATCCTCATCGGCGCCCGCGTCTTCTCGCTGACCTTCTACGGCGTGAACGGGCATCTGTGGGTGGAGCATCTGCTGGTCTCCCTGCCGGGCGGCGAGACGGGCTTCCTGATCGCGGTGAACGTGCTGGTCTTCTTCCTCGCCTTCTTCCTCGATTTCTTCGAGCTCGCCTTCATCATCGTGCCGCTGCTCGCGCCGGCCGCCGACAAGCTCGGCATCGACCTCATCTGGTTCGGCGTGCTGCTCGGCATCAACATGCAGACGAGCTTCATGCACCCGCCCTTCGGCTTTGCGCTGTTCTACCTGCGCTCGGTCGCCGCCAAGGTGCCCTATCTCGACAAGGTGACGGGCAAGAAGATGCAGCCCGTGACGACGGGGCAGATCTACTGGGGCGCCGTGCCCTTCGTCGGCATCCAGATTGTCATGGTGGCGCTCACCATCCTCTTCCCGGGCATGGTCATGCACTACAAGGGCGAGGGCAGCGGCGTCGATCCCGCGACCATCAAGATTGAGGTGCCCGGTTTCGGCGGTGGCGAGGGCGGTCTGCCCGGCCTGACGCTGCCCGACAATGGCGGCGGCCTCGGCCTGCCGGGCGGCCTGCAGCTTCCCGCCGGCAACCCGCTGGAGGGCAGCGGCGAGCAGAAGCCGGCCGAGGGCGGAGAGAAACCGGCGACCGATCTGTCGAGCCCGCCGTCGTTCAACTGAGGCGGCGGCGCGCTCGCCCCTCATCCGGCCTGCCGGCCACCTTCTCCCCGCAAGCGGGGAGAAGGAAAAGGAGGCGAGGGGTTCCCGAAAATCGCAGGCCAGTGCGGCATATCTCCTTCTCCCCGCTTGCGGGGAGAAGGTCGCAGTAGCGGGATGAGGAGCATTCCACCGGTTCGATCGGCAAGAAAAAACCCCGGGGCATCGCTGCCCCGGGGTTTTTCACGTCGTCCTCCGGCAGGGCTTACAGCTTGTTGCTGCGCTGCTGGATCATCATGAAGGTGTCGTAGTTGTATTCGGCGATCTGGGCGTTGAGGTAGTACTCGCCGCGGAAGGCCTTGATCGATTCCCAGATCTTCTTGAAGGTCGGGTTCGAGGCTTCCATCTCCGCATAGACCTCGTTGGAGGCGTCGAAGCAGGCCGACAGGATTTCCTGGCTGAACGGGCTGAGCTTCGCGCCGGCGGCGACGAGGCGCTTGATGGCCGAGGGGTTCAGGTAGTCGTATTTCTGCAGCATGTTGGCGTCGGTCGCCTGGCAGGCCGTGCGCAGCAGCGACTGGTAGGCCTTCGGCAGGCCGTCGAAGGCTGCCTTGTTGAACATGGCATGCACCGTCGGGCCGCCTTCCCACCAGCCGGGATAGTAGTAGTAGGGCGCGACCTTGTAGAAGCCGAGCTTCTCGTCGTCATAGGGGCCGACCCATTCGGCCGCGTCGATCGTGCCCTTTTCGAGCGAGGGATAGATGTCGCCGCCGGCGATCTGCTGCGGCACGACGCCGAGCTTCTCGACGACCTTTCCGGCAAAGCCCCCGATGCGCATCTTCAGGCCCTGCAGGTCGGCAACGGTCTTGATCTCCTTGCGGAACCAGCCGCCCATCTGCACGCCGGTATTGCCGCCCGGGAAGCCGACGAGGCCCTGGGTGGCGAGGAATTCGTTGAAGAGGTCGATGCCGCCGCCATGGTACTGCCAGGCGTTCATGCCGCGGGCGTTGAGCGCGAAGGGCACGGCTGCGCCGAGGGCCCAGACCGGATCCTTGCCCCAGTAGTAGTAGGAAACGGTATGTGCGGCCTCGACCGTGCCGGCGGATGCGGCATCGGCGGCCTGCAGGCCGGGTACGATTTCACCGGCGGCGAAAACCTGAATCTGGAAATTGCCGTCCGTTGCGTCGGACACGTATTTCGACAGGACTTCCGCGCCGCCATAGATCGTGTCGAGCGACTTGGGGAACGAGGAGGCGAGGCGCCAGTTGATCTTCGGGTTGCTCTGTGCGAGGGCCGGGGCCGCAAGCACGGTGGCGGCCGCACCGCCCATGCCGGCGACACCGGCCTTCTTCATGAATGAACGACGATCCATAGTTTTCCTCCCAATGGCGGGCGGTGGTTTTCCGCCCTTTGTCATCGGCGGAAACCTAACCATGTCGGCAAGGGGGTTTCAAGCCGAGGCGGCAAGGAAGGTGAAAGCCTCTGCTACGACTTTCGTCTTAGGCGGGGTTTTGTCGCTATCTGCCTGTTTTTTGAGCTTTTCCGGCGGTTGTCCGCGAGGTTGACAGCCCTTGCTGCGGTTGAAAGATTGGATGTGGAACGGCACGGGCAAGGGCACGCCATGGATATCGAGATTCGCAAGGCCTATCGCGACGAACTGGTCGACATTCTGGATTGGGCGGCAGCGGAAGGGTGGAATCCGGGTCTCGGCGACGCCGCGCCGTTCTGGGCGGCCGATCCCGAGGGCTATCTCGTGGCAGAGGCGGACAAGCGCCTCGTGGGGGCGGTCTCGCTCGTGCGCTACGGCGCGGACTACGCGTTCCTCGGCTTCTACATCGTGCATCCGCAGGTGCGCGGGCAGGGCGTCGGCCTGCGCCTGTGGAACGCGGCGATGGATCTGGCGGAAGGACGCCTCGTCGGGCTCGACGGCGTCGTCACCCAGCAGGAGAACTATCGCCGCTCCGGCTTCGCCTATGCCCATGCCGATATCCGCCATGGCGGCCGGGTGCAGAGCCCGATGCCGGCCGATTCGCGGCTGACGCCGGTTTCCCCGGTCCACATGCCGCTGATCGTCGACTACGATGCGCGTTTCAATCCGGCACGCCGCGAGGCGTTCCTGCGCGAGTGGCTGAAGGAGCAGGAGACGCGCCAGAGCGTGGCGCTTCTGCATGGCACCGGCATTTCCGGCTACGGCACGATCCGCGCCTGCCGGGAAGGCTTCAAGATCGGACCGCTGTTCTCCGACACCGATGTCGGCGCCGAGCTGATCTTCCGGGCGCTGGTCGCCACCGTCGGCGGCGGGGAGATCTTTCTCGACATTCCCGCGCCGAACGCCGAGGCCAAGGCGCTGTGCGTGCGCCACGGTCTCTCGCCGGTCTTCGAGACGGCGCGCATGTACCGGGGCACGGCGCCGGACCTGCCGCTCGGCCATATCTACGGCATCACGACCTTCGAGCTCGGCTGAGCCGCCTTATCGGCCGGCCATGGCGAGCAGCTGCGGCCCGGCGTCGTCCGTGTGGCGCAGCGTCACCACCGAATAGCCTTCCGCCTTCAGCTGCGCGAGCAGCGAGGGCAGCACGGTGGCGGTGCGCTTGTGGATGTCGTGCATCAGGATGATGCCGCGACCGCGTTTGCGCAGGCCCTGCATGGTGCGGCTCGCGACGGAGGCGGGCGTCACCTTGAAGTAATCCTTCGAATCGACGTCCATGTCCATGATGATGGTGCCGCGCCGGGCGACGGCGCTGCGCAGCGCTGACGTATCCGCCAGATAGGGGAAGCGGAAGAAATCCGGCCGGCGGGCGGTGGCGCGTTCCACGGCCTTTTCGCCCTTGCGGATTTCCGCCATCGCCGCCTCGAAGGCGAGGTAGCGCAGGTTGGCGTGGCGATAGGTGTGGCTGCCGACGGTATGGCCGCGCGCGACGACCTTGCGGGCGATCGCCGGATAGGCGTCCGCCATCTGGCCGACCATCAGGAAGGTCGCCTTCACGCCGTAGCGGTCGAGCGTGTCGAGGATCGCCTCGGTGCGGCCGGGCACGGGGCCGTCGTCGAAGGTCAGCACGACCTCCTTGTGCTTCAGCTTCAGGTCGCCGAGCGAGGCGACGGCAAGGGTCCGCCCCGCAAGCCCCGTATGCCCGGCCCAGCGGGCCGGCGACATCGGCACGGGATCGTCCGCGTCGAGCTTCTTCGTCGTCCCGGTCTCGGCAAAGGCGGTCTGGGCGGAAGGGCGCGGCTTGGTCGTGTTGCAGCCGGCAAGAACGGAGAGGGCCGCCAACGCGGCTAGGAGCAGACGGCAACGCATCGGGTGCACTCGCAAGGCGATGATCTTGCGAGAACTTTTGTCAAATCATGGTTAATGAAGCGTTGCGGCGGCCGGAAGAACGGCACGTTACCCGGCCATCGCCTCCTCGTATTCCGCCGAAAGCTCCAGCCACTGTTCCTCGGCATCGTTCAATTTGTCGACCGCCATGGAGCGCAGCTTGGCCTTCTCCGCCGCCTTAGCCGGGCTCTTCTCGTAGAGCGCGGGATCTGCAAGCTCCGTGTCAAGAAGCTGAATCTGCTTCTGCAGCTTCGCCGTCAGGGATTCGATTTCATTGATCTTTTTCTTCAGCGGGGCGAGCTGGGCGCGCCGGTCGGCATTAGCCTTGCGCAGGTCCGCCTTGCTGGCCTCGCCGCCGTTGGAGGCGGATTTCTCCCGGTCGTCCTTCTTGCCGGACTGGACGATGAGGCTGCGATATTCCTCCATGTCGCCGTCGAAGGTCTTCACCGTGCCGTTGTTGACCAGCCAGAGCCGGTCGACGGTCGCCTCGATGAGGTGCCGGTCGTGCGAGATGAGGATGACGGCGCCCTCGTAGTCGTTCAGCGCCTCGATCAGCGCGCGGCGGCTGTCGATGTCGAGATGGTTGGTCGGCTCGTCGAGGATGAGCAGGTTCGGTGCGTCGAAGGCCGCAAGACCCATCAGGAGGCGCGCCTTCTCGCCGCCGGAAAGATCCTTGGCGGCCGTCGACATCTTCTCCGTCGCAAGCCCCATCTGCGCCACGCGGGCGCGCACCTTCGCTTCCGGCGCCTCCGGCATCAGCCGGCGCACGTGCTCGACCGGCGATTGCTCGGGAACGAGGTCGTCGAGCTGGTGCTGGGCGAAGAAGCCGATCTTGAGGCCCGGCGCGCGTTTCACCGCACCCGATTCGGCCTCCAGCCGGCCGGAGATGAACTTGGCGAAGGTCGACTTGCCGTTGCCGTTCGAGCCGAGCAGGGCGATACGGTCGTCATTGTCGATGCGAAGGTTGATCTGCTTCAGGATCGGCTTGCCCGGCACATAGCCGACCGCGCCGCCCTCGATGGCGACGATCGGCGAGGCCGGCTGTTTCTCCGGCTCCGGGAAGGTGATCGGCTGGACATGGGTCTCGACGACGGCGGCGACCGTGCCCATGCGCTCCAGCGCCTTGACGCGGCTTTGCGCCTGCTTGGCCTTGGTGGCCTTGGCCTTGAAGCGGTCGATGAAGCTTTGCAGGTGTTTTCGCGCGGCCTCGTTCTTGGCTTTCGCCTTCATCTGCAATTCGTCGGCCTCGGCCTTCTGGCGCTCGAACTGGTCGTAGGAGCCACGATAGAAGGTCAGCTTCTGCTGGTCGAGATGCACGATGGCGTTGACGGCGGTGTTGAGGAGATCCCGGTCGTGGCTGATGATGATGACCGTGTGCGGGTAGCGCCGCACATAGTCTTCCAGCCACAGCGTGCCTTCGAGGTCGAGATAGTTGGTCGGCTCGTCGAGCAGCAGGAGGTCCGGCTCGGAGAACAGCACGGCCGCCAGCGCCACGCGCATGCGCCAGCCGCCGGAAAAGCTCTTTGCCGGGCGTTGCTGCGCCTCGTGGTCGAAGCCGAGGCCGGCAAGGATGCTCGCCGCGCGGGCTTCCGCCGAGTGGGCGCCGATATCGCCGAGGCGCGTCTGGATTTCGGCGATGCGGTGCGGATCGGTCGCCGTCTCCGCTTCCTTCAGGAGGCTGGCGCGCTCCTTGTCGGCGGCCAGCACGATCTCGATCAGCGGGTCGTCCGTGCCCGGCGCCTCCTGCGCCACCTGGCCGATGCGCGCGTTCTTCGGCAGCGCGATGCTGCCGGCTTCGGCGGCGAGCTGGCTGGTGATGACGCGGAACAGCGTGGACTTGCCGGTGCCGTTGCGGCCGACGAGACCCACCTTCACCCCGCTGGGCAGCGAAAGGGAGGCGTTATCGATGAGGAGACGCCCGGCAACGCGGGCGGTGAGGCCGGAAATCGTGATCATGCCGGGTCTATAGAGCAATTCCAGCGAAAGTGCGAAGCGGTTTTGCGCCCGAAATGGCGTCAAAACAGAAAGCGGGGAAGGCGGCGGCGTCAGGCCGCCGCGCCGCTGCGATAGGCCCGGCCGGCCCGATCGGCGACTTCCGCCGAATAGATGCGCAGCGCAATGCCGGCGTCGCCCGCATAGGCGAGCGCCTGTTCCGCCTGGTCGTAGAACGTGGCCGGCGTCCTGGCCGCGTCGCTCATGGAGACGCCGGCCGTCAAGGTCAGGAAGCCGGCCGGCAGTTCCCGGTCCATGAAGGGGAAGGGCTTTTCCGCAACGCGCACGGCGATGCGGCGGGCGATCGTCACGGCGATCTCGCGGCTGACATTGGAGAGCAGCAGGCAGAAGACGTCCGGCCCGGTGCGCGCGACGAAATCCTCCTTCTTGACCGACCGACGGAAGATGGCGGCAAGCCGCTTCAGCGTCTTTTCCGCAGCGCCCGCCGGATGGCTCTCGGCGAATTCCTTGAGCTGTTCGACGCGGAACATCAAAAGGGCCGAGGTCGCGTTGGCCGCCTCCGCCTGGAAGAAGGCCTTCAGCCGGCCGAGCAGCGCGGCGTGGTTGCCAAGGCCGGTCACCGGGTCATGGGTCAGTGCTTCCCGGCTGACGGAAAGGCCCGAGCGCAGGCCATCGAGATGGGCCTGCAGGTCTTCCAGCCGTGCGGTGGACGCGCGGTCGGCCCCAAGGATGTCGCGCAGGATCGACAGCAGCCGGACCGTGTCGTTGGAAAAGTCGGAAATGCCGAGCACCGGGTCCTTGCGCATGCGGGCGGCGATTTCCTCCAGTTCCTGCAGGGCGGCCGCGCGATTGCGCCGGCTGGTTTCCGCTGCGCTCGAGATTTCGGCGAGCACGCGCACCGCTTCGCCCGCCGCCTGGCCTGCCGCCAGCACATTGTGGCTGGGCAGGGAATGGCGCAGCGCGATCGAATCGAGCGCCGCCTGTTCCGGTGCCTTGCCGAGCGCCGCGATCTCGCGCGCCACGCTCGCATTGCCGTTCAGCGCCTCGAACAGCAGTTCGTAGTTCCGCGGCAGGCCGGCAATGCCGAGATTGGCCATCACATGCGCGATGCGCGCCGTGATCGGCGGAACGGCGGGCTGCGTGTCTTTCGGGGTGGTGCTGTCTTTGCTGCTCATGAAACGCCGTCGGGTGGCGCGCGGGCGGGGGCCAGCGCTCGGGGAAGGTCGGCGTAACTATCGGATTGCACGGTTAATTTTACGTGTGCTGAAGAAAGATTCAGGTCAAAGTTGACGATGCGCAAGCCCGCTTGCGCGGGGTGCAGCGGCATCACGCGGACGCCGCCGCACGGGGATATGGTTCAGGACCTCACGCCGTCCGCCGGGCGAGCGGGATCACCCGCATCACCTGCCCGATCACGGTCGAACGGGCCGGTTCCTTGCTGCGGGGCGCGCGATTTTGCTGGAGTTCGCGCATCGCTGCCGCGTAACCCTCCGCGCGGGCTTCCTTCAGCGCCACTTCGAAGGTCTTCTCGATTACCGGATAGCACTCCTCCGGCAGGTAGGCATTCGGGGCATCGGTACCGTAAACCCGTGCCATCTTGCAAAGCGTACTGCCGAGCAGGGCTGCCCACTCTTCGGTCGTTCTTGCCATTGTTCTTCCCTCTTTCAGGAGAGGCCTGTGCCGTCCCGCACCAGCCCCGATGGCAGCGACTATCCCATTACCGATCGCCCGTGCCTGTCACTTGGGTGACAGGACGGAGCAGCCCCCAAAATCGATGCCGAGCGCTCCCATGCCGCGCAACTGTATCACCACTATTGCAGGAACAGGAAGGGTCACTCACCCTAAAATTTATAGGAATTTCGATCCCTCGGTACGCACGAAGGAGATGAGGTCCAGCGTGATGCTCGGTCCGCCCACCATGGTCAGCATGGCGTGGCACTGGCCGCGATGGTGGGTCTGGTGGTTGAACATGTGGGTGAGGGCGGGGCCGAGCGGGTGGGTGATGACCGCCGGATTGGTGAGCGGGCTATAGGTGAAATCGGCGGCGATCGCCGCTTCCGAAAGCGAATCGGTATAGGCGATCAGGCGTGCGTCTTCCGCCTGCCGCGCCGCCGCAAGGCCGGCAAGATCCTCGTGAAGGATCGCATCGAGGCGTGCCGGCGCATCGCCGCTGCCCGTGAAGCGCTTCATCCAGATCCGGTCGGCGGCGAGCAGGTGGTTCAGCGTGCCGTGCAGCGAGCCGAAGAAGGCGCCGAGGTTCCGGCGAAAGGCCTCGTCGTCGAGCTTGCCGACCTCGGCATAGAGCGTGCGGTTGGCCCAGGCATTGTAGGCGGCGAACATGCGGTAGTGGTCGAGCATCGTTGTCTCCGTGATCTGCCGCAACTATAGCCGAAGCGCGCATCGGCCGCGTGAATGTCACTCATGAAATTATCTGATTTGCGCACGGCGCCGTCCTGCGCTCCAATGGCGGCAAACCGAAACGAGGCTTTGATGACCCGATTGCTCTACGCGCTTTCCGGCGCCGACCGGACCCGCCAGTTCTCGCCCCATGTGTGGAAGACGGTGATGTCGCTCGCCCACAAGGGCCTTGCCTACGAGACGGTCCCGGTCGGCTTCACCGAGATCCCGGCCATCGAGGGCGGCAGCACGGCGACGGTGCCGCTCCTGCGCGACGGCGACCGGCTAGTGCGCGACAGTTTCGACATCGCCCTCTATCTCGACGAGGCCTATCCCGACCGGCCGTCGCTGTTCGGCGGGGAGGGCGGCAGGGCGATGGCCCGCTTCATCGAGAACTGGTCGCAATCCACCCTGCACATGGCCGTCACCCGTATCGCCATCCTCGACATCCACAACCTGCTGGAGCCCGCCGACCAGGTCTATTTCCGCCGCAGCCGCGAGGAACGCCTCGGCGCCTCGCTGGAGGACATCGCGGCGGCCGGCAAGGCGGAGGTCGAGGGCTTCGCCAAGAAGCTCCAGCCGCTGCGCAACATGCTGAAGGTCCAGCCCTTCATCGGCGGTGAAGGCCCGCTTTTTCCCGACTACATCGTCTTCGGCGCGCTGCAGTGGCTGCGCACGACGGCAGGCACGAAAGTGCTGGAGGAGGGCGATCCCGTCGCCGGCTGGTTCGCCCGCTGCCTCGACCTGCACGGCGGCGCCGGCCACCGTGTGACGGCGGCGTGAAACTTTGCCGCTGACGGCGCCAATCGCGGCGCCCCTCTTGTTTTGCGGGGCGTTGGCGGCTATGGAACCGGCCACTTTCACCGGAAAACCAAGGGAAACGGGAAAATGGCGATTGAACGCACCTTTTCGATGATCAAGCCGGACGCGACGAAGCGCAACCTGACCGGCGCGATCACCAAGATGCTCGAAGACGCGGGCCTGCGCGTCGTTGCTTCCAAGCGCGTCTGGATGAGCAAGCGCGAAGCCGAAGGCTTCTACGCCGTTCACAAGGAGCGTCCGTTCTTCGGCGAGCTCGTTGAAGGCATGACCTCCGGCCCGACGGTCGTCCAGGTCCTGGAAGGCGAGAACGCCATCCTGAAGAACCGCGAAGTCATGGGCGCCACCAACCCGGCCAACGCCGACGAGGGCACGATCCGCAAGACGCATGCCCTGTCGATCGGCGAGAACTCGGTTCACGGCTCGGACGCTCCGGAAACCGCTGCCCAGGAAATCAAGTACTGGTTCTCCGACACCGAAATCGTCGGCTGAATCGGTTTGTCCGGCTCCGGCCGGAAGCCTTTGACGTGATTTGGAAACCGGGGCCGGAAGGCTCCGGTTTTTCATTGTGCCGGATCGAACTTGAAGAGCGGCTGGCCGGCCAGGAGCAGCGCTTCGGCCGGGTGGCGCAGATAGCTCCGGCAGCCGCGATCGAGGCGAATTGCAAGATCCGTGGCGAGGGCAAGCCTTGTTTCGACCGGCTCGACGGTAAGGACGAAATCGGCAAGGCGCGCATGGTCGCCGGCGGCAAACAGCAGTTCCGCGACGATCGGCGCCTTGACCGGGTCTTTGGCGAGCGGCGTCAGCGGCACGGATTTCAGGGATTTGGAAAGCTCCACCCACAAGGGCCATTCCGCCTGGAATTTCGGGCTGATGTCCGTCGGCATGTCCGGGAGGACATCGGATTTGCCGGCGAGGTAGGGAGCGAGCGTGTCGATCGCCACGACCCGGTCGATGAGGTCCCGTACCGAGACATTGCCGGTCCGGGGCACGGCGCGGCGCGTATTGATGGGTATGCTTTCGAGCGTCGTGTCGACCACGGCGGGATCGGGCCCTGCGGCGCGAAGAGCCCTGTAGGCCACCAGCCATGCCGGATCGAGAAGACCCTCGGGCCTGACCCGCCCGGCCGTGATCTCGGTCAGAACCGCCTCTGCCGCCTTTGCTGTCGAGGCGATATCGCCGGTCTGGTTCACATAGGTCATCAGGAAATCGCGTTCCGGCTCCTTCGCCGCCGCGATCCAGACGGTGTGCAGGCTTTTCTGCGTCGCCTGGGCCGCGGCGTCAGGCACCGGAAGCCGCGGCAGGGCCGGATTGCCGACGAGCGCCGGCGCCCAGCTCCAGAGCTGCGTCAGGTCCGCAAGCCTGGTCGTGTCGGGAAAGCCGGCAACGAAGACCGGCCAGGCATTCGGGTCGCGCTGGCTCGCAACGAGCCCTGCCTGAAGGAAGAACAGCTTGTGGCGGCCCGCCGATGCTGCGAGTTTGGCCTTCTCCTCATCGGGCCGGTCCGCGATGGCGGGCACGATCCGCCCGCTGAGCGAGACTTGCCGCTCCGGCGGCAGGCTGGCGATCGCGGCCAGCAACCTGTCGCCATCCCCATGCAGCAGGATTGCCCGCACGGTGGAAATCAGCCCGTTGAGCTGAACCGGATCGGCATCGCCCAGCGCATCGAACCCGTCGCGCGCCGCATCGAGGGCGCCGGCAAGATCGATCGCCTCGCGCACGCCGGCATCGCGCAGTCCGTGGGCGAGGGCTGTCGCCTCGTCCATGGAAAGGCTGCCGTAGCGGATCTTCAGATAGGCCGCTTCCGCCCCGAAACCGCGCGCCTTCAAGCGCGGCAGTTTCTCCCGGTCCGCCAGTACCGTATCCGAAAAGGCAAGGATTACGGGCTTTGCCGGACAGTCCGCTGCCTCCTCGGCATGGGCCACAGGGGAGAACACTAAAAAGCCGAAAGCCAGGGCAGGCAGGAATCGCATGTGTCCGATCCTCCGGGAGCAGCTTTGGATGGAACGCGCGATCCCTGGTGAATATTCGTCAGCTGGCGGGACACGTCGCCGTTTCGAAATGCGCGGGCGTCTTGCCGTCCTTGAACACCTCCGGATTCCTGTCGTAGCCGGGGCCGACGACCAGGGCCTTTGCTGGCAGGATGCTCTGGTCGGCACTGGAGGTGACCTGGGTTTCCAGGCTTTGCAGCACCGCACCGTCGGGCCCGACGACCTGGATGGCCACCTTGTAGGGCACGCCCTTCTTCACGCAGGAAATGTCCGGGCTCTCCAGCGCGACGCGGGTGAGGTTGGCGAACAGCTTGCGCTCCAGCGTCAGCGGCGCGCCGCCCGCCGGATTCTCGAACTCGGCCCGCACCACGGAACCTTCCGGCACCGGCGCGGTGCGGTCGAGCGTGACCATGTAGGTGGCATAGGCGAGGCGGTAGTTGAAGACGAACATCTTGCCCGTCAGCTTCAGCGGATCGGTTCCCGCCTCGCGCTGGCAGGCGGCAAGGACGAGCAGGAGCGGCAGCAGGATCAGCCAGGATTTTTTCATGGCCGTGTCTCCTCGCGGTTGCGGTGGTAATGGCGGCTGGCCTTTGCCCGGTTGCCGCAGACGGCCATGTCGCACCAGGCGCGCGAGCGGTTGCGGCTGCGGTCGAGAAAGAGCCAATGGCAGTTCGGGCAGATCTTCAGCCGCTCCGGCTCCGGATGTGCCAGCAGCAGGAGGGCGGAGCGCGCCGTCGCGGTATCGAGCGCCCGCGGCCGGTTGCCCGAGCGGCGCAGCGTGGCGGCGATGGTCTCCAGGAGGTCGGCAAGCAGCGCCGGCGTGCCATGGCCCCGCACTTCGGCGCGAAAATGCCGGTCGATCGCCTCGCGCAGCGCGATCAGCCCCGCGCGTCCATCCTCGCTCACCGCCTCGAGCGGACCGAAACGCGCATGCTCCGCCCCGTGCCGGTCCGCCCCGGCGGGGAAGGCGTCCATGATGGCGGGATCGGCGAAACGGTCGATCCGCCGATCGGGATCGCCGCGCAGCACCACGGAATTGGCGACATCGAGGGCGAGCGCGCCGCCGGAGAAACGATGCGGGGTCCAGGAAAAGGTCATGCGATATTCTAACTGGTAAAAGTCCTTTTGCCAGTTATAATTTCAGCACGGTTCCAGAAGGGCAGACAGTGGCTTCCCGGGAGGCGTGCGTGACAATGCGGGAAAGCCCGGAACCGCCATGGCCTATTTCCTCCAGCAGATCGCCAATGCCGCGCCCGTTGCCGCGCTCTATGCGGCACTCGCCTTCGGCTATTCGATCGCCTTTGCCGTGACGCGCCGGGCGGATGTCGCCTATGGCGCACTCTTCGCCTTCGCCGCGCAGATGTTCATCCTGTTTTCCGGTTACGGCTGGGACCGGCTCTGGCTGGTGCTGCCCGCCGCGCTCGGCTTCGGCGCGGTCGTGGCGCTGCTCTACGGCGTCGGCGCCGGCCTCGTCGTCGGGCGCCATGTCATGCGCCCGCTCGCCTTCTCCTCGGACAATACGGTGGTGGTCGCCGCGCTCGGCGTCGTGCTGGTGCTGATGGAGACGGCGCGGCTCGCCGCGGACACCCGCAGCCTCTGGCTGCCGCCCTTCCTCAACACGCCGGTCGTGCTGTGGGGCGATCCGGCCTTTCCCGTCGCGCTGACGGTGCTGCAACTGGCGAACACCGCGGCCATGGCCGCCATCGTCCTTGCCGGCCATGTCTTCCTCGCCCGTTCCGCCTGGGGCCGGCGCTGGCGGGCGGTCTCCGAGGACCGGCAGGCGGCGGAGCTCTGCGGCGTCGATGCCGCGGGTGTCTACCTCTCGGCCTATGCGCTGGCGGCATTGATCGCCAGCCTCACCGGCATCCTCGCCGTCTCCTACTACGGCAACATGGATTTCGGCGGCGGCCTCGTCTTCGGGGTGAAGGTGCTGTTCATCGCCGCCATCGGCGGGGCGGGCACGCCGCTGCTCTCCGCCCTCGGCGGCGCGGCCATGGGTCTCGCCGAGACGCTGTGGAGCGCCTATGGCGAATTCTTATGGCGCGACCTGGTGATCTTTTCCGCGCTCGTCCTGCTGCTGGTGATTTTCCGGCGGGAGCGGCCGGTGCCGTAGAGGGTGTGCCGTGCGGGTGGATCCTCGGGTCGAGCCCGAGGATGACGGAGAGGAGGAGAGGTTGCCTGACCGTCAAACGGTGCGGCAAAAGGCAGCATGGCTGGTCTGTATGCCCTGCCTTCTGGCGTCATCCTCGGGCTCGACCCGAGGATCCACGCGACATGGCACACCATGGCCGGCAGGTCCGCTACGACCACGCCTCCCGCGCCCTGTCGTCGCTTTCCTTGGCATCCACCCAGCCGCCCTCGCTACCATCGGCAAAGTGTTCCTTCTTCCAGAAGGGCGCGGAGGTCTTCAGGTAGTCCATGACGAAGGAGGCGCCGTCGAAGGCGGCGTGGCGGTGCGGGGCGAGCGCGATGACGAGCACGATGTTCTCGCCCGGCGCGATCTTGCCGACACGATGGATGGCGGTAATGCCGAGAAGCGAGAAACGCTCCACGGCCTTCCGGCAGATGCGGCCGATCTCGGCCTCGGCCATGCCGGGATAATGTTCGAGCTCCAGCGCGGAAAGCCTGCCGCCCTCGTCGCGGCAGAGGCCGGTGAAGGTGACGACGGCGCCGGCATCGCGCCGCCCGGCGGCAAGGCGGGCGGCTTCCGCGGCGGCGTCGAAATCCGCCGTCTGGACACGCACGACGACCGGGACGTCGCCGGTCATCGCTCAGCCTCCCGTCATCGGCGGGAAGAGGGCGATCTCGCGGGCGCCGAGAATGGGCTCGTCGTGCTCGACATGCTCCTGGTTGATCGCGATGCGGATGACCTTCTCATGCTCCAGCGCGTGGGCATAGTCCTCGCCGAGCGTCTTCAGATAGGCGAGCAGGTCGCCGCCGGTCCTGACGGAGGCGGGCAGGTCGATCTCCTCCTCGCCCTTGCCGATCCGTTCGCGCACCCAGGCGAAATAGACGAGCTTCGTCATCTCACTCGTCCACGATGTGCTTCAGGCCGACGCGGAAATAGTCGTAGCCGGTATACATGGTGATGAGCGCGGCGGCCCAGAGCAGGGTGATGCCGATCTCGGTCGTGTAGGGCAGGATCTTGTCGCCGGCGGGGCCGGCCAAGAGGAAGGCGATGGCGAACATCTGGATCGCCGTCTTCCACTTGGCGATGCGCGTGACGGGCACGCTGACCTTGAGGTCGGCGAGATATTCGCGCAGGCCCGAGACGAGGATCTCGCGGCACAGGATGATGATCGCGGCCCAGATCGTCCAGCCGGCGATGGTGCCGTCCGCGGCCATCAGGAGCAGCACCGAGGCGACCAGCAGCTTGTCGGCGATCGGGTCGAGCATGCGGCCGATATTCGATGTCTGGTTCCAGATGCGGGCGAGGTAACCATCGAGGTAGTCGGTGATCGAGGCGACGACGAACAGCCAGAAGGCCGCCCAGCGCGCAAAGTCCGACGATTCCAGCCGCCCTTCGACGAAGAAGCAGAGAACGATCAGCGGAACGGCCACGATACGGCCGTAGGTGAGGAGGTTGGGTATGCTGTATGCGCGGGAAGCCATGGATTCTTCAGTCTCGACAGGTTTGCGGCTAGATGAGGTCTTTGTGACAGCGCCGTCAACCTTTGTTTCCGGCAATTCTTGGCGAATTTACGGAGCGTGGGCGAATGTCGCGGCCATTCGCGGAAAACGCCGCGAATTCTGCGGGGCCGGCGGGCTCATGTCGGCGGCTTGCCGTCCGTCGTGAAGGCGGCGAAAGCGCTTGCCGTCCGACAGCGTGCCCTCGCAGGCAATCGTCGCCGGCCCCTTCGTCGGATTGCCGAAACCGCAGGTGCCTGTCGCCGGAAAGACATCCGGCTGGTCCGGCGTGTCCTTGCGGCTGACGATCACCTTGTCGAGGTTGATGACGTCCGTATCCGGCGTCGGATTGTCGCCGTCCATGCCGGTGAAGGTGACGATCCGGCCGTCGTCGAGCACGAAGTAGAAGCCGACGCGGCCGTTCGGATAGGTGACGTTGAGCAGCTTTTGCGAGCAGGCCTCGCTGAAACGGAGGTCGCCGACAACGAGCTCGGCACAGGTTCCGCTGACGCCCAGCATCTGCGCATCGCCGACCTGCGTCTGGGCAGCGGCGGCCGTTGCGAGAAGGCAGAGGCCGAAGGGCACGATCTTGCGGAAGACGGTCATGGCGCCTCGCTCTCGAATGAAGGAATGCCGTATGGGCACCCTAGCACCCGCCGGCAGGCCGGGCCAGCTATCCCGCCGCGTCGTCATGGAAATGGTTGTAGACGATGCGCGCGACGCTTTCCGAAATGCCGGCGACCGCCATCAGGTCGGCCATCGCCGCGCGGGAGACGGCCTTGGCGGTGCCGAAATGCTGCAGCAGGGCGCGCTTGCGCGTCGGGCCGACGCCGGCGATCTCGTCGAGCGGGTTCTTCACCATCTCCTTCTTGCGCCGCGCCCGGTGCGAGCCGATGGCGAAGCGGTGCGCCTCGTCGCGCAGGCGCTGCACGAAATAGAGCACGGGATCGCGCGGCGGCAGGGAGAAATCCGCAAGGCCCTTCATGAAGAAGCGCTCGCGCCCGGCCTCGCGGTCGGCGCCCTTGGCGACGCCGATGGCGATGACCTGGTCGGTGATGCCGAGCTCTTCGAGGATGGCGCGCACCGCCGTCATCTGGCCCTGGCCGCCGTCGATGAGGATGACGTCGGGCCAGGCGGGGAAGGGGAGGTCCGCCGCGTCCGCGCCTTGGTCCGCACCGCGGTCCGGCAGGCCCTCTTCCTTGATGAGGCGCGCGAAGCGCCGGGTCATCACTTCCTTCATCATGCCGAAGTCGTCGCCGGGCGTGATGTCGGTCGATTTGATGTTGAACTTGCGGTACTGCCCCTTCACGAAGCCCTCCGGCCCCGCCACCACCATGCCGCCGACGGCATTGGTGCCCATGATGTGGGAGTTGTCGTAGATCTCGATGCGGCGTGGCACGTAAGGCAGCTTGAAGGTGGCGGCGAAACCATCCAGCAGGCGCGATTGCGAGGCCGTCTCCGCCAGCTTGCGGCCATGCGCCTCGCGGGCATTGGCGACGACATGGTCGACGAGGTCCTTCTTCTCGCCGCGCTGCGGCACGGAGATGGCGACCTTGTAGTTCGAGCGCTCGGAAAGCGCCTGGCTGAGCAGGTCCATTTCCTCGACGGTCTGCGAAAGCAGGATCTGCCGGGGACAGGGCTTGTCGTCGTAGAACTGGGCTAGGAAGGCGTTCAGCACCTCGCTGCCGGAAAGCTGCGGGTCGGCCTTCGGGAAATAGGCGCGGTTGCCCCAGTTCTGCCCGGTGCGGAAGAAGAAGACCTGGATGCAGGAGATGCCGCCCTCGTGATGGATGGCGAAGACGTCGGCCTCCTCCACGCCGGCCGGGTTGATGCCCTGGTGGCTCTGGACATGGCTGAGCGCCGCCAGCCGGTCGCGATAGACGGCGGCGCGCTCGAAATCGAGCTCCTCGGCGGCGTCATTCATGGCCGCGGCCATGTGCGCCTTCACCTTCTGGCTTTTTCCCGAGAGGAAATCCTTCGCCTCCTGCACCAGCTCCGCATAGTCCGCATCGCGGATCTCGTGGGTGCAGGGACCGGAACAGCGCTTGATCTGGTAGAGCAGGCAGGGCCGCGTGCGCGTCTCGAAGACGCTGTCGGTGCAGGTGCGCAGGAGGAAGGCGCGCTGCAGCGAATTGATCGTGCGGCCCACCGCGCCGGCCGAGGCGAAGGGACCGAAATAGTCGCCCTTGCGGCTGCGCGCGCCACGATGCTTGAAGATCGCCGGCGCGCGCGTGTCGCCCGTCACGAGGATGTAGGGGAAGGACTTGTCGTCGCGCAGGAGCACGTTGAAGCGCGGGCGCAGGCGCTTGATGAGGTTCGCCTCCAAGAGCAGCGCCTCGGTCTCGGTGCGCGTGGTGACGAACTCCATGTTCGCCGTCTGGCGGATCATCTGCGTGATGCGGTTGGAGTGGCCGCGGCCCTGCGCATAGTTCGTCACGCGCTTCTTCAGGCTGCGCGCCTTGCCGACATAGAGCACGTCGCCCGCCGTGTTGAACATGCGGTAGACGCCGGGGCTGTTCGGCAGGCGCTTGACGAAGAGCTGGATCAGCTCGGCGCCGATGACGCCCTCCGGCACGTCGCCGCCCTCGTTCCAGTCGATCCCCGGAGTGGCGATGCCGGGCGCGACGGCGACCGTCGCCGCGGGAGATTCCTGCAGCTCGTCCTCGTCGTCCGTCTCGTTCTCGTCATAGAGGATGCCGCCATCCTCCACTTTTCGGCCATTCATTCGGCTATTCCCCCGACATCGGGTGTCTCCCAGGCGAGATGCTGCCCGCCGTCGAGCGCTATCATTTGCCCGGTAATGGATGGCGTGTCGAACAAAAAGCGAACTGTGCGGCCGAATTCGTCGAGACCAGGTCCGCGGCGCAGGATCAGGCCCTCCACCTGCGCCTGGAAGGCGGCATCGTCCTGCCGCTCGTTCGGCAGCGACGGGCCGGGGCCGATGGCATTGACGCGCACGCGCGGGGCAAAGCTCTGCGCCATGGTGCGGGTCGCCATCCACAGCGCCGATTTGGAGAGCGTGTAGGAATAGTAGCGCGGCGTCGGGTTCCAGACGCGCTGGTCGATGATGTTGACGATCGAACCCGGTGCGCCCTCGGGAAGCTGGCGCACGAAATCGCGCGCGAGGATCGACGGCGCCTTCACATGCACGGCGAAATGCCGCTCCCACAGCGCATCGTCGAAGGCCTCCACGGTGTCGGGCTTGAAGAGCGAGGCGTTGTTGACGAGGAGGCCGATGGGGCCGAGGGCGTCCGCCGCCGTGCCGATCAGCCGGCTTGTGGCCGCCCCGTCCGCTAGGTCGCATTGCACGGCGACGGTCCTTCCGCCGCCGGCATTGAAGGCGCGGGCCATCGCCTCGGCGTCTTCCAGGGACGTGTTGGCATGGATCGCGACGGCGAAACCGTGTGCCACGAGGTCTTCCACGATGGCCTTGCCGATGCGTTTCGCGCCGCCCGTCACGAGGGCCGTCCTGGGGGGCTTGTTCACGAAATTCCGTCCTGCCGATTCATTTGATTAACCGGCCCAAGATATAGACATCCCGGCGCAGGCTTAAACTCCCCCATGACAATTGGTTGCAGAAAAATTAACTGCAAAAGCGACTTCAAAGTAATTTGAAGTATATTTTACCGATTTTTGTACTTATTGATTTTATGGTTAATAAATCGCCTGGTGCGCAAAAGTCACATCAAATTTGTGCCGCCTCGCTGCCACAATCATTTCACATTTTGGCTCTTTCAATTCCTCAATCTTTATTCAATTTCCGCTCAACCGGGCGGGACTGAATTGGAAATGACGACGCCCGATCGCCTCCCACAGAGGGCGTCGTTCAGTAAAGGAGAATATCATGCGTACACTCATCGCCACCCTCATCGCTTCGACCGTCTCCATGGTCGCTTTCCAGGCTGCTCACGCTGCCGACGCCATCGACGATATCCCGCAGGCTCCGGCCGCTGAATATTCCGAGCCGGTTGCCGGCGGCAACTGGGCCGGCGCCTATGCCGGTGGTACGGCAAGCTGGCAGCGCGGCGACTTCAGCCGCCAGGGCGACGCCAAGGCAAACGGCCTCGGCGGCGGCGTCTACGGCGGCTACAACATGCAGAACGGCCAGCTCGTCTACGGCGGCGAAGCCGACCTGAACTATTCGGGCGTCGATGCCGAGCGCAACGGCCTGAAGGGCAAGCAGGGCGTCAACGGCTCGATCCGCGGCCGCGTCGGTGTCGACCTGAACCCGGTCCTCGTCTACGGCACGGCCGGTATTGCCGGCACGAATGTCGAGATGAAGAACGCCGCCGGCAAGGACGACCGCAACATGGTCGGCTGGACCGCCGGTGCCGGTGCCGAAGCCTTCGTGACCAACAACGTCACGGCGCGTATCGAATACCGCTACAGCGACTACCAGAAGAAGGGCTTCAACCTCGGCGGCACCAAGGTGAAGTCGGGCTTCGAAGACCACAGCGTCCGCGTCGGTCTCGGCGTGAAGTTCTAAGCCAAACGGCTTTGGAAGCGGGAAAGGCCGGGCGAAAGCCCGGCCTTTTCTGCGTTTGGGGGATGTGGTTGCCCCTCACCCTAACCCTCTCCCCGCAAGCGGCAGGCGAATTGCATATGGAATGAGGCGGCGCGTCTTGCCCCTTCTCCCCCGCGGGGAGAAGGTCGCGGCAGCGGGATAAGGGGGTGACGCAGACGTCAGACGGTGTGCAAGCCCCCTCATCCGGCCCTTCGGACCACCTTCTCCCCGCGGGGGAGAAGGGGAAAGCAGCAGCGTGCTGTCATATGCAATTCGCCTGCTCAAGGGGGAGAGGGGACCTGCCTCACGAACGGCTATTGTTTGAGGAAACGGCGCGGCATATCCCCTTCGCCCCGCTTGCGGGGAGAAGGTGGCCGGCAGGCCGGATGAGGGGCGAACCGTCAATCCTTGAACTGCGCGTAATCCGGGAAAACCGCCTCGAAGCGGGAGAGGAAGCGCTTCAGCTTGGGCCGGCCGCGCTGCCATTTTCCGGCAAAACGCAATTCGATGTAACGCAGCATCGCGGCCAGCGCGAAGTGGCCGGCATGCGGCTTCCTGCCGAGGCGGGGCATGTTGGCTTCGAGATGGTCGAGCGCACGCTCGACCTTCTGCCACTGCCGGTCGATCCAGGGCTGGTGGACCTTCTCCTCCGGCCGCGAGCGGCGTTCGTAGACGATGGCGAGCAGGCTGTCGCAGATGCCGTCGGCGGTCGCCTCCAGCACGTCCACCTCCGTGCGCTTTGCCGCATTGCGCGGATAGAGCGTGCCCTTCGTCTGGCGGTCGATATAGTTCATGATCGCACGGCTGTCGTAGACGGCAAGGCCCTCGTCGGTCACCAGCGTCGGGATCTTGCCGAGCGGGTTGGCGGCCAGAAGCTCCGCCGGGTCGGCATTGGTGTCGGTCGCGACCGATCGCGCGTTAAGGCCGGCGAAATGCGCAGCCATGCGCACCTTGGTGGAATAGGGCGAGGCATTGGAATAGTAGATCTTCATCAGCGGCATCCTGTTCTGGGCAAGTCCGGCAAAAGGGCGAAGCGGCTTTGCGTCCGCAATCGCATTGAAAGAAGCGTTAGAGCGCTTTCGCGTTTCGAAGAAAAGCGGAAACGCGCTAGCGAATGGGCGGTTGTTCGATGGATCCGGCACGGCAGCCGGCGCGGTCGACGGCAGGGCAGGTGCGGAAGGAAAGCGCCGTCGTCATGCAGATGCGGACCTCCTCCAGCCGGCCGTCCACGCAGGTGACCGCGATGCCCTTGCGGTCGAGGCCGGGATTGGCGGCGATGAAGGCCGCCTCCACTGCATCAGGGGAAAGCCGGGCACCGCCTCGCTGCGGCGTGAGGTCGGCGGGAATGCCGATGCGTTCGAAGGCCGCACGCGTCACGGCAAAATAGTCCTTCTGGCTGAGGCCCGAGCAGGAGCCGTGCTTGCGCCATTGATGGCCGACCAGCCCCATGGAGGGAATGATGTCGAGCACGGTGCGGCCTAGGTTCTCCGGCACGCGGTCCGGCTGGCGCGTCGGGCAGAATTCCGGATAGCCGCGCTCGTTCTGCGGCCAGAGGCCGTGCACGATGAAGCCGTTGTTCTCGCCGCGCCGGCACTGCTGCGTCCGGCCGCCGGCATCGTTGTCCGCGCACCAGGTCGGCGACCAGGAGAGCGACAGCACGTAGAAATCGAACCCCTTGCCGAGCGGCACCGCCCCGCGCGTTTCCGGCGCCGTGCGGCTCACCTCCGTCTTCGGCTTTTCGGCCGGCTTGTCCTCGCTGCAGCCGGCAGGCAGCACGAGCCCGGCGAGCAGCAGACAGAGGGGGCGGGCGAGGGGGAAGGAAAGCAGCCGGCTCATCGTTCGGCGGCTGCGAGGAATGGCGTCATGAAGGTCTCCCGGTTCGGCGCGCGATTGTTGCCGCCGGACGGCAAAGGTCAAGAGGCCTTTGTTTCCCCCGCGAGCCAGAAGGCGCGGGCCGAGGCGAAGCGGTCCTGCGCCAGCCGCTCCTTGAGGAAGGGCAGCAGCACGTCGAGTTCCTGCTTCAGCGTATAGGGCGGATTGACGACGATGAGGCCGGAGCCCGTCAGTCCCGTCGTCTCGCGGTCGCTCTTCACCGAAAGCTCCGCGCAGAGCATCTTGGGAATGCCCGTCGCCTTCAGCGCCTTGTGGAAGGCGGCGATGGGGGCGTTCTTCTTCAGCGGATACCATAGGCAATAGACCCCGCCGGCAAAGCGGCGCACGGCCTTTTCCAGTCCCTCCACCAGCCGCTCGTATTCGCCCTCGATCTCGAAGGGCGGATCGACCAGCACGATGCCGCGCTTCTCCTTCGGCGGCAGGTGCGCGCCGAGCGACAGCCAGCCGTCGAGCCTGGTGATGCGGCTCTGGAAGTCGCCGTCGAACAGGCGGTGCAGCGTCTCGTAGTCGTCAGGGTGCAGTTCCATGGCGGAGAGCCGGTCCTGCGGGCGGAAGAGCAGGCGCGCCAGTTTCGGCGAGCCGGGATACCAGGTCAGCCCGCCTTGCGGATTGAGGTCCTGGACGGCCTTCAGATAGGGGGCGAGGATATCGGCCACCGGAGAAGGCAGGTCGCCGTCGAGGAGCCGGCCGATGCCGTCGCGCCATTCGCCGGTCTTCTGCGCTTCCTCGCTCGAAAGGTCGTAGAGGCCGATGCCGGCATGGGTGTCGAGCACGCGAAAGGCCTTGTCCTTGCCCTGCATGTAGAGGACGAGGCGGGCGAGCACGGCATGCTTCAGCACGTCCGCGAAATTGCCGGCATGGTAGATGTGGCGGTAGTTCATTTCAGGCCCCGTGCGACGCCCACGATCATCCGCGCTGATGCGACGATGAATTGTTGCAATGGTAGAATGATTTGCCTTTTGGCACTTCGTGCTCTGCAATATAGAAAAGCCATGAACGTTGCGACCCCCCATCTCGGAAAACCGCGCATCGGCCATTCGGCCTGTCCGCACGACTGTCCCTCCACCTGCGCCCTCGATGTCGAGATAAGCGCGGATGGACGCATCGGCCGCGTCAAGGGCAGCGCCGACAACAGCTACACGGCCGGCGTCATCTGCGCCAAGGTCGCCCGCTATGCCGACCGCCTCTACCATCCCGACCGGCTGATGAAGCCGCTGGTGCGCAGGGGTGGGAAGGGCGGCGGCGAATGGGCCGACATCTCCTGGGAAGCCGCGCTCGACGCCATTGCCGAAAGCTTCGTCAAGGCCGAGCAGGCCCATGGCAGCGAGGCGGTCTGGCCCTATTTCTACGCCGGCACGATGGGCCTCGTTCAGCGCGATTCCATCGATCGCCTGCGCCACGCCAAGCGCTATTCCGGCTTCTTCGGCTCGATCTGCACCAATCCGGCCTGGACCGGCTACACCATGGGCGCGGGCACGCTGCGCGGCCCCGATCCGCGCGAGATGGCGAAATCCGATTGCGTGGTGATCTGGGGCACCAATCCGGTCTCCACCCAGGTCAACGTGATGACCCATGCGGTGAAGGCGCGCAAGGAGCGCGGCGCGAAGATCGTCGTCATCGACATCTACGACAACCCGACGATGAAGCAGGCGGACATCGCGCTGAAGCTGCGCCCCGGCACGGATGCCGCGCTCGCCTGCGCCGTCATGCACGTCGCGTTCCGCGACGGCTATGCCGACCGTGCGTACATGGAAAGATATGCCGACGATCCGGCGGGCCTCGAGGCGCATCTTGCAACGCGCAACCCGGAATGGGCGGCCGGCATCACCGGCCTCGGCGTCGCGGAGATCGAGGCCTTCGCCGCCCTGGTCGGACGCACGAGGAAGAGCTTCTTCCGCCTCGGCTACGGCTTCACCCGCAGCCGCAACGGCGCGGTCTCCATGCATGCGGCGCTTTCGGTCGCCACCGTGCTCGGCTCCTGGCAATACGAGGGCGGCGGCGCCTTCCACAGCAATTCCGACATCTTCCACCTGCGCAAGGCAGAGCTGACGGGCGCAAGGATGGCGGACAGCGACATCCGCATGCTCGACCAGTCGCAGATCGGCCGCGTCCTCACGGGCGATGCCGTCGCGCTGCGCGGGCGCGGCCCCGTCACCGCCATGCTCATCCAGAACACCAACCCGGCGAACGTGGCGCCGGAGCAGCGCCTGGTGAAGCAGGGCTTCCTGCGCGACGACCTCTTCGTCGCGGTGCACGAGCATTTCATGACCGATACGGCAAGGCTCGCCGATATCGTGCTGCCCGCCACCATGTTCGTCGAGCACGACGACATCTACCGCGGCGGCGGCCACCAGCACATCCTGCTCGGCCCCAAGCTCGTGGAGCCGCCGGCCACCGTGCGCACCAATCTCTTCGTCATCGAGGAACTGGCCAAGCGTCTCGGCGTCGGCGACAGGCCGGGCTTCGGCCTGTCCGAGCGCGAGCACATCACCCGCATGCTGCCTTATTACGAGATGGATTTCGACAGGCTGGGCGAGGAGAAGTGGATCGACTGCCAGCCGGATTTCGACACCGCGCATTTCGTGAAGGGGTTCGGCTTTCCGGACGGGAAATTCCGCTTCAGGCCGAACTGGACGAACACGCCGGCGCCCAACAGGCCGCCCAAGGTGCTCGGCGCCTTCGGTCCGCATGAAGCGCTGCCGGCCTTCCCGGATCATGTGGCGATCATCGAGACGCCGGATGCGGATCATCCCTTCCGCCTCGCCACGTCGCCCGCCCGCACCTTCCTCAACTCCACCTTCACGGAGACGAAGGGGTCCCGTGAGCGCGAGGGCCGGCCGGAGGTGATGATCCATCCCGAGGACGCGGCGGCGAACGGCATCGCGGACGGCGATATCGTGCAGCTCGGCAATCCCCGCGGCGATATCCGCCTGCATGCCAGGGTCACCGACGGCGCGAAACCCGGCGTCCTGATTGCCGAGGGCATCTGGCCGAATTCCGCCCATCTCGACGGGGAGGGCATCAATGTCCTGACCGGCGCCGATCCGGTCGCGCCCTATGGCGGCGCCGCCTTCCACGACAACCGCGTCTGGCTGCGCAAGGCCTGAATTTTCACGCAAGGATTTTTCATGACGCTCGACATGTCCTCCGCCGTCCGCATCGTCGACCAGCAGACGGTCTGGAAGCGGTTCATCCATCTTCGCACCGTCGTGGTCGAGCAGACGCGGGCGGACGGCCGGGTCGAGCGGCTCGATCGCGAGGTGCACGACCATGGCCCTGCAGCCTGCGTTCTGCTCGTCGATCCCGCCCGCCAGTCGGTCATCCTGGTGCGCCAGTTCCGCCCCGGCGCCTTCTTCGGCGGCCATCCGGACGGTTTCCTCTCGGAAGTGCCGGCGGGGCTGCTCGATGACGACGCGCCCGAGGCGGCCGTCGCCCGGGAGGCGATGGAGGAGACGGGCTATGCGGTGCAGGGCGTGCGCCATCTCTTCGACATCTATTCCAGCCCCGGCACGCTGACCGAGCGCGTCGGCTGCTTCGTCGCCCGCATCGACGCCACGGCCCGCGACGGCAAGGGCGGCGGCGTCGACGGGGAGGGCGAGGACATCGAGATCGTCGAACTGCCGATCGACGAAGCCTACGACCTCATCGCCACCGGCGGCATTCAGGATGCGAAGACGATCGTCATGCTGCAATGGCTGATGCTGCACCGGGCGGAGTTCGGCTGATCGGGCGGGAGTGATTCTCGGTCCCGGGGCTCGCTTCAAGGCGGGAACGCCGAACGTATGCGGCCGCTCACCCTGGCCCTCTCCCCGCAAGCGGAGAGAGGGGACTTGCCCCGCGGACGGGGTATTGGTCGAGGAAAACGGCGCGGCATATCTCCTTCGCCCCGCAGCCAAGGAGAAGGTGGCCGGCAGGCCGGATGAGGGGCCGTATATTCCTGGCAATCGCCTTTGCGTCTTTCATGGTCAAGCAGCACGGCCCCCGGCAAAAGACCCGCAAGCCTTGACAAACAGCCCCGGCCATGCGCTTTTCCGCGCGATTTTTCTTGGTCGCTGCGCCGGGTTCTTCCCGCGCGGCCTATCAGCATTTCAGGATACCACGATGCACCGTTACCGCAGCCACACCTGCGCCGCCCTCCGCAAGTCCGATGTCGGCCAGACCGTCCGTCTTTCCGGCTGGGTCCACCGCGTCCGAGATCATGGCGGCGTGCTCTTCATCGACCTGCGCGACCACTACGGCATCACCCAGGTCGTCGCCGACCCCGATTCGCCGGCCTTCAAGAAGGCCGAGACCGTGCGCGGCGAATGGGTGATCCGCATCGACGGCCTCGTCAAGGCGCGCACCGAGGACACGGTCAACAAGGGCATGCCCACCGGCGAGATCGAGCTTTACGCACAGGAGATCGAGGTTCTTTCCGCCGCCAGGGAACTGCCGCTGCCGGTCTTCGGCGAGCCGGACTATCCGGAAGACGTGCGCCTGAAGTACCGCTTCATCGACCTGCGCCGCGAGACGCTGCACAAGAACATCATCAAGCGCACGCAGATCATCTCCGCCATGCGCAAGGGCATGGGCGAGGCGGGTTTTGCCGAATACACGACGCCGATCCTCACCGCCTCCTCGCCGGAAGGCGCGCGCGACTTCCTCGTGCCGTCGCGCATCCATGAGGGAAAATTCTTCGCCCTGCCGCAGGCTCCGCAGCAGTACAAGCAGCTCCTGATGGTCGCCGGCTTCGACCGCTATTTCCAGATCGCGCCGTGCTTCCGCGACGAGGACCCGCGCGCCGACCGCCTGCCGGGCGAATTCTACCAGCTCGACGTCGAGATGAGCTTCGTCACCCAGGAGGACGTCTGGGAGACCATGGAGCCGATGATGACGGCCGTCTTCGAGGAATTCGCCGAAGGCAAGCCGGTGACGAAGAACTGGCCGCGCATCCCCTATGACGAGGCCATCCGCAAATACGGCTCGGACAAGCCGGATCTGCGCAACCCGATCGTCATGCAGGCCGTCACCGAGCATTTCGCCGGCTCCGGCTTCAAGGTCTTCGCCAACATGATCGCTTCCAACCCGAAGGTCGAGGTCTGGGCGATCCCGGCCAAGACCGGCGGCTCGCGCGCCTTCTGCGACCGCATGAACGCCTGGGCGCAGAGCCAGGGCCAGCCCGGCCTCGGCTATATCTTCTGGCGCAAGGAGGGCGAAAAGCTCGAAGGCGCCGGCCCGCTTGCCAAGAACATCGGCGAGGAGCGCACGGATGCCATCCGCACACAGCTCGGCCTCGACGACGGCGACGCCTGCTTCTTCGTCGCCGGCGATCCGGCGAAGTTCCACAAGTTCGCCGGCGAAGCCCGCACCCGCGCCGGCGAGGAGCTGAACCTCGTCGACCGCGATCGCTTCGAAATGTGCTGGATCGTCGACTTCCCCTTCTACGAGTGGAACGAGGACGAGAAGAAGGTGGACTTCGCGCACAACCCCTTCTCCATGCCGCAGGGCGGCCTCGAAGCCTTCGACAGCAAGGATCCGCTGGAGCTGAAGGCCTACCAGTACGACGCGGTCTGCAACGGCTTCGAGATCGCCTCGGGCTCGATCCGTAACCAGTCGCCGGAGCTGATGGTCAAGGCCTTCGAGAAGGTCGGCCTCAGCCAGGCGGACGTGGAAGAGCGCTTCGGCGGCCTCTACCGCGCCTTCCAGTACGGCGCCCCGCCGCATGGCGGCTGCGCCTTCGGCATCGACCGCGTGGTCATGCTGCTCGTCGGCGCGAAGAATCTCCGCGAGATCTCGCTGTTCCCGATGAACCAGCAGGCGCAGGATCTCTTGATGAACGCCCCGTCGCCGGCAACCCCGGCGCAGCTTCGCGAACTCGCGCTGCGCGTCGTTCCGTCGAAGAAGGATTGATCCAGGCAAGGCGGGAAGGGCGCCGGTCCTTTCCGCCGTGCGGAACAGTTGCGCGTGATCGCCGTTCTTTCTGCGTCAAGCACAGGAGAACGAACATGCGCAACAAGCTACTCCTTGCCACGGCGGCGACGCTCCTGACGCTCTCCGCCTCGGCTTACGCCCAGAGCACGGTGATCATCGAGGAGACCGATCCGGTGACCACCGAATCGACCGTCGTCGTGCCGGGCGAGGTCCGCACCTATGTCCTGGAACAGGAAGTCCCCTCGGTCGCCTATGAGGGCGACGTGGTCGTGGGCCGGGTGATCCCGGATGCGGTGGAAATCCACACGATCGACGGCAATGCCGACTACGCCTATACGGTCGTCAACGAGCGCCGCGTCATCGTGAACCCCCAGACGCGCACCGTCATACAGGTTCTCGAATAAGCCGCTCGAAACAGAACCCGGCGCTTCGCGCCGGGTTTTGCGTGTCCTGCCGCGGCGGACGCCACAATGCCGCGAATTCGCCGCCAGTCGATCCCAATTCCGCGCACAATCAGTCGAAATGCACCCCTAGCGTGAAGTCGCGCCCGAAAGAGGCGATTCACGACTGGAGGGACTTTTCATGACAACGACGGAAGCGGACGATCCCGTCCCGACATCGACCCGGCAGATCCCGCCCATCGAGCCGCGCGGCAATCTCGCCACGTTCCTGCGCTCGCCCGGCGTCAAGTTCATCATGATCGGCATCATTTCCGTGGCGCTCCTGGTGCCGCTGCTGCTCGTCTGGGGGCTGACGGAGGAGCGCGCACAGCGCGCGGCCGACGTCTCCCGGCGCATCGCCCATGGCTGGGGCGGCGACCAGGCGATCAACGGCCCCTATCTCGCGGTGCCCTTCGAGGTCGAGCGCAGCCGCGTGATGGATGCGCGCACGATCGTCGAGCGGGTGACCGAATGGGTGCTCGTCATGCCGGAGACGCTCGACGTGACGGCCGACCTGACGGCGGAGGAGCGCAAGCTCTCCATCTACACGCTGCCGGTCTATAACGGCGCGCTGACGCTGAAGGGCCGCTTTGCCGGCAACATCCTGCAGGACCTCGCGCTGCTCGACGGCACGCCGCAGCTCGACCGGGCGTTTCTGGTGCTCAACATCAACGACATCACCGGCATCCGCTCCGATGCCGGCGTGAAGATCGACAACGGCGTCGTTCGGCCCTTCGATCCCGGCATGCGGCAGATTTCCGCGATGGCGAGCACCGGCACGGACGGCTATGCCTCGCCGCAAACGAGCGCCGGCGTGCACCGGGTCATCGAGCGCCCGCTTATCGAAAACGGCTTCTCCTTCGAGATCGCCCTGTCGCTGAACGGCTCGCGCAGCTTCGCCGTCGCGCCCGCCGGCCAGACGACGAGCTTTTCCGCCAGGGCGAACTGGCCGCATCCGGGTTTCGAAGGCCTCTTCCTGCCGGAGGAAAAGACCGTCACCGCGTCGGATTTCTCGGCCAGGTGGACGATCCCCTATCTCGCCCGCGGCATCGACCGCGTCGCCACCGGCCCGACCCTGCCGCTGTCGGGCAGCATGATGAGCATCAATCTCGTGGAGCCCGTGCAGTTCTACCAGGTGGTCTCGCGCACGCTGAAATATTCGATCGGCTTCATCTCGCTCGTCTTCCTCGCCGTGTTCGTCGTGGAACTGAAGGGCGGGCGCATGGTGCACTGGATCCAGTACGTGCTGACGGGCCTTGCGCTTATCGTCTTCTACGTGCTGCTCCTGGCGCTCGCCGAACACACCGGCTTCACCATCGCCTATGCCGTAGCCTCGCTCGCCACGACCCTGTTGATCGCCGCCTATCTCGGCAGCGCGACGGGCAGCCGCAGGAACGGCCTGTCGCTCGGCGCGGTGCTGCTCTCGGCCTATGGCATCATGTACCTGGTGCTGCGCGAGGACGAGTATGCGCTGCTCGCCGGCGCGCTGATCTCCTTCGTCACCATCGCCGCGACCATGTATGCGACCCGCCGCGTCGAATGGTCGGCGCCGGTGCCGCAGGCCGTGCCGGCCCGTTGAAATGAAGGGCTCGGGGCGAATGCCTCGGGCGCAGCCTCCGACAAGACCTACCGCACCTCTCTTCCGTCATGGTCGGGCTTGACCCGACCATCCACGTCCCGGGCGCGGCTTGGATCCCCGGCTCGGGGGCCGAGGATGACGACAGTGGGTGGCGAGAGGTTTGTCAGCAACAAGCCTTTATAAGCAAAAAGCCCGGAGCGATGCTCCGAGCTTCCCTGAATTCGGCAAAAGCCGAAGGTCTTACATCTCGTCGTTCGCCGTGACGGTGACGCCGAGGACCTGCGGGATGGTGTTCGGCGCGCCCATGGCGGCCCCCATGATCATCGGGAACGGCACCGGCTCCTTCGGCTCGGCGCTGATCGTGATGCTCTTGGGGTCGTCGAGATAGGTGTTGACGGCTGCGGCGATCTGGTTCTGCAGCTCCGGCATGTTGAGCTGGGCGAGCATGATCGGAACCAGCCCCTTCAGCGACTGGGCCATCTGGTCGCCGGAAACGCCCTGTTCGCCGCCGGCATAGTCGAGCAGCTTCTTGGTGATCGAGGCGTCTTCGAAGGAGATGGAGGCGCTGTTGAAGGTCAGCTGCTGCACGAGGCCCATCATGGACATGCCCATGGCGGCGTTGGCCTCTTCCTTGTTCGGGTTGGCCTCGGCGGCCTTGATGGCCTCCTGCATGCCCTTCAGGAAGTCGAGCGTGTAGCCGGAGAATTCCAGCGCCAGGTTGAGGCGGCCGACATCCCGGAAGTCGAAGGCATATTCGTCGACGGCGAGCTTGCCGCTGGCGAGCTCCCAGCTGCCGGACATCGTGACCTTGCCTTCCAGCGTCTGCATGTTGAGCTTGGCGAGCGTGTCCTTGGCCTTCGGGTCCTCGACCGAGGTGAGGTCGGCCTTGAGGTCGGAGAGCGTGGCGTCGAATTCGAGGCCGGCATCGCCGTCCATGCGCGTGATGTTCGCCTCCATGCCGGACATGGAGAAGACTTCCTTGCCCTTGGAGGTGACGGAGACCGGGCCGGCGGTGGCCGATTCATACATCAGCAGCGATTCCAGCGTGCCGGGAACGACCGTGCCGGGAATGATGACGCCGTTGATCGCGATGTCCTTGGCCGAGACCGTGGCATCCGCTTCGGTGACGTTGATGTCCTGGAACGAGACCGTTTCGACGGTGTAGCCGCCTTCGCCGTCTTCCTCGACGCCGTCCATGGTGATGGTGCCGAGCTTGACCGGCGCCTCGGCGCCGGTGGCCTTCAGTTCGGCATTTTCCAGCGTAACGGTGGAGCCGTCGGTGGCGACGTTCGACGAGCTGATCGTCACGCCGCTCGTGGCATAGGTGGCGTTCAGCTTGGCGAGCAGATCCGCGCCGTCGAGCGCGAAAGCGGGGCTTGCCAGGGAGGCGAGCGCGGCGCCGGCGAGAAGGGTGCGGAAATGGGAGGTGCGCATCATTGTAGGCTCTCTTTCTGGATTTTTGGACGGCTGCCTTGCCGTTACCGCTCATATACGTGCGGCGCGGCGACTATATTCGGGCCGCCGGAACTTTCCATGGAAATCTCGGGCGCCGGCCGGATTCCGGAAACAGCCTTTACAAAGCGCTATCCACAGGCCGGTCGCCCGGTTTCCTTGCCGCGAATCGGCAGGAACGCTAGTCAAGTCCCATGGGACAGAACACTTTGCCGCCCGATGGCGGAGACGACAACATTCAGCCGGTCGACCTGAAGGCGGCGCTGGAAGAGCGCTACCTTGCCTATGCGCTGTCGACCATCACGCAGCGCGCGCTGCCGGATGTACGCGACGGCCTGAAGCCGGTGCACCGCCGCATCATCCATGCAATGAGCGAAATGGGCCTCCGGTCCAACTCCTCCTTCAAGAAATGCGCGCGCATCGTCGGCGACGTCATCGGCAAGTTCCACCCGCATGGCGACCAGTCGGTCTACGACGCGCTGGTGCGCCTCGCGCAGGATTTCTCGCAGCGTTATCCGATCGTCGACGGGCAGGGGAACTTCGGCAATATCGACGGCGACAACGCCGCCGCCTACCGATACACCGAAGCGCGCATGACCGAGGTCGCCACGCTCCTGCTCGAAGGCATCGACCAGGATGCCGTCGACTTCCGCCCGACCTACAACGAGGAGGACGAGGAGCCGGTCGTCCTGCCCGGTGCCTTCCCAAACCTGCTCGCCAACGGGTCCTCCGGCATCGCCGTCGGCATGGCGACGTCCATCCCTTCGCACAACGTGCATGAGCTTTGCGACGCCGCGCTGCACCTCATCCGCCATCCGGACGCCGATGTCGAAAAGCTCACGGAATTCGTGTTGGGGCCCGATCTTCCGACCGGCGGCATCATCATCGACGGCCGCGAGAGCATCATCGAGGCCTACAAGACGGGCCGCGGCGGTTTTCGCGTGCGTTCCAAGTGGCAGACGGAAGACCTCGGCCGCGGCGGCTACCAGATCGTCGTCACGGAGATCCCCTACCAGGTGCAGAAGTCGCGGCTGATCGAGAAGATCGCCGAGCTGCTCATCGCCCGCAAGCTGCCGCTGCTGGAGGACATCCGCGACGAATCGGCGGAAGACGTGCGCATCGTGCTGGTGCCGAAGAGCCGCACCGTCGATCCGACGATCCTGATGGAGTCCCTCTTCAAGCTCTCCGAGCTGGAAAGCCGCATTCCGCTCAACATGAACGTGCTCTCGATGGGGCGCGTGCCGAAGGTCATGGGCCTCAAGGACGTGCTGGTCGAATGGCTCGCCCACCGGCGCGAAGTGCTGCAGCGCCGCTCGCGGCACCGGCTCGCGGCCATCGACCGCCGCCTGGAAATCCTCGGCGGCTACCTTGTCGCCTATCTCAACCTCGACGAGGTGATCCGCATCATCCGCGAGGAGGACGAGCCGAAGGTCTCCCTGATGGAGACCTTCTCGCTCACCGACGTGCAGGCCGAGGCGATCCTCAACATGCGCCTGCGTTCGCTGCGCAAGCTGGAGGAATTCGAGATCCGCACCGAATTCGACAACCTGTCGAAGGAGAAGGCGGAGATCGAGGCGCTGCTGGCGTCCGATGAAAAGCAGTGGCAGACCGTGGCATGGGAAATCGGCGAGGTCCGCAAGAAGTTCGCGAAGGCCACCGAGATCGGCCGCCGCCGCACCCAGTTCGCCAGTGCGCCTGATGCCGATGTCGAGGCCATCCAGCAGGCGATGATCGAGAAGGAGCCGGTCACGGTCGTCATCTCGGAAAAGGGCTGGATCCGCGCGCTGAAGGGCCATATCGCCGATACGTCCGGCCTCCAGTTCAAGGAGGGCGACGCGCTGAAGGTGGCGTTCCCGGCGCAGACGACGGACAAGGTGCTGGTCATGACGACGGGCGGCAAGGTCTTCACGCTCGGCGCCGACAAGCTGCCGGGCGGCCGCGGCCATGGCGAGCCGCTGCGCATCATGGTCGACATGGAGAACGATCAGGACGTGTTGACCGCCTTCGTGCACGATGCCGCGCGCAAGGTCATCGTCGCCTCGCAGGCCGGCAACGGATTCGTGGTCGCGGAAACCGAGATGGTCGCCAACACTCGCAAGGGCAAGCAGGTGATGAATGTCGGCATGCCCGACGAGGCCAAGCTGGTGGTGCCGGTGCGCGGCGACCACGTCGCCGTCGTCGGCGAGAACCGCAAGATGCTGGTCTTCCCGCTGGCGCAATTGCCGGAAATGTCGCGCGGCAAGGGCGTGCGCCTGCAGCGCTACAAGGACGGCGGCGTCTCGGACCTGCGCTGCTTCGCCATCGCCGATGGCCTCACCTGGGACGACAGCGCCGGCCGCAACTTCGTGCGCAGCAAGGAAGAGCTCCTGGAATGGATGGGCGACCGCGCCAGCGCCGGCCGCACCGTTCCGAAGGGTTTTCCGCGCAGCGGCAAGTTCAGCGGGTGATCAGCCGGAGTAGGGGACGCTGACGTCGCGAAGGAAGCGCGTCGCGCCCTCCTCGTCGATCTCGCCGGCGGCGACGGCGAGGACGAAGGTGTAGAGCGTCGCGTCGTCCGTCACAATTTCAAAGCCGTTGTCCATCAGGAAGACCGCGGTGGCGACAATGGCGATGCGCTTGTTGCCATCGACAAACGCGTGGTTTTTCGCCAGCCCATAGAGATAGGCGGCTGCGAGTTCGAATATATCCTCGCAGCCGTAATATGCCTTGTTGAGAGGGCGAGCCAACGCCGATTCAAAGGCGTTTTCATCTCGCAGTCCCGCTGCGCCGCCAAATCGCTGAATCTGAACCGCATGCAGCCGCTCGACGAGCGGACGGTCGAGAAAGACGATCGTCATTCCGCAAGCTTCTTGAGGGCTACCTTGTAGCGATCCATGAATTTCTCGGCATGACCGAGTTGCCGTTCAAAATCGCCATCCGCCACGCTGAGAATGAGCTTGCTGCCCTCGCTCGTCATGGTGATTTCGTCACCCGCCTTGACACCCATACGGTCGAGGACGTCCTTCGGAATGATGATGCCTTCTGAATTACCGATCTTGCGGATGGTGACATTCATGGTCGTGATCCTTTGTTATAACTAAGTTATAACATTCGACATGCTCCACGACAAGATATTTGGTCATCCCATAAACGGGAACTCCGTTGCAGTCTCGCTTTCCCGGGCCGCGCGGGCTTTCGAGCGCATCTGCCACAGCGAGTGCGCAAGCAGCGCGAGGATGAGGATCGAGCCGCCGATCAGGGTCTGGGTGGTGGGCGTTTCGGCAAAGGCGATCCAGACCCAGATGGGGGCGAGCACCGTTTCCACGAGGTAGAACATGCCGACTTCCGGGGCGGAAAGATATCGGGGACCGGTCGCCAGGCACCAGAAGGCGAGGGGCAGGAGCACGAGGCCGTTGAAGAGGATGTAGACGGGTTCGGCGATCGAGAGGCCGCCGGGCGGCAGGAAGAACAGCGCCATGACGCCCGACAGCACGGCGGCGACGAGCGGCACGAAACCCATGTCTGCGCCGCTCCTGCGGCTCAGCGTCAGCGAGATCGCCAGAAGCAGCGCCGAGCAGGCGGCCATGGCATCGCCGAAAAGATTTCCGCTCGACAGTCCGTCATGCACGATCAGGAGCACGCCCGCGACCATCGCGGCCATGGTGAGGAGCGTGGCATTGCTAGGGCGCTCGCCGAGGAAGATCCAGGAGAGGATGGCGGCGAACATCGATGTGAAGGCGAGGATGAAGACGACATTGGCCGTCGTCGTGTTGAACACCGCCAGCATGAATGTCAGCCCGTTGATGCCGTAGCACAGGCCGATCAGCAGGCCGATGCGTCCGGGAACGAGCACCGTCCTGCGGTGCAGGACGAAATTCAGGCAGGCCCAGAGGACGACCGCCATCACGAACACCGAGATGTTCCGCACGACGACCATCGACCAGACGTCGCCATTGGCGGAACGGATCAACGGAATGTCGAAGGAGAGGGCGAGGCCGCCGACGGCGGTGATGAGAAGGCCCTTGCGGTGAAGGGCGGGATTGTTTGTCGGGGGCACGGCAGGACCGGATCTGGGAATGCGATGAATACAATATCCTGAAGCAGTTCAGGCGAACAGGATGTCGTCGGACTTGCGCTAGGTGGTGTTCGTCTCGTCGTTATAGCGCTCCCAGCCGCGCGGCATCAGGTGCTCCTGCGGCAGGAACTTTGTCTTGTAGTCCATCTTGCGCGAGCCCTTGACCCAGTAGCCGAGATAGACGTGCGGCAGGCCGAGTGCCTTGGCGCGGCGGATGTGGTCGAGGATCATGAAGGTGCCGAGGGAGCGGTCCGCCACCTCCGGATTGTAGAAGGAATAGACCATGGACAGGCCGTCGCCCATGCGGTCGGTCAGCGCCACCGCGAGCAGCTCGCCCTGCGGACGCTCCTTGAGGCCCGAGCCTTCCTCGCGCAGGCGGTATTCGATGACCTTGGTGTGCACATGGGTGTCCTCCACCATCATCGCATAGTCGAGCACCGACATGTCCGACATGCCGCCCTTCTGGTGGCGGGCGTCGAGATAGTGACGGAAAAGGGAATATTGCTCGCTGGAGGGCTCGGCGGGGTATTCGTGCGAGACGAGATCGGCATTGGCGGCCAGAACCCGGCGCATGGAGCGGCGCGGGGTGAACTCGTTGACCAGGATGCGGACGGAAATGCAGGCGCGGCAGGTCTCGCAGGCGGGCCTGTAGGCGATGTTCTGCGAGCGGCGGAAGCCGCCCTGGGTCAGGAGGTCGTTCAGTTCCGGCGCGCGCTCGCCCACCAGATGGGTAAACACCTTCCTCTCCATCTCCTGCGGCAGATAGGGACAGGCCGCCGGCGCGGTGAGATAGAATTGCGGAGAGGATGTTGCCTGCGTATTCATCGGCCGTGGGGCGACTCCGTCGCTGTGTGACACTTCTATGCCGATACCATGGCCTAGTTCAAAAAAAGGTCAACTGGCGCATGACCCTTCAGGCCGGAATCGACAGGGAGAACGGATCATGCGCAAGGCCGGGGGACGTCCCCCCGCGCGTTCTCAATAGCGGTCGCGGCGAACCATCACCGTGCCGAGCAGCAGGTCGTGCAGCAGGCGGCCACGATCGGTGAAGAGGCCGACGAGCACGATGAACGGCGTCAGGAGCGCATTGCCGATCCAGAACAGCACGAGATGCACGATCGCCGTCAGGAAATCGACCGGCCGTCCGTCGACGCGGGCAAGCGCGAGACCCATCACGTTCATGCCGGCGCTCGCCTGGCTCGGGCCGCCCATCGTCAGGCCGAAATAGAGCATGGCGACGATGGCGAAGAGCGCCGGATAGAGGAAGAAGCCGAGACCGAGCGTCAGGATGCCGAGGAAGAAGACCACGACGGCGGCCGGGATCCAGAGCAGCGCGACGATCGCATAGTCGATCAGAAACGCAAAGATCCGGCGCGACAGCACGCCGCGATAGGCCTGCCAGTCCGTCGTCGGAACCCGCGTTTCGTTGAAATCAGCACTCATCTGCCTGTCTCCTGGATGGAACATGCCCTTCATATGGGGATGTGTCGGGAGAAAACAACGGGTGCGAGCGAAGGCGGCGGTCTGCTCATTTGGCGTTTGCCCCTAACCCTCTCCCCGCGAGCGGGGAGAGGGGACTTGCCCTATGAACGGGCATTGATTGGGGAAACCGGCGCGGCATATCCCTTTGCCCCGCTTGCGGGAGAAGGTGGCCGGCAGGCCGGATGAGGGGGATGGCGGAACTCAGCCCTTCTTCGCCAGATGCCGCGCCACGTCCATCGCGAAATAGGTCAGGATGCCGTCGCACCCGGCGCGCTTGAACGCCAGCAGGGTTTCCAGCATCACGCGCTCGCCGTCGATCCAGCCGTTCATCGCGGCGGCCTTGATCTGGCTGTATTCGCCGGAGACCTGGTAGGCGAAGACCGGCAGGCCGAACGCTTCCTTCATGCGCCAACAGATGTCGAGATAGGGAAGGCCCGGCTTGACCATCAGCATGTCCGCGCCTTCCTCGACATCGAGAGCCGCATCGCGGATCGCCTCCGTGCCGTTGGCAGGGTCGATGTAGTAGGTCTTCTTGTCGCCCTTCAGCAGGCCGCCGGTACCGATCGCGTCGCGATAGGGGCCATAGAAGGCGGAGGCGAACTTCGTCGCATAGGACATGATGCCGACATTCTGATGGCCCGCGGCGTCGAGCGCCCGGCGGATGACGCCGACGCGGCCGTCCATCATTTCGGAGGGCGCGATGATGTCGGAGCCGGCATCGGCCTGGATGACGGCGGCCCGCGCGACCAGCTCGACCGTCTCGTCATTGACGACGACGCCCTCGCGCAGCACGCCGTCATGGCCGTGGCTGGTGAAGGGATCGAGCGCGACGTCGGTGATGACGCCGATGTTGGGAACCGCCTTCTTGATGGCGCGCGTCGCCTCGTTGATGAGGTTGTCGGCCGCCAGGCTGTTCGAGCCGGTCTCGTCGCGCAGGTGCATCTCGATGTTCGGGAAGGTCGCGATGGCCGGGATGCCGAGGTCGGCGGCCTCCTTCGCCGCCTCCACCAGCCGGTCGACGCTCATGCGGTTGACGCCGGGCATGGCCGTGATCGGATCGACGATATTGCTGCCCGGCACCACGAAGACCGGCCAGAGGAGATCGTCGACCGTCAGGCGGTTTTCCTGGACGAGCCGGCGCGTCCAGTCGGCCTTCCGGTTGCGCCGCATGCGGCGGTGGCCGGTGATCTCGTCGACGATGTTCCTGCTGCCGGTCATGGCGTCTTCATCCCTTGCGCGTGCGATTTCCGCCTCCATATCACGCCCGTCCCGGCAATCAAATCGCGCGCGGGCAAGGGGCCTGCGGCATATGGCCGTGCATGACCGCGGTTACGGGCTTTATGCCGGCCGGCCTTGCCCTTACTGTCCGCGCCATGGTTGCTGATTCTGCCAAGGGCCCGAGACCAAGCCTGACCGAAACGCTGTTCGCCCTCTTCCTGCGGCTGGCGGCGATCGTCTCGCTGTGGTTCGCGCTGCAATACTGGGCGATGCTGACGGGCTTCTCCTTCGGCGGGCAGGGGCGCTTCGACCTGCTGCCGCCGGCCTGGAAGGCGGCCTATACGGCGCTGGCCGTGCTGTTCCCCGTCGCGGCCGTCGGCCTCTGGCTTCTCGTCTCCTGGGGGCCGGTGATCTGGCTCATCGCGGCCGCCACAGAGATCGCCATGCACGAGGTCTATCCCTCGACCTTCGGCGTCAACCGGCTCCTGGTTCTCACCCACGGCGCCATAGCGCTTGTCTTCGTTCTTTTCCGCATCGCGCTCTTCGTCCAGCGCCGCCGGCAGGCCCGCACGGTAAGAACTGATTCACCGTGAGACAGGGTCGCCTTCCGGTAAGGCGCTGTTAAGGCTGCGGTTTAAGTAGAATTTTAGATGCATTCGATAGGGTCTCACTCAAGGCGGGAAAACAAACCACACCGCCAAACAAAACAGTGAGGCAGTAACCATGAACACCAAGATGAAGCCGCAGCAGGCCCCCGTCGTCGATCCGCAGGAAGACGCGATCCGCAATCTCTACCTGGAATCCCTCCACCTCGTCGAGCGTCTGCACCGTCGCCTGCTCGACGTCATCAAGGACGAGTTCGACCGCGCCGGCCGTTCGGATGTCAACGCCGTCCAGGCGCTGCTCCTCTTCAACATCGGCAATTCGGAACTGACCGCAGGCGAGCTGCGCTCGCGCGGTTACTATCTCGGCTCGAACGTCTCCTACAACGTCAAGAAGCTGGTCGACCTCGGCTTCATCAACCACCAGCGCTCGCGCATCGACCGCCGCTCCGTCCGCATCAGCCTGACGGAAAGCGGCCAGGAAATCGCCGAGACGGTCGCGAAACTCTACGAGCGCCATATCGGCTCGATCCAGAAGGTCGGCGGCATCGGCGAGGGCGAGTTCAACCAGATGAACAAGCTGCTCCAGCGCCTCGATCGCTTCTGGAACGACTCGATCCTCTACCGCCTGTAATTTCCGGGCGCCGTTTCCGACCTCCTTCACAAAAGCCGGCCGCGTCCCCTGCGCGT
This sequence comes from Shinella sp. WSD5-1, assembly GCF_963942435.1. Lineage (GTDB taxonomy): Bacteria > Pseudomonadota > Alphaproteobacteria > Rhizobiales > Rhizobiaceae > Shinella > Shinella yambaruensis. Next base: position 2,226,593 of record NZ_OZ012596.1, read on the forward strand.
CCGGCTTTTCATGTTTTCATGCGGGGGCTTAGGGTCGGGCGCGCCTGCCGAGACACGAATTGGCCATATTGCTGTGACACCCGGACGCTGGGCTAAGGTATGCGCGGGCGGCAGGGCCGGTTTGCGTTTGTTAACCCTGTTCGTGATAGCTGCATCGGGTATGGACCCTTGGGGTCGCCGTGCCGTGCGCACCTCGCCGTTCTTTGCGGCGCTCAGGAGATGGTAGGATCAATGTCTCGCAAAACCGGATTTGATGTGTTCTCGCGCCGCGCCTTCCTGCGCTCCGCTGCAACCTTCGGTGCCGCTGCCGTGGCCGGCCCGACGCTGGCCCAGACAGCGCTCGACGACATCCTCAACGCTCCGCGCCGCGGCAACTGGGACGACCAGTTCGACGCCGAGGCATCGCGCACCGCCACCGCCGTCGTCTCCAACAACCCGATCTTCGGCTCCGGCAGCTCCGGCTATCTCCAGCAGGCGATCAACGACTACCAGAACATCGTCTCCAATGGCGGCTGGCCGACGGTCAACACGCAGCAGAAGATGGAGATGGGCGTCGCCGATCCGGCGGTCCAGCAGCTGCGCCAGCGCCTGATCATCTCCGGCGACCTGCCGCGCTCCGCCGGCACGAACGGCGCCTTCGATTCCTACGTGGACGGTGCGGTGAAACGCTTCCAGGCCCGTCACGGCCTGCCGGCCGACGGGGCCGTCGGCGAATATACGCTGAAGGCGCTGAACGTTCCGGCCGTCACCCGCCTCGGCCAGCTCCAGACCAACCTCGTGCGCCTGCAGGCGATGTCCGGCGACCTCGGCCGCCGCTACGTCATGGTGAACATCCCCGCCGCCTATATCGAGGCGGTCGAGAACGGCCGCGTCGCCTCGCGCCACACCGCCATTGTCGGCAAGATCGACCGTCAGTCGCCGGTGCTGAACTCCAAGATCTACGAAGTGATCCTCAACCCCTACTGGACCGCGCCGCGCTCGATCATCCAGAAGGACATCATGCCGCTGATGCGCAAGGATCCGACCTATCTTGCGCGCAACTCGATCCGCCTCTTCGACGGCAGCGGCAACGAAGTCTCGCCGGAAACCGTCGACTGGAACGCCGAGAAGGCCCCGAACCTGATGTTCCGCCAGGACCCGGGCAAGATCAACGCCATGTCCTCGACGAAGATCAACTTCCACAACGAGCACCAGGTCTACATGCACGATACCCCGCAGCAGGGCCTGTTCAACAAGCTGATGCGCTTCGAATCGTCCGGCTGCGTGCGCGTTCAGAACGTGCGCGACCTCTCGGTCTGGCTGCTCAAGGACACGCCCGGCTGGTCGCGCGGGCAGATGGAGGCGACCATCAAGAGCGGCGTCAACACGCCGATCAAGCTGACCGAGGAAGTGCCGGTCTTCTTCACCTACATCACCGCCTGGTCGGCCAAGGACCGCGTCGTGCAGTTCCGCGACGACATCTACCAGAAGGACGGCGCCACCGAACTCGCCCTCCAGACCGGCTACAACCAGGAAGGCGGCCGCTCCGTCGAGAGCGATCTCTTGCCGCAATAAAGGGTGATCCGTCCGAGGTTTTCGCGGGCCTCGCTTCCTGGCGGAAGCGGGGCTTTTCCTTGCCGACAAACATTAGCCAGTCCACCACCGTCATCCTCGGCCTCCGAGCCGTGGATCCACGTCCCCACCCGCGGCGGTGGATGGTCGGGTCAAGCCCGACCATGACGGAGGAGAGGTTTTCGGACCTGGCCGGGCGGCTGGCATGCCAAGTGATCCTTGTCGTTTTTATCGCATAACACGCGCGGAAATGGCGCAAACCGTGGAGCGGATATTGCCCTTGCCATGCGAGGACGCTAAACACCGTGCCACTTGACCCTAAGGAGCCTCGAGGATGAGCAATTCTTCCGCTACCGACGTTTTCTTCACGCGTTCCCTTGCCGATACCGATCCGGAGATTTTCGGCTCGATCCAGAAGGAACTCGGTCGCCAGCGCCATGAGATCGAACTGATCGCCTCGGAGAACATCGTTTCGCGCGCCGTGCTCGAAGCCCAGGGCTCGATCATGACGAACAAGTATGCCGAAGGCTATCCGGGCAAACGCTATTACGGCGGCTGCCAGTTCGTCGATATCGCGGAAGAGCTCGCCATCGAGCGCGCCAAGAAGCTGTTCGGCGTCAACTTCGCCAACGTGCAGCCGAATTCCGGCTCGCAGATGAACCAGGCCGTCTTCCTCGCGCTGCTCCAGCCTGGCGACACCTTCATGGGCCTCGACCTCAATTCGGGCGGCCATCTGACGCATGGCTCGCCGGTCAACATGTCCGGCAAGTGGTTCAACGTCGTCTCCTACGGCGTGCGCGAGGAGGATCACCTGCTCGACATGGACGATGTCGCCGAGAAGGCCCGCACCCACAAGCCGAAGCTGATCATCGCCGGCGGCACCGCCTATTCCCGCATCTGGGACTGGAAGCGCTTCCGCGAGATCGCCGATGAAGTCGGCGCCTACCTCATGGTCGACATGGCGCACATCGCCGGCCTCGTCGCCGGCGGCCAGCACCCGTCGCCGTTCCCGCATTGCCACGTCGCCACGACCACCACGCACAAATCGCTGCGCGGCCCGCGCGGCGGCATCGTGCTGACGAACGAGGAAGACATCGCCAAGAAGATCAACTCGGCCGTCTTCCCGGGCCTGCAGGGCGGCCCGCTGATGCACATCATCGCCGCCAAGGCCGTCGCCTTCGGCGAGGCGCTGCAGCCGGAATTCAAGGACTACGCCGCGCAGATCGTCAAGAACGCCAAGGCGCTCGCCGAGACGCTGAAGGCCGGTGGCCTCGACATCGTCTCCGGTGGCACGGACAACCACCTGATGCTGGTCGACCTGCGCAAGAAGAACGCCACCGGCAAGCGCGCCGAAGCCGCGCTCGGCCGCGCCTATGTCACCTGCAACAAGAACGGCATCCCGTTCGACCCCGAAAAGCCCTTCGTCACCTCGGGCGTGCGCCTCGGCACCCCGGCCGGCACGACGCGCGGCTTCAAGGAGGCCGATTTCCAGGAGATCGGCAACCTGATCGTCGAGGTGCTCGACGGCCTGAAGGTCGCCAATTCGGACGAGGGCAATGCGGCCGTCGAGGCATCGGTGCGCGAGAAGGTGCTGGCGCTCACCGGCCGCTTCCCCATGTATTCCTACATGTAAGGAGCCGGCATGCGCTGCCCCTATTGCGGTTCGGAAGATACGCAGGTGAAGGATTCCCGTCCCGCAGAGGACGGGGCCGCCATTCGCCGCCGGCGCATCTGCCCGGATTGCGGCGGTCGCTTCACGACCTTCGAACGGGTGCAGCTGCGCGAGCTGATGGTCGTCAAGAAGACGGGCCGCAAGGCCCCCTTCGACCGCGACAAGCTCTTGAAATCCTTCGAGATCGCGCTTCGCAAGCGACCCGTCGACCGGGACCGCATCGAACGTGCGGTCTCGGGCATCGTCCGCCGCCTCGAAAGCTCCGGCGAGACGGAAATCTCTTCGGAGGAGATCGGCCTCCAGGTGCTGGAGGCGCTGAAGGCGCTCGATGACGTCGGCTTCGTGCGCTACGCCTCGGTCTATCGCGACTTCTCCCATGTCGACGATTTCGAGAAGATCCTCTCCGAAGTCGCCGCCAAGATCGCCCGGGATCCGGGCGCCGACGGCTAGATGTCCGGCCCCGTCGAAGACGACGAACGCTTCATGGCAGCGGCCATCCGCCTTTGCCGCCGCAATCTCGGCCGCACCGCCACCAATCCCTCCGTCGCCTGCCTGATCGTCAAGAACGGCGTCGTCGTCGGTTCCGCCGTCACCGCCCCGGGCGGGCGGCCCCATGCGGAAACGCAGGCGCTGGCCGTGGCGGGTGACGCCGCGCGTGGCGCAACGGCCTATGTCACGCTCGAACCCTGCTCGCACCACGGCAAGACGCCGCCCTGCGCCGATGCGCTGATCGCCGCCGGCGTTTCGCGCGTCGTCGTGTCGGTGACGGACCCGGACGAGCGCGTGGCGGGCAGGGGGCTCGGGATGCTGCGCGATGCCGGTATCGCCGTCGAGACGGGCGTGCTGGAGGCGCAGGGTCGTGCAGCGCTTGCCGCCTATCTCACCCGTCAGACGAAGAAGCGGCCCTATGTGACTCTCAAGCTTGCCGTTTCCGCCGATGGCATGCTCGGCCGGCTCGGCGCGGGCCAGGTGGCGATCACCGGGCCGGTCTCGCGCGGGCAGGTGCATGTGCTGCGCGCCGAAACGGATGCGATCCTCGTCGGCATCGGCACCGTGCTCGCCGATGATCCCGAGCTAACCTGCCGCCTGCCGGGGTTGGAAACCCGCTCGCCGGTGCGCATCGTGCTCGACCCGCGGCTGGAGCTGCCGCCGGGCTCGAAGCTGGCGCGCACGGCGAAGAACGTTCCGGTTATCGTCGTGACGTCGAAGGGTGTGGGGTTACCCCCCTCTGGCCTGCCGGCCATCTCCCCCTCAAGGGGGGAGATTGGATGGGAGCCTGATCCCCGCGCACCGTCATCTGCATCACCTGCTGGACCGACGTTTGATGTGGACGGGAACGCTGCTTCCTCGATCTCCCCCCTTGAGGGGGAGATGGCCGGCAGGCCAGAGGGGGGTATGGATGGCACGGCCTCCGATATGCGAAGTGCCCGCGCCGCGGCCCTCGAAGCCACCGGCGTCGAAATCCTGACCTGCGACCCGCGCCGGCTCGATGATCTCCTGATGGCGCTGGCGACGCGCGGCATTTCCTCGCTGCTCGTCGAAGGCGGCGCGCGCACGGCGCAATCCTTCCTCGATGCCGGGCTCGTCGACCGGATCTCGCTGTTCGAGGGGGCCGGGACCATTGGCAAGGACGGGGTCGCATCCCCATGTGTGTGCGGACGCGTGCCGGATGGTTATTCGCTCCGCCGCACGGCGCACTACGGCGCGGACAGATTGTACGAATACGAAAGAGACGATTGATGTTTACCGGCATTGTCACGGATATCGGAACGGTCGAGAAGGTCGAGCCCATGAACGAGGGGGTTCGCCTGCGCGTGCGCACCAGCTACGACCCCGCCACCATCGACATGGGCGCCTCCATCGCCCATTCGGGCACCTGCCTCACTGTCACGGCGCTGCCGGAGGCGGGCTCGAATGCCCGCTGGTTCGAGGTCGAGGCGTGGGAGGAGGCGTTGCGCCTGACGACCATTTCCGGCTGGGCGCCCGGCACGCGCATCAACCTCGAACGCTCGCTGAAGATCGGCGACGAACTCGGCGGACACATCGTCTCGGGCCATGTCGACGGCAAGGCGGAAATCCTCTCCGTCGAGGCCGAGGGCGACGCGACGCGTTTCCGTATCCGCGCGCCGGAAGGGCTGGAGCGCTTCGTCGCGCCGAAGGGGTCCGTCGCGCTCGACGGCACCTCGCTCACCGTCAACGCCGTCGATGGCGCGGTCTTCGACGTGCTCCTCATCCGCCACACGCTGGACGTCACCACCTGGGGCGAGCGCAAGGAAGGCGATTTCGTCAACTTCGAGGTCGACACCATGGCGCGCTATGCGGCACGGCTTGCGGAGTTTCCGGCGCCGAAGGCGTGACGATGGCGTGACTCGCCCAGGCGTCGTCATCGATCGGCACCGCCGCGCGTTGCGGCCCGCCCGTGAAGTAACGATATCGATACCTCTTGCTCCGTAGTGTGCGGCATCGGACCGTTGGAGACCGCTGCCGCATGGCGCCTGACTACCAAACCCTTCTGCTGGCGATCGGGCTGGCGGGCTTCTGCCTGTCGGCCACGCTGTTCGCCTCGTGGATGTCCGCCCGCGTCGAACGCTTTCTCCTGAGCTGGTCCATCGGCATCGGCTGCATCGTGCCGGCCGTCGCGGTCTACAGTCTCTATATCGACCAGGCGAGCGTCGCGATCGGATGCCTTGCCTTCGCGCTGCAGTTCCTCGGCTTTGCCTTCATCTACGGCGCGGCCTACCGGTTCCGCTCCGGCAAGCGGGCGCGCCGGCGCATCGCCGCCGTGCTCGCGGGCTGCCTTGCCGTTGCGCTTCCTCCGTTGGCGGCCGGTTATGACGGCATCGGCTTCATCGTGCTCAACCTGCTGATCGCCGGTTCCCTCATCGCGACGGCGCGGGAATATTGGCGGGGCCGCGCGGAGGCGCCGCTGCCGCTGATCGGCATCGTCATCCTCTATCTGCTGACGGCCGCCTCCTTCCTGATCTGCGCCGCCGTGCTGCTGCATGACGGCAAGTGGGTCATGGGTCATGCGCCGGACAACTGGGCGGAAACCCTCAACCTGATCGCCGCCATCATGGGCATTACCGGCATCGGCGCCATGTCGCTCGCGCTCAACCAGTGGCGCATCGCCGGCCGCCACCGCCGTGCGGCCATGACCGACGCGCTGACCGGCCTGCTCAACCGTCGCGCGCTTTTCGATCGCTACGGCGTCCTTCCGGTCGGGGAGCACCAGGCGGCGATCGCCTTCGACCTCGACAATTTCAAGGCGGTCAACGACCGGTACGGCCATGCGGCCGGCGATGCGGTGCTCACGGTCTTCGCCGATGTTCTGCGCGAGTCCTGCGGCGCGGCCGCCTGCCTCGCCCGCCTGGGCGGCGAAGAGTTCGTCGTCGTCTTGGAGCGGACCGTGCCGGACCGCGCGCAGCGCATCGCCGAGCGTATCCGCCAGGACTTTGCCGGCAAGCTCATTCCGATCGGCGGGCGGTCCATCACCTGCACCGTCAGCGCCGGCATCGCCTTTGCCGGCAAGGATTGCGCGAGCTTCGATTCCCTGCTCAGCAGCGCCGACAAGGCGCTCTACATGTCCAAGCGCAACGGCCGCAACCGCGTGTCGCTCGCTGCCTGAACGCGTCAGGCTCCGGGCTCGCCCTCCCAGTAGTCGACAGCCTCCCTCGTGCGGCCGATGGTGCGGAACTCGGTGCGGCCGCCGGTAGCGGCGCGCGTCTTGGCGAGGAATTTGCCGGAATCGGGATATTCGCAGATCTCCGTCGCCGCCATGGATGAGATGGAGAGGTATTTCAGCGGCACGGTGCCGGTGTTGAGGATCTGGTGCGCCGTCTCCGGTCCGCCGGCCGGCGCGCCCAGCACGTCGCCGGGGCCGATCAGCCGCCGTTCGTCGCCATAGCGATAGGTGCCGTGGCCTTCGAGGATGACGAACAGCTCGTCCTCGACATGGTGGCAATGGAAGGGACAGCCGGACTTGCCGGGTGGCACCTCGCCATAGCCGATGCCGAGGGCCTTCAGGCCGAGGAGGGCGCCGAAGGCCGTGTCGCGGGATTCATAGAGCGTGCCTTGCGTCCAGTGCTCGAGCGTCAGCTTGGCAAGGTTGACGATCGGCGGGTTGTGCGCGTTCATCGGGCTGTCTCCTCGTGTCGGGTGTGCATCGTTCGCATTTTGTTCCGATGTGTCAACCCCGCGGCGCGCGGTGGGCCGGCGTGCCGGGGCGCCGAAATCGCCGCAGGCGGCGGAAAATGCTTGCCAAGCTCCGTCCGTCGTGGTTTGACCGCCGCCTCTGCCCGCTGATGCGTGGCCTGCCTCCAATTTTCAGGTGATTCATGGCCGACACCGATAATCCCCATCTCCTCATCGTCGAGGCGCGCTTCTACGACGACATGGCCGATGCGATGCTCGACGGCGCCAAGCATGCGCTCGGTGCCGCCGGCGCAACCTACGATATCGTGACCGTCATGGGCGCGCTCGAAATCCCCGCCGCCATCTCCATGGCCCTCGACGGCATGGAAAACGGCGGCACCTGGTATGACGGCTTCGTCGCGCTCGGCATGGTCATCCGCGGCGAGACCTACCATTTCGACATCGTCGCCAACGAATCGAGCCGCGCCCTGATGGACCTGTCCGTCAGCGAGGCCCTGCCGATCGGCAACGGCATCCTGACGGTCGAGAACGACGAGCAGGGCTGGGCGCGCGCGCGCCGCTCGGAAGGCGACAAGGGCGGCTTTGCGGCCCGCGCGGCGCTCACCATGATCGATCTGAAGAAGAAACTGGGCGGCGAACAGTGACGACGGACAGGGACCAGCAGCCGGTGAAGCCGGCCAACCAGCGCGGCGCGGCGCGTCTTGCCGCCGTGCAGGCGCTCTACCAGATGGATATCGGCGGCACCGGCGTTCTGGAGATCGTCGCCGAATACGAGATGCATCGCCTCGGCCAGGAGCTGGACGGCGACACCTACCTGAAGGCGGATGCCTCCTGGTTCCGCTCCATCGTCTCGGGCGTCGTGCGCGACCAGCGCCTGCTCGACCCGATGATCGGCGCGGCGCTGCAGGACGACTGGGCGCTGTCCCGGCTCGATTCCACCGTGCGCGCCATCCTGCGCGCCGGCACCTTCGAACTGAAGGAGCGCAAGGACGTGCCGGTCGCCGTGATCGTCACGGAATATGTCGAGATCGCCAAGGCGTTCTTCGAGGATGACGAGCCGAAGCTGGTGAATGCGGTGCTCGACCGCATCGCCAGGCAGCTTCGGCCGGACACACGCAAGTAGGTTGGCAGGGTGACATGAGCACGGGCACGGTCGAAGGTCTTGAACACGAACTTTCGGCTGCGCGCCGCAACGTCTTCCTCCTGACGATTGCGCAGGCCTTGCTGGCTTCGGCCGGGCCGATCGTCTTCTCCATCGGCGGCCTTGCCGGCTACAACCTGCTCGGCGCGGACAAGTCGCTCGCCACCGCGCCGCTGACCGGCTTCAATGTCGGCGTGGCGCTCGGCGCCGTGCTCGTCGCCATCGCGGCCCGAATGCTCGGGCGAACCTATGGCTTCATCGTCGGCGCGCTCGTCGGCGCGGGGGGCGGCCTCTTGGCCGCCATCGCGCTGTTCCGCGGCGATTTCTGGCTCTTCGCCGTCGGCTTCGTGCTCGTCGGCATTTCCAGCGGCTTTGCCCAGAAGATCCGCTTCGCGGCGGCCGATGCCTCGCCGTCCTTCTACAAGCCGCGCGCCATTTCCTGGATTCTCGCCGGCGGCGTCATCTCCGCCGTGCTCGGCCCCCAGGTGGTCATCCTCACCAAGGACCTGTTCGAGCCGGTGCTGTTTGCCGGCGCCTTCGTGGCGCTGGCCCCGCTCTGCCTTGCCGCGATCGGCCTCTTCCTGTTCCTGCGCCTGCCGGACCACAAGGCGGCGGCCGTCGCGACGGGGGAGGCGACGCGGCCGCTCGGCGAGATCGTGCTGACCCAGCGGTTCATGACGGGCATGATCTGCGGCATCTCCTCCTACGCCCTGATGACCTTCATGATGACCGGCGCGCCGCTGGCCATGGTCATCGGCTGCGGCTTCTCGCCCGAGCTGGCGACGCTCGGCATCCAGTGGCATGTGCTCGCCATGTTCGCGCCGAGCTTCTTCACGGGCATGCTGATCCAGCGCTTCGGCACGGAAAAGGTCGTCGCCGCCGGCCTCCTCATCCTCATGGCCTGCGCGGCGGTCGCCCATGCCGGCCTCGAACTCTGGAATTTCTGGGGCGCGCTGATCCTGCTCGGCGTCGGCTGGAACTTCGGCTTCATCGGCGCCACCGCCATCGTCGCCTCCAGCTACAAGCCGCACGAGGCCGACAAGGTGCAGGGGTTCCACGACATCATCCTCTTCGGCACGGTGGCGCTTGCCTCCTTCTCCTCCGGCAAGGTGTTCAATGCCTATGGCTGGCAGACGATCAACCTGATGTTCTGGCCGATCACCGGGGTGAGCCTCGTGCTCGTTCTTCTCCTGCTTTTGCGCAGCCGCCGCGCGGCTGCCTGAGCCCATCCGCCGGCCGACGTCGAAAAATCCAGCGCAGCGCGCCGCTTGCCGCAGTGCAGCGGCTTGACGCAACCGATTCGCAAACGCACTCTGGCCCCGCGCCGGCTCCCGTCTTGTGAGGAGGCAAGCGGGAGCGGACGCATATCGGCTGCGGGGAGAGGACCCCGCGGCCTCCAAGGAGGACAGAGCGAAATGACCATATTGTTGGGCGTTATCGCATGCGGGTTGCTCTCGGTGGTCTATGCCATCTGGGCGACACGGTCGGTGCTTGCCGCCGATCAGGGGAATGCCCGCATGCAGGAAATTGCAGGTTATATCCGGGAAGGGGCGCAGGCCTATCTCACCCGGCAGTACAAGACCATTGCCATCGTCGGGGTCGTCGTCTTCGTCGGCACCTGGCTGCTGCTTTCCGCTACGGCTGCCATCGGGTTCCTGATCGGCGCCGTGCTCTCGGGTGCCGCCGGTTTCATCGGCATGCATGTGTCCGTCCGCGCCAATGTGCGCACGGCGCAGGCCGCATCCGTCAGCCTGTCCTCCGGCCTCGACATCGCCTTCAAGTCGGGCGCGATCACCGGCATGCTTGTCGCCGGTCTCGCGCTGCTCGGCGTGTCGATCTACTATTGGGTCCTCACCGGCCTGCTCGGTCAGGAGCCGGCCTCGCGTGAGGTCATCGACGCGCTCGTCGCGCTCGGCTTCGGCGCCTCGCTGATCTCCATCTTCGCCCGTCTCGGCGGCGGCATCTTCACCAAGGGTGCGGATGTCGGCGGCGACCTCGTCGGCAAGGTGGAAGCCGGCATTCCCGAAGACGACCCGCGCAACCCGGCCACCATCGCCGACAATGTCGGCGACAATGTCGGCGATTGCGCCGGCATGGCCGCCGACCTCTTCGAGACCTATGCGGTGACCGTCGTCGCCACCATGGTCCTCGCGGCGATCTTCTTTGCCGGCACGCCGGTCCTTTCCAGCGTGATGATCTATCCGCTGGCGATCTGCGGCGCCTGCATCATCACCTCGATCGTCGGCGCCTTCTTCGTCAAGCTCGGCACGAACGGCTCGATCATGGGCGCGCTCTACAAGGGCCTCATCGTGACGGGCCTCTTGTCGATCGTCGGCCTTGCCGCCGCCACGTCGCTCACCATCGGCTGGGGGGCCATCGGCACGGTCGCGGGCACGGAGATCACGGGAACGAACCTCTTCATCTGCGGCCTTCTCGGCCTCGTGGTGACGGCGCTCATCGTGGTGATCACCGAATACTATACGGGCACCAACAAGCGCCCGGTGAACTCCATCGCGCAGGCCTCCGTCACCGGCCACGGCACCAACGTCATCCAGGGCCTCGCGGTCTCGCTGGAATCGACCGCGCTGCCGGCCATCGTCATCGTCGGCGGCATCATCGCGACCTACCAGCTGGCCGGTCTCTTCGGCACCGGCATCGCCGTCACCGCCATGCTCGGCATTGCCGGCATGATCGTGGCGCTCGACGCCTTCGGCCCGGTCACCGACAATGCCGGCGGCATCGCCGAGATGTCGCACCTGCCGCCGGAAGTGCGCAAGTCGACCGACGCGCTCGACGCGGTCGGTAACACGACGAAGGCCGTCACCAAGGGCTATGCGATCGGTTCCGCCGGTCTCGGCGCGCTGGTGCTCTTCGCCGCCTATTCGAACGACCTTGCCTACTTCGCCGCGAACGGGGACAAGTATCCCTACTTCGCCGGCATCGGCACGATCTCCTTCGACCTTTCCAACCCCTATGTCGTCGCCGGCCTGATCTTCGGCGGCCTCATCCCCTATCTCTTCGGCGGCATCGCCATGACGGCCGTCGGCCGTGCGGCGGGCTCCATCGTCGAGGAGGTGCGCCGGCAGTTCCGCGAGAAGCCGGGCATCATGGCAAGCACCGAACGGCCGGACTACGGGCGCGCGGTGGACATCCTCACCAAGGCGGCGATCCGCGAAATGGTCGTGCCCTCGCTGCTTCCGGTACTGGCGCCGCTCGTCGTCTATTTCGGCGTGCTGCTCATCTCCGGCTCCAAGGCCTCGGCCTTTGCCGCGCTCGGCGCCTCGCTGCTCGGCGTCATCGTCAACGGCCTCTTCGTGGCAATCTCCATGACCTCCGGTGGCGGGGCCTGGGACAATGCCAAGAAGAGCTTCGAGGACGGCTTCGTCGACAAGGACGGCACCCGCCACCTGAAAGGCTCGGAAGCCCACAAGGCCTCCGTCACCGGCGACACCGTGGGCGATCCCTACAAGGACACGGCAGGCCCGGCGGTCAACCCGGCGATCAAGATCACCAATATCGTGGCGCTGCTGCTGCTGGCCATTCTCGCCTGATCGGCACCGCCGGTCGGCAGGCAAAAAGAAACCGCGGGGAGCGATCCCCGCGGTTTCTCGTTTCCGGGAGTGGCCGGAGGCCTTACTTCGGGCCGCCGCCGCCGAAGATATTCTGGATCGCCGCGCCCGGCGCACCGCCCGAGCCGCGCAGCAGCTGGCCGAGGAACGTGAGCTCCACGCCGCCGGTCGGCGTGACGCGGGAGATCAGGTCGAAGACGCGGCCGTCCTTCAGCGTGTAGTGCGCAAGGCGCTCGACCACGCCGTCCTTGTCGAAATAGACGGCGAGAACGCTCTGCTCGACGACCTTCGGCTTCATGAAGGCGACGGGGCGGGTGCGCTTCTGCGAGATGTAGTAGAAGACCTCGTTGTCGAAGGTCGCGGTCGCGGATGGCGAGCCGAGCGAGAGCAGGACCTGCTCGCGCGAGGAGCCGACCGGTGCCAGCGCCAGCGTTTCCTGGTCGACGACATATCCCTGGTGCAGCACTTCGCCGGGACCCTGGCAGCCTGCGAGAACGGAGGAGGAAAGCGCGATGGCAATGGCGGCGTTACGCAACAGCTTCATGTTCAGAGCATCTCTCTTCAACAACATCCCCGGGACTGTGATGGCCGCGCAGCCATTGCAATTCATGCCTGCTTCGGTAAACCAGCTTCGACCGTCATGCAACATGACTTGCGACGGCTCCATGGTTTGAATCGGGCAAAACTAGGCTTTATGATGATTTTCGGCCTGTTCGGCAAAAAAAACGGCAACCGGCGTATTGTCGAAAGGCAGTACGCGGCGCTGACACAGGCGGCGCGCCATCCCTATCTCTATGAAGCGCTTGATGTTCCTGACACGGTGATGGGGCGCTTCGAGATGCTCTCGGCAATGCTGATCCTCTACTTCCGGCGCACCCGCGCAAGCGGCACGTCCGGCCAGGAGATCGCCCAGGAGATCGTCGATGCCTTCTTCGAGGATGTCGACCATTCGATTCGCGAGCTCGGGGTCGGCGATGTCGGCGTGCCGAAGCGCATGAAGAAGTTCGCCGGCATGTTCTACGGCCGGCTGGAATCCTACGCGGCGGCGCTCGATTCCGACGACCGGGACGGGCTTGCGAATGCGCTCCGGCGCAATATCTATCCCGAAGCGGGTGAAGGTGCGCCCTCCATGGCGGGGCTAGCCTCCTATCTCTTTGCCGCCGAACAGGCGATGATGGCTGTCGGCGAGGATGCGATCGCGGTCGGCGCGCTGGCCGTGGCGGAACCCGGTCATGAAGGACACACCCTAGGGCGGTGAAAAGGACGAGAATGACGAAAGACGACGACACGCCGTTTTCCTATCCGGTCAAGGTGGGGCATATCTCCGGCAACCCGGTCGAGGTGACGCTGAGCGCCGATGCCGAGGAGCGCGCGGGGCTGGCGAAACTCTGGTCCGTGCTGGAGGTGAAGGCGCTGTCCGCCACCTTCCAGGTCATGCGCTGGAAGCGCGACGGCGTGCGGCTCAAGGGTCACGTCGAGGCGGATATCGTGCAGGCCTGCGTGGTGACGCTCGATCCGGTGGAGGCGCATATCGACGAGCCGGTCGAGGTCGTCTTCGTCCCGGAAGGCTCCAAGCTGGCGCGGCTTCCGGCCGCGACCGAGACCGGCGAGATGCTGCTCGATCCGGACGGTCCGGATGCCCCGGAGATCTTTACGGGCGACACGATCGATGCCGGCGTGGTCGCCGCCGAACATGTGGCGCTCGCCATCGATCCCTATCCGCGCAAGTCCGGCGCGGGCTTTTCCGGCCATATCGAAAGCACCGACGCGGACGACAAAAAACCGTCGCCTTTTGCCGTTCTGAAGGACTGGAAAAAAGACTGAACGGCTCCTGAGACGCCCGATAATTCAGTTGTGCCCCCGGCGAAAAGCGGTATTTTGACCGAATTCCGCCGCGGCAGCCTTCTGCCCCTGGAAAACAAGAATTAAGGCAAGACACGCGTGGTCAGAATTTCCGTCGACGTCATGGGTGGCGATTTCGGCCCCAAGGTCGCTATCCCGGGCGCAGCCAAGGCTCTCGAGCGTCATCCCGACATCCGCTTCGTGCTTTTTGGCAATGCCGCCGAATGCGAGCCGTTCTTGGCGCAGCATCCGAAACTGAAGGCCGCCAGCACCTTCCACCATTGCGACGTCGCCGTCGCCATGGACGAGAAGCCGAGCCAGGCGCTGCGCCGCGGCCGCGGCAAGTCCTCCATGTGGCAGGCGATCGACGCCGTTGCCAAGAACGAGGCCGATGTCGCCGTTTCCGCCGGCAATACCGGCGCGCTAATGGCCATGTCGAAATTCTGCCTGCGCATGATGGCCAATATCGAGCGCCCGGCGATCGCCGGCATCTGGCCGACCTTGAGGGGCGAGAGCATCGTGCTCGACATCGGCGCGACGATCGGCGCGGATGCGAACCAGCTCTTCGACTTCGCGCTGATGGGCGGCGCCATGGCGCGCGCCCTGTTCGAGATCGACAAGCCGACGCTGGGCCTGCTCAATGTCGGCGTCGAGGAGATCAAGGGCCAGGAAGAGGTGAAGGCCGCCGGCCAGCTCATCCGCGAGGCCAATTTCGACACGATTGACTATTACGGCTTCGTCGAGGGCGACGATATCGGTCGCGGCACGGTGGACGTGGTGGTCACGGAAGGTTTTGCCGGCAACATCGCACTGAAGGCGGCGGAAGGCACGGCGCGGCAGATCGCCGAATACCTGCGCGCCGCCATGTCGCGCACCTGGATGGCCAAGCTCGGCTACATCCTTGCCAAGAGCGCCTTCGACCGGGTGCGCGAGAAGATGGATCCGCGCAAGGTGAACGGCGGCGTGTTCCTCGGCCTCAACGGCATCGTCATCAAGAGCCATGGCGGCACGGATGCCGAGGGCTTCGCGGCCGCCGTCGATGTCGGCTACGACATGGCCCGCAACGGCCTCAAGGACAAGATCGAAAGAGATTTGCAGAAGTATCATGCCGGCCGCCCCGTCGAAGGGGCCGCCCAGGGCATGACCGACGAGGTATAGAATGATTCGTTCAGTGGTCCGCGGTTTCGGAGCGGCGCTTCCGAAGCGGGTTCTCACCAATGCCGAACTGGAAAGCATGGTCGACACGTCCGACGAGTGGATCGTGCAGCGCACCGGCATCCACCAGCGCTACATCGCCGGCGAGGGCGAGACGACCGCCTCGCTCGGCGAGGCCGCCGCGCGCGCCGCGCTCGACAAGGCGGGCCTGACGGCCGCCGATATCGATGTCATCATCGTCGCCACCTCGACGCCGGACAACACCTTCCCGGCGACCGCCGTCAACATCCAGAACCGCCTCGGCATGCACCATGGCTTCGCCTTCGACGTGCAGGCCGTCTGTTCCGGCTTCGTCTATGCGGTGACGACCGCCGACGCCTATATCCGCGGCGGCCTTGCGAAACGCGTGCTCGTCATCGGCGCGGAAACCTTCTCGCGCATCCTCGACTGGACCGACCGCACGACCTGCGTGCTCTTCGGCGACGGCGCCGGCGCCATCGTGCTGGAAGCGGCGGACGGGGCGGGGACCAACCAGGACCGTGGCGTCCTGACGGCGCAGCTGCGTTCCGACGGCGCGCACCGCGAAAAGCTCTATGTCGACGGCGGCCCGTCCACCACGGGCACGGTCGGCCATCTGCGCATGGAGGGCCGCGAGGTCTTCAAGCATGCGGTCGGCATGATCACCGACGTGATCGTCTCGGCCTTCGACGCCACCGGCTTTGCCGCCGAGGACATCGACTGGCTGGTGCCGCATCAGGCGAACAAGCGCATCATCGACGGTTCGGCCAGGAAGCTCGGCATTCCGCTCGAAAAGGTCGTCGTCACCGTCGACCTGCACGGCAACACCTCTGCCGCCTCGATCCCGCTGGCGCTTGCCGCGGCGGCGGGCGACGGGCGAATCAAGGAGGGCGACCTCGTGCTGCTGGAGGCCATGGGCGGCGGCTTCACCTGGGGTGCGGTGCTGCTGCGCTGGTAGCCATTTCCACGCGCCCGCCCATTGGGGGAGGGCGGCTTTCGGCAAAGGGAACGCGGGAAAGGGCCGGCTCCGGCCCCCCTTTGCCATGCGGGAACGCCGGTCGGCCGCGGGTGAAACGGCCTCTCCCGCATCAGGGCGCAGGGCCGCTTGACCCGCAGGGGCAAGGACAATACTCTTCCGCCACTTAACCATAGGCTTTCAATGGGAAATCGGTGAGGAACGATGAGCGGCAAGACGGTGACACGCGCAGATTTGGCCGAATCGGTTTTCCGGAAGGTCGGCCTTTCGAGGACCGAATCCGCAGAGCTTGTCGAAACCGTGATCGACGAGATCTGCAATGCCATCGTGCGGGGTGAGAGTGTGAAACTCTCCTCCTTCGCCACCTTCCAGGTGCGCGACAAGAACGAGCGCATCGGCCGCAACCCGAAGACCGGCGAGGAAGTGCCGATCTCGCCGCGACGGGTGATGACCTTCAAGGCGTCCAACGTGCTCAAGCAGCGGGTGCTGAAGGCCCATCTCGCGCGCAAGGCGAAACAGAAGCCGGCTTCGCCCGCTTCCTGAGCGATTTTCTGCCTATAGCCGGCGATTCGGCAATTTGAAACTTGAATATCGTTCGGCAACCCGCTGAAATGAATACGATTCGGCAGCGCCTTTCGCTGGCCGTGCGCGCGCTTTCATTGAGGGTAGAATGGACAAGAGTCCGGATGCTTTCCGCACCATCAGCGAGGTTGCCGACGATCTCGACCTGCCGCAGCATGTGCTGCGTTTCTGGGAGACGCGTTTCACGCAGATCAAGCCGATGAAGCGCGGCGGCGGGCGCCGCTACTATCGGCCCGAGGACGTGGATCTCTTGAAGGGCATCCGCCATCTTCTCTACGACCACGGCTACACGATCAAGGGCGTGCAGAAGCTCCTGAAGGTCAACGGCAACCGCTTCGTCGCCGCCATCGCCAGCGGGGACCTTGCCACTGTCGAGGCGCTGGCTGCCGCCAGCCACGAGGAGCCGACCCCGCCGAAGGCCGGCAGCGACGAGGACCAGATCGTCGGCCGCGCCAAGGCGCCCGCCAGCCGCCGCTTCTTCTCCTTCGTCGGCGGCGGCGACGAAACGCCGGAAATCTCGATCGGCAAGACCAGCGTCGGCAAGGAAGACCGCGCGCTCCTGCAGGAAGCGCTCTACGATCTCCTGGAATGCAAGCGCCTGCTAGACCAGGTGCGCTGAGCCTTTCCACGTCGCCCCCGGCGCGTCCTGGTCGCCGACCGCCCATGCCGGCAATCCGGCCCAAGCGATCCAGCATCCGCCGGCGCCGTCATGCCGCAGGTTCGGTCCGCTCCATCCGCATCCGGGCAGCATGCTTCACCGCCATGAAGGGGCCGCCGTCAATCCCGCTGCTGCATCGGCTCCCAGCCGCGCACGAAGCCGCGCCCCATCGCCGAGCGGGTCAGCGCGAGCTGGCGCCGCAGATGCGCGCAATCGGCCAGCAGCGTCGCGATCGTCGCGCGCGCATCGCCGTCATGCCAGGCAAGGGCGGCGCATACGGCATCGTCCTCCTTCGGTTCAGTCTGTGCTTCGTACTCGGGAAGCGGTCGCACGTCGGCAGTCTCCTGTGGTAACACAGAAAATCGGGGATTTCCGGGATCGAGATAAGCGGGCCTTCGCCTTTGTTCCTATTATGTTCTCATGCGCTGCGGAGTCAAGCGCTTGAAACGGACCGACAGAAGGAAAAGGCCCCGCACGGTGGCGGGGCAAACAAGCGTCACGCTTGGCTCTCAGTGACGCGGGGGAGTGCTCGCAAATGACAAGCGAGCAGAGGCATCCTACGACTTTAGTCTAATGCGGGGGAAGGTCTGATTCGGCGTTTCCGGTACGGTTGCGAAAAAAATTGCACTTTTCGGTGGCTGCAGCCTACGGCGGGCTGGAGCTCCGCTCGCCTGCTTGATCCGGGGCGTACCACCAAGTCCCGGGCGTTTGAACGCCCGCAACGTCATGCCCGCAAGACAATTCCCCACTTTCGTTCCCGCCTTTGATTTTTGGGCTTGCATCCAAATGCCCGAGACTATAGGGGTTTGCGCGGTCCGGAATGTAGCGCAGCCCGGTAGCGCACTTGACTGGGGGTCAAGGGGTCGTGGGTTCGAATCCCGCCATTCCGACCAATAAATTCAAAGACTTAGATACCGGCAAGTCTTCTGGCTATAAAAATTATAGCCGCATTGTAGTCAGCGGCGGGGTAGGGCGCTTCAATGCGTCGGGTTCGCCGCAGCGGCCAAGCCAACCACATCCCGCCTCGCGGCTTCTGCCTCATCCTCCTCCTGAATCTCGCGTTCTGCCTGGAGCCAATGGCCAAGCGACCGGCCGTCGAGCGAACCTTCGCGCTGCCAGAGTTCAAAAGCCCTTGCCTTGATGCGTCTTTCGCGTTCGTCGTCCATGATCAGCCCAGCCCAAAGAACGACAGGACGGCGATCACGATCACGACCAGGCCGACGAGATAGATGATGTTGTTCATTGCGTGTCTCCTTTTCCGTTCGAGGCGAAACGTGATGGCCTCCGTTCTTGTTCCTGTGGTTGGAACCACCGCAAGCCGCAGCCCGTTTCCTCTGCCCCACAGGAGGACGTCAAATGGCAATTGAGAATGCACCCACCGAGAAGGGCAAAGAAGGAGCCCGAGGCCTCCACAAGGCCACACGGGCCGAGGAGCGCAAGGTTGAGGCCGAGAAGGGGTCGGAGCTCGCCAAGGGCGCGGATCGCTTCGAGGAGCGCTCCAAGAGCTCTGACGGAAAGAGCGCCGGCGAAAAGCAGAAATGAAAAAAGGGCCGCCCGGCAACTGCCTAGCGGCCCTCTCTGATCTTACCTGCCCTGAATAACCCGAATGAAACGCGGGCTCTTCGTTCGGAAGTCGTTATAGCTGATGCGACCGTTGGCAATCCCGTTGAATGCACGCTGGCAATAGATCCGGGCAACGTTGCGGCTCGGGCTCACATTCATGATCTTGGCCATCTCTGCTTTTCGGGCAGGTGATGCGCGGCGAGCGCCAGCATAGCACTTGTTAATTCCGTCGCGCTTTAGCGCCGGACTTCCGCGCACCATCTCCTGAGCACGGTTATATCCTGCCTCCGAGACGCAACCTGTCATGAACATTGCTGCGGACAGCACGGCAATCATCGGTATCAGCCGCATGCTCTTCCTCCATTCGTTTGATCGACAATGGAGAGGATAGGCGGGGCTCCCACGATGGCAAGCTGGAGGGCCGAAAAAGAACTGGCGCAAGAGCCGGCAGCTGATCTAGCGCCGGCCGCTGACCTGCTCTTCGAGAAGAGGCGGTGAGAAAAAACCGCCCGCCTCGTGGGAGGGGCGAGCGGTTCTATGCGCGGCGCTGCGGCAATGGTTTTCGACCCGACGGTGGCCGCGCACGAAACAATGATACCACATCGTGGCATGGGCGGCCAGCCGGCCGCGAGTGTGGGTGCGGTGGTGCCCGGCTGGCCTGTGGTGACTTGGAGCCCCTGGCCCGACTCGAACGGGCATCTTCCAATTACGGCTCACGGGCTAGAAGTCCCGCGCCGGTACAGGGGCGAAAGATCAGAAGCTCCCGTCTATGTATCGAACGGGACGACGCTTATGGCGCTGCTCGGCAGGCGCCGAGCGCTTCGGCTGTTCTGCCGGAAAGCGGATGCTCTCGACGTTATCCTTGAGCCACTGCTCGCTCACCGTGAGCAGACGCTTGCCATCGGCCATCAGATCGACGCCGGGCAACTCAGGCCAGAACTTGCCGGCCGTGAAGGTCGTCCCGTTCTTCAGGCGGACGATCGTGCCGGGTTCATAGAGGTCGAGGTAGGTCATGGGGGTCGGGGTCATTGCACTGTGTCTCCCCAGAGATTGCCGAATCCCTGCTCGATAAGACCGTCGTAGTCGGCGATCCCCCTCTCAGCGGGGTCGTCTTCACGCTCGTCGTCGCCCTCGGCGTCGTTGCCTCCATAGGGGTTATAGCCCAGCGAGGGTTCAAGATCCGGATCGCCGTCAGCGGCGTCGAGCAGGGCTATGAGCACGTCGATGGCGCGCTCGATCTTGTGGCGCTGGATGTTCATGCTGCTTCCCCCTCAATGTCCAGACCGACCAGCGCTCGGTACATAGTGACCGTCTCCTCGCTGCTCGCTTCGACCTTCGTGATCCGCAGCGCCTCCAGCGTGGCGACCTTGATGCGCAGGAGATGAGGATTTCCGTCATAGCATATGACGTCGGCGGCATCGCCGCGGATGCCCAGGATCATCAGGGGCCACTTGCGGCCGCCCTCCTTCTCGAAGTCAACCACATCGCCGGGCTGAAACTTCGGCGGGTTCTGCTGGCGAAGGTGCCGCCGAAAAGCGGCGATGGTCGTGGGGTTGTTGCTTAGGGCGGTGGCTTGGGGCTGCGTCATGTTGAGTTGCTCCGTTGCGATCTTCCAATCTTGGTGATAGGAATATCTCAAGAAGGACACATGTCAATAGGTTAATATCATAGTGATAGAAAAATATCATATTACGGGGCGACAGGTTTCAGCAGCCCGGGCGCTAGCCGGAATTTCGCAAGCCGATCTTGCGAAGGCCGCCAACATCTCGTTGCCGACACTCAGACGCATGGAGGCATCCACCGGGCCGATGTCAGGTATGCCGAACAATGTCGCCGCGGTAGTGCAGGCACTATTGGATTTCGGGATATTGTTCATCCCCTCGAACGGCAACGGCTGCGGAGTACGCCTGCGGGATCGGCAGGGTTAGATCCTGGATCCGAATGAACGCAGGCGCGTAGGTGGCAGCGCGTATCGCTACGAAGGGGCGCGCCGCTTGAGGGATGTCAGATTTGAAATCAAGCACAAAGCCGTCGCCGGTCGGCGTGGATGCAGATTTTGAACAGTTCAACGAGACGGGGGCGTTCAAACTCGGCCGTCGCGTCAACGAAGAATTGTTCCTTCTCCTCAATTTCCTCAATGGAGGCTGCTGGCGTTACCACAATCTCTTCTTCAATCTCGTTTAGGGTAATCGCGAGATGGCTTCCTACTACGTCTGATACTTCATGCATCAGTTCTAGTACGCGCCTTCGCTGCTCGATCAACGCTTGCACGGGAATGAAATTTGGGACGATAAAGCTGTCTGACATTTGACCTTTCCTTCTATTGAGGCCGAACGAAGTCGGCCGGTTAAAACCAGTGTCGTCGCTCTCTCCTCAATAGTGGTGGTATGCCTGCGGTTCGGTATGCCGCGCAGTGTTTATAGCGCCAAGGGGCTTCGCATGTCAAGAAAAAGACCTCGCAAGCCACTGATTTTCTTGACAAATTTGTAAATGTATATTATGGCAGGCCCCTCGCCGCGGAAAAATCGACCCAATGTTTTCAAAGGCTTGCCGGCGCTAAAACATTGAAATCATTCGGCACCGATCCGTGCTAACCCCTTGATTTCCAACCATCCAATTTTGGATTGCCCCCATTCTCGTGCCCCTCGACAACCCCGCCGCATGGTGACAGAGTTCACGCACCACGACGATTTAGCCATGCCCGCCAAACCCATCCTCATATACCGCCTAACGCCTGCTCAGATCGACTTCGTCGATCGCTTGGCGACCAGCGACGGAATCGTCATGGACGGGCTCTCCTACCAGGATCTGGTCGCATTCCAGGAACTGGAGAAGCTGGGCTTCGCT
Source organism: Shinella sp. WSD5-1 (assembly GCF_963942435.1). Taxonomy (GTDB): domain Bacteria; phylum Pseudomonadota; class Alphaproteobacteria; order Rhizobiales; family Rhizobiaceae; genus Shinella; species Shinella yambaruensis. The sequence goes on from NZ_OZ012596.1 coordinate 2,248,319, forward strand.
GACATGCGCGTCGAGCCCCGAAAGAAGATCAGGATCGTCATCACCGATCAGGGCGCCAAGTTGCGTGCGGCCGGCTATATCTCGAAGAAACCCGTCGTCCGCCTCACGGCACCCCAAGTCCAAGCCTTGCGCTTCCTTGCGGTGCGGGTGCGGCATTTCAACGACATCCCTGCCGAGATGAAGGATGTGGTCCGCCGCCTTCGGCTGCGTGGCTGGGCGACCATGGAGCAGGATGCAGAGGGGCGGTTCTGCACGAGGATCGCTGAGGAAGGGTGGGAGCTTCTGAAGCTTCTCGATTACTGATGACGTTTGCGAACTGGCCCTGTCCCCTCCAAGCTGCGCCGCAGTTTACATCCCGCCCGCGATCAACGCCCCAAACCCATATAGACTCGCGATCACCGCTCCCACGACCAACAGGGCAAAGACAACGCGCCGGCTAGCGCGCTCTTCGTGCTCGCGATTAGGCTGCGGATCGTCGAAAGTCTCTAGGTTCTCGTGATAACGCATGTCTTACTCCGTCCGGTTGATTGCATGGGACGTCGCGGGGTTTTCAGGCGCACCTGGCGTCCAGAAGACGACGTAAAGAGCGGCTAGCAGCAGCAGCACGCCAGTAACCGTTACCGTTGATCTGTTCATCTGGTAGGCCCCTTAATTTGGTTCAGTGAACAACAGATGACGCCCCGTCGGGTTGATCTGAAGCAAGAATGGAAAGGGAGTACCGCATGTTCCGCCTTGACTCCTCCTGAAATGAGAACAAAATAGGAACATAGTCCGCCGAGCGGACTCCATTCCTATAGGTGCCCCATGTCGACCAAAGCCGCCCCACAGCAGGAAATAGACGCAGTCATCGAAGCCTACGGAGGCGACGCACGGGCCGCTGTGCGCGAACTGCTGGCGGACGCGGACTTCCTCCGCGACCAGCTCTACACCGCTTCTGTGCTGGTTTCGAAGGGTTACGCCCGTGGGTGGAGGCCTCGTTACGAACGACCCTAATGCGTCACCGGCGCGGCATCGATATCACGGCCGGCAATCCAATGGATCCCGCGACGCTCACCGGTGTCAACGTCTACGTCAACAGCCGCCAGCATTCCGTTGCCTTCCAGGACATTCCGCAATGGTATGAACTCGGCGCCCGGTGTTTCCGATGCAAGCACGCTGGCTATCTCGATCGCTGGGAACTGGCGCGTCGATTCGGCAAGAAGTGCATGATCATCACGCTGGAGCCGAGGCTCCGATGCACGCGGTGCGGCAACCGGGAGGCGAACGACTTTGTGCTGGCTAAGATGGGGCGGTGAGGCTGTTACAAATTCGCCTTGCGGCAATATCTCTTCACCTCTAGATTGAGTTAGTGCTATCTGATGGGGTGAGATGATGCGCAGTCTCCTGTTGGTGCTTCTTTTTGCCTCCGCATGTCCTACCGTTGGGCAGGCGACGATAGACCCCTACGATGTCGTGGTTTCGACAACGACGTCGTCAGGCGATCAAAACACAATCAGGGACTTTGAATCCGTTCAGGTTGCCCAGTTCATCTTGGGTCAGATCAAGGTGGAGCACAAGGATGTCAATCTCCTGTGCTCTAAGCGGTGGCCCGGCGTGATCGCTTATTACAATCAGACCTTCTTCACGATCAACGAGCGTGCGGCGCGTGACTTAGCTGCCGGAAAACTCCAACTGCTGGGCGAAGACCAAGAGGCAGTACCGTTCGATAGTGCTAGCAGCCCGTTCTCAGCAGACCCGAAAAGCGTGCAGCGATTGGCGGACCGTGCAGCACGGCAATGCGGGCATTCAACGGAATCGGAACAGAACATAGCCAGTGAGAAAAAGGCCGTTATCGTAGCCAAAGCGAAGCCACGCAATTCCAAACAGGAAAACGTACTGAACCACATTGCCGAAGTAATGGTCATCGACGAACTATGCGATATGCTAGAGATCAATACTGTATTTTTGAGCATGGCTGCGACATACAATGGAGTCAGCGGAAGGGATATTGCAAGCGGCGGAAAATATCACGACAAACTGGTCTCCCTTGTGCGCATCAAGAGATCAGAAATGCTCAACATTGGCGCGGATGAAGATTTGGTTTGCGCATCTGGAGAGCTCTTGTACGGCCCGTCCGGGATAAACGTTAAGGGCCTCCTAACGTCCTCGTATTAGCGTCAGCCACCATGAAACTAATCATCGCCACAATCACCACACTGGTAGTTTTCACATCTGCCGCCGGACACGCGCAAAGCTGTAAGGCCGCAAAGACCTGCGCAGAAGCCATCGAGATGTGGTGTGAAGGCTACTCCGGCGCAGACAGGGACGACGACGGAATACCCTGCGAGAATGTGTGCAAGTCAAAAAAGCGCGTGGATGCGCTCAAGAAAGAGATTGAGGCGTGTGAATGACAGGGGAACAGGCTTGTCGAACGTGCCAGGAGCATCATATCCCCGCCGCCGCCAACGCCAGTTCGCCGCCCTCGCAGAGCTCGACCCAACCCTCCTCACGGCTGATCCGCCGATACGCTGATCGGGCGGCATTAATGAAGTCAAACCACAGATCGTCAGGAATCTGGACGGCTCGCCGCCCACCGCGCAAGGTCGGCGGCAGCGCCGACAAGTTGCCCTCCGGCCGTTGGACTATGACGCAGTCGCGCAGCAGCCATCCCTCAATCTCAGCGTCGAATGTGGCTTTGGCGCCCCCTGGTCCGGGGCGCATGTTGGTGATATTGATCATTCTTTCTCCTTATAGTGGGCCACCGCCACCCTCAGTAGTTCGGCCTCCATGACCGATGACAGCGGCGCCGGCCGCGTTTCGCCAGGCGCACCAATCCGCGGCACTGACAACGTATAGCCGTCGTCCCGCCTGATGAGCGCGCAGCCGGGCAGCACCAGGTTGCCGACCTCGGCTGTGAACGTCGCGGAAATCCGCCCCGTGGACGGATTCAAATGTGTGATTCTGATCATTGGATTCCCGTGAGGCAAAGTTCACGCAAGGATAGGCGGAGATGGTGCGCCAGTTGGGTTTTGTAGGAGGCGCACCATGCAGGCGCGGGAGAATGTTTTCGGCTCCAGCACGGAGCGAACCGCATGGAGCATTGCCGCCCGGCATCTGGCTGCAGGCCAGAAGGACCCCGTGAAGATGATCGTGGAGGCCATCGAGGAGGAGCGGATGCGCTGCATCGATCTGTTCGTCGCGGCGACGGGCGACCTGGCAGCCGTCCCTGTCTTCATGGTCGATCCCGACCGCGACTGGTAGCCCCCTGGGACGGGTCCCTTTCGGGCCTAAAACCAGCCAATGCGGGTCGGCAGTCCCGGCAGCCGTCCAGGCACAGGGTCAAAAAGCTCAGCAACCCCGTTGCTGCCGAGCCAAAATGCCGGGCTTCTGGGCGTTTGCAGTGTTGCCGAGGTGTTGCCGAAATTGCGCTTGGCGGAAGTGGCTTACCTTAGATGCCGCACCACGGCTCACGGCGGCCAGACCACGTGCGGGCTAATCCCTCGGCAACAAGCCTATCGCCGATCGACTGGCCGTTGCGCACTAGCACGCGCAGCAAGCGTCCATACTTATCGGTGTCCCTGCCCGGCAGCGCCTGCATCTCGAATGGACCTGCACTCAGCAACACCTGCAGTCGGCTCTTGGCCTTTTCTCCGAGAGCGCGTTCGCTTGGACATTTCGCCTCGCCGATCTCTGGCGTATCTATGTCCGCTATGCGGACCTTTTCACCTTCAAACCAGAAGGTGTCGCCATCGACGACGCACGTTACGCGCTTCGAACCATTGCATGCCGTGAACGCACTGACCACCCGTCGTTCCGGCAGCCTTGTCCTGAGGTTCAAGTGCGCGGGCTTCGAATTGTCGCGCACGGCAGAGACCTCTGAGGCATTCACCGGCCCGGCGGTCGTCGCCCATTGCCATGTTGAGGTGAGTTGATCCCATCCAGCCCCAACGGCGATGGTCGCGCAAAATGTCGCAGCGGACACCTTCGCTACCAGCAACACAAATTTTCGTCGCTTGCGCCGTCGTCTTTCGCCAAATGGCACGATTTCAGCCAAAATACTCTCCATGCGGCTCAGCCAAGCACCGTCCATTGTAGAGGTTACGAAACGTTGAATCACGAGGGTTGGCAGCGCCCGAAAGCGCCGCCCGCCCTATTTGAAGAGCCCGCCCGTCATCCTGTTGATATGGTGAATGACGCGCGGCTCAAGCCGTTCGGCTGTCTGATCCCAAACCTTCGCGACTTCGCCGCGCAAGAGCTCCACGGGGATGAAGACGCCGGATTTCTGCTTGGCGAACTTCGTGCCTGTCCGCTCCCGCTTCCACTCGCCCGACTTCACGAACGGGTTCGATTTTGCGTAGTTGTAGGAATAGCCGTCCGTATTCGCGCGAACGAAGACCTGGCCATTCCATGCGGGCTTAACGACTCGCTTCGGCCACCATCCGGCCTTCATAAAACTGGACGGAAAAACCTGCCGAACGCCACGAGGTGCGGCGCTGACGCCGATCCTGGTCTCACGGGGCTTGAAGTGCTTCAGGGATATGTCGCCACCCTGACCGTGGATGACATAGGTCAGGGTCGCCGGCGTCGACTTGGTGACGTTCCGCCGCACGGCCTTCATGCCGGTTCGCAACGGGAGCCCGGTCTGCACCGCGAGGGCACGGCCTGCCGCCGTGCCCCCAACCCGCCCGGTTTCGTTGATCGCGCGGCTGAAGACCTGGCCGGCCTTGCGTGGGGATTTGAGGGCAGCCGTCGCTTTGGTGAACAGGGCCAGGCCGTCGCCCTTGATGTCGATTTTGAGCATGGCTACACCGCATAAACCCGGCTTGCCGAACCAACAGCGGTGTCGCCATCGCTATCCGCGTCACCCTTACGGTGCAGGAGTTGACCACCTTCACCGCCGAGGTGTACTTCGCCATCCAGAACGATCTTGCTGGCCTTCAAGGTGATGCCGCTACCGCTGATTTCCATGATGGAGTCGCCTACCTTCAGCCTGAGCGGGACATTAGTGTCGTTTTCGCGCGGGTTGTCATCGGAATACATGCCGAAATCGATGCGGGCGTCCGTCAGATCGCCGCTTTCGGAAACCACATCGACCTGCTCGCCGATGGCATAAACCACGTCTAGCTTGACGTTGCCGGCGCCGACCGTTTTAGGGCGGATCCAGGGGGTGAGGTACGGCACGCCGCCCTGCCTGGAGAGCTCCACCCGATAGCGGCCCTTGTCGTCCGGGCCTTCCGCGATGGTGCCAGTTCGCCGGCGATTGTTGTTGCGGCGTTCCAGTTCCTGTAACCGTTCGCCAATCCCCCTGATCAGGGTCAAAAGATCACCTGCCATTATGTGTGCCTTCCGTCGTTGAGATCGAAGCCATGCGCACCCTCAAGTTCGGAGATCAGATAATCCCCTATTTCCTTTGAGTAGTGGCGCGCTACCGCATGCGGGTCAGAGCCGACCGGCATGCCGCCGTGGATGTTGATTGTTGGAGAGATAGTGATGGTGTTGCCGCCGCTCCGGACTGGGCCGCCAACTGACGCTGCAGAACCAGCCGCAGCCGCCCGATATGCATCGTGCGGCGAGATCATGCCCGATGCGCCTGGCGAGAACAGCTCAGCACCCCTTTCCCCGACCAGGTAAGTGCGGCCCGCCCGGACTGGCCCACCCTTGGCGCGCGCGCCGTCGACGGCTGGGGTTGACGTGGTGGTTTCGCCGCCGCCGAACGGATTGAGGCTGCCCCAGGAAATAAGCCCTGACAGATCAATCCGGCCGACAGCCGCCCTGATCTTCGCAGGAAGATCAGCGAACCAGGCCAGAAGCTCGCCCGCCTTGGCTACCACGCCATCAATGATGCCCTGGATCATGTCGACGCCGGCCTGAAACATCGCCGAATTCAGCGCTTTGAAGCCGTCGATCAGCTTTCTTGTCACCGCATAGGCATTGTCCTCGATGACCATCTGATGCTGGCGTGTCAGGTCATTCGACTGGAATAGCGAACCGAGCCAGCTAGCCGCCTCTTTGAACTGCTCCCACGCCCATTTTGCAGCATCCCCCAGTGCGGAGAACGACTGCGCGAACGGGTCGAGCACAGGCCACAGAAAATCAATAGCGGGTTGCAACTCTTCGCCGATTGCACGGGCAACGCCCGCAACGGTACTGCTGATACGATCCCAGTTCTGCCAGAGCGCCAGGCCGGCACCAGCAACAAGAGCAACACCCGCTCCAATGGCGAGCCATGCCGGCGCGGAAATGGTGGCCAGTGCAGCACCAACGGTAGTGAGGGCGCCACCGATTGCGGTAACACCTGGTACGGCCGCTGCCATGCCGCCGAGAGCGGCGCGGACCGTTTCAAGTTTGGTGAGCGCAGCACCGTTGAGCCCGCCGTCGAGCATGGCGGCCATGCCCGCGTTCTTCGATGTGGAGAGCGCTTTGAGGGACCGCTGAAGCGCAACAGCTTCCGTCGCCGCCGTGGTGAAGTGCGAAGCCAGGCGCGCTACCGGAATGACCATGGACAGCACGCCGCCCTTCGTCCACAGGAAGGCGAATCTGGTGGCGGTCATCGCAATGTTGAACCCAACCACGGCAGCCGTCGCGGCCACGATGGCAGAAGTGGCCTCGGGGTAGCGTTCTGCCAGATCCGCGATGCTGGTGACGATTGGTGCGACCTTGTCGATCACCTGATTGAGGGCGGGCAACAGGGCGGCACCAATGGAGGCAGATATGTTCTCGAGCGCGGCTTGCATCCGCAAGAGCGCGCCTTCCGAGGTCTTCATCCGGCGCTGGAAGTCGGCCTCCACCGTCCCTTGCGCCGCCATGGCCTCGGCACGGATACGGCGAAATTCTTCCAAACTCTGGATCAGCGGCCGAAGACCCTGCTGAACCTGCGAATCCGCAAAGAGATCACCAATTTTACTGAGATCACCCTTCAACGTCTTATTGGTGATATCCGCGATTGCCTCGATTGGGCTCATGCCCGCTTCGGCACGCTTTTTTAGCTCCCGCTCAAGATTGACGCCCAGCTTTTTGAATGCTTTGACCGTCTGCGGCGCGTTGATCTTCTGAAGCACGTTCGACAGGTTCGTGGCGGCAGATGCGGAATCGCCCGTGCCTTTGCGGACGATCTGCAGGGCGGCCGAAAGGTCCGCCACCGCCGGTACGCCGGTCTGGCCGAGGGCCTGGTAGCCCGCGCCGAGGGCCGGGAAGTATTGGGCCATATCTTTGAGTTCGAAGGCGCCTGCCTTGCCGGCCCGTGCCATGGCATCTAAGGCTTTGCCGAACTGGTCGGCAGGGACCTTCAAGTTGTCGAGTGCAGCGTAACCGGCCGACGACAGGTCAGTGATGGACGCCTTATAGGCGAAGGCGGCCTTACCGATATTGGGCAAAAGCTTGAGCGCGTCACCCTCAGAGGCGCCGAGGCCCAAAAGTGTGTCCATGCCTTCAGCCATCTGGCTGCCGGCCTGATTTGTCTGCCGGCCGATCAGGCGAAGCTGTTTTCCGAGTTCCGCCAGCCGTTTCTGGGGAATGTCGGCCTTCTGGCCGATGTCTTCGAGTTTCGACTCGAATGCCACGGCTGCCTTGACGGGAGCCGTGAGGCTCCGCGCCAAGGTGTAGCCGACCGCAATAGCGTCGAACATGCGGCCGCGCATAGCATCCATGGCGGCCGCGTTGCGGGCCGCCATCATTTGCAATTTGGCAAGGGCGGCGTGGACACCCTTCGCCCTTCCGCTCACCTTGTCGGTGAGCGAGAGAACGAGTTCAGCTTGCCGTTTCGCCACGGCCGCCTCCATTTTTTAGCTGGATGATTTCGACGGCCGCTTCGTACCAATCGAGGGTCTTTTCCGGCGGCCATTGTTCAATGACGTTCACAGGGGTGTGTAATTCAGAGGCGATGAGCGCGACTACGCCGCGCCATCCACCTCCTCGTCCTCCCCCATGAGCGCGGCCGTCGCGTCAACGATTTTCAGGAGATCGCGCTGGGGGATCTTGTGGAAGGCGGGAAGCGGCACACCAGACATGGACGCCAGGATGGCGACGATTTTTCCGGTCTGCCCCTCGAATTTGTCGGCCATCACCATGTCGCCAGTATTGGCCTCGCGAAAAGTCAGCGTCTGGTACGTGGTGCCGTTGTGTTCGATGGGCTTGCGGAGGTTGTAGGAAATGGTCATGTTGTCTTCTCCATGAAAAAGCCCGGCTCGATAGGCCGGGCGATGTGGTGTCTGGGGTTGGGGGTGTTAGACGGCCGACAAGTCGGCCAAAGCGGCGACGACGACATCGTCGATCGCCGCCTTGATCTCCGCCGCTGAGGTCATGTCGACCAGCTTCGGCGCGATTTCCGCTCCAATGGAGCGGCATCGCTGACGGACCACGCCGAATTCGTCTACGATGTGCCGTGCCGCCTCGTCGACCGTCACGACAAGGGCACTCTCGCGTTCGAATTCGAGCTGTTTCAGCCTGGCAGCGTAGTTTTCCTTGACGGTTTCGGCGTCGGCCCGCGACCATAGCTCGACGCCATCGAGGGCGGTGAGCTCTGTCAACTCGCTGCCTGCGGGTTGACGAATCCCGTGATCGGCCAAGCGCTGGTCCGTGGCGAGGAAGTCGACTTTTCCGTCACTGGAAAAAACGAGCAATCCCCTCTGTTTCCAGTCGGTCACGGTCTGCCTGGACACGTCCTTATAGGCCGCAAAAGCAGCCTGATTTCCGGTTTGGGCGGGTGCATTTGTCAAGTTGTCAACCTATTTTCGAACTAGCTAAAGTTCGACCGGCGAGGCATGCGCGTCCGCCTGGCGGTTGGACCAGGATAGGGTTCCTATGCCAGGGGGCCTACCGGCCGCCCCTGGCATTCATCCGGGCAATCATCCGCGCCCACCCGCTCAGCTCGGCCGGTTTCTCGTCGGTGGCTGTGGCGCCGTTCCGCTTGTTGAGATCGGCAACGACTTTGCCCCAGCCGTGCTCAAGTCGGCTGGGGTCCTTCACCTCTTTCCCGTTCATGCGGGCGACCACGCGCGCCATGGACGCCTTCGCCTCGGCGGCTTCCGCAGCTTCACGTTCGGCGCGGCGGCGGGCCGCTTCTTTCACGAGCACATCATTCCGCGCTTGGGTTGGCGCGGGCGTCGATGCAATCGGAGCGGTAGCGGGCCGTTCGGGCGGCTGATAGCCGTAGCGTGCCGTGGCAATGGCGATGTTGCGCTGGGCCATCGCGACGGCCGCCGCGGCCACCATTTGTTTCCGATGTTCGTCAGTGCTCATTGCTTCACCAGATCATACGAGAGTTCCGGCACGCGTTCCGCGCGCTTCGGCGCGGGCTTCAGTTCGGCGACTGCTTGCCTCGCCGCGTCATGGGCGTCATAGGCCGGCGTCCAATACGGTGTGGCGTCGGCATCGAGCGGCGGGAGCACGATTTCGCTGGCGAGCGAACCGATGTGACGGCCAGACGCATCAGGGAGGAATTTCGTCCGCCGGAAGCGCTTGAGTACGACCTCAAGAGTTCCGTGCTCGGTCTGAACCGTGCCGTACTGAAGCGGGTTCTCCAGGCTGTCCGATCGGTCACGCATCATCCCGCGTCGGTGCTTGTCGTGCGCGCGGACGTGTCGCTGAAGGTCTTCGCGAATAGGGGTAGCGCCATCGATCTCGGTCCAGAGATCAGCGATGTCCTCGCTCAAAACCTCCTGATAGAGATTTACCTGCGAACGCGAATGCTCTGGACCTGCGAGGGCAGGCGCACCTGTCGGGCGGTCCTCATTGGCTTCGCGGACGGCCAGGGATGCCGCAGCGACCTCGGCAAGCAGTTCACGGATCTGAAGGGCGGCGCGGGGATACTCCTTGCGCAGGCGCTTTTCTGCGGCTTCGGACGCGGCCTTAGCATCATCATAGCGGCGCTGGCGCTGATCGGCGGCTTCGGCCTCAAGTGCGTCTGCGTGCTGCTTTTCCAGTTTGGCGATTTTGGCGCGGCAGATGTCGACGGTGATGATTGCATCGGTTTTTGCGTCCGCCAAGCGTCGGAGCGCTGCAGCGTCTTCGGACAGCAAACTGCCCTGATACTTTTCATCCGCAGCCACAACCGCGGCTTCGGCAGCCTCTAGCTCGGCCTTTGCCTTTTCCAGCGCGACCGCAAGATCGCCGGAGGATTGGCGGCCGAGACCGAAAAATTTCACGACTTTCGACATTCAAGCTTCCTTCTTGTTGAGATCAGCGCGGAGGGCGGCGATGGTGTGGGCGTCGACGAACCTGGCCGAAACCGCGCCACTCGCAGGCTCGTCTGCGCCGAAAACGACGACCTGGCCGTCGATTGCGATGGTGGCGGCCGGCGGATCGATATGGACAGCGATGTCGGAGGCGGGAACATCCTCTCGGAACAGGAGATCGGCCACCGCCTGGTCGAAGCGGGTGCCTTCGCCATCGGCCAAGGCCGCAAACGTTGAGGTGGTTGCCGCAGCAGCGCCGAGGCTGGTTTCTGCAATGGACGCGATGAACAGCGCGACGATTTCGTCTCGGGTGGCGTCGTCTGGATATCGTCGGCTGCCCTCGGTTTTCGGGAGGAGGCCAGCATCCTGCAGGCGACTGGCGATGTTTTGTATGCGGCCAGGGCCGCGGCGGAGATGGTGCGCGATGAGTTGCGCGGCTTCGTGAAGGCGCATTGTTGCTCCTAAATCTTTGGGGGTTGGGGAATGAATGAGCAAAAAAAAGCGCTGGCACCGCGCCAACTGCCAAGTTGCAGGCGCGGTGCGCGATCGATGCGCAGCCGGGGCTGTGCAGATAGGTGACGTGCTGGTACATCCGCAGTCACGTCGCGACTGCCGCAAGGCAGCCGAATAAATGAGGCCCGCACAGAGGCGGGCCAGGAGTTCGCGGCCTGTCTGAGAAACCGCGAATGGGGAAACTATCTCTTCATATGGAAAGCGAACGGCGCGCCACGAAATGGACTCTACGCCGCAACTTTTCTCGATTTTTTGTTGTCGTTGGCCGGCATCAGGGCCAAGGCTGCCTTTCCGGCGGCGCGAACCAGACGCTTGCCCGCACGATCCGGCCGCGTTGTCTCGACCTTGTGCGCTTCGGCGACGTCGGTCAGGTCACCGCGCGCGAGCATGGTCTCGATTGTCAACGCGACGTCATCCGGCAGGTCCGGAGCAGCTTCCGGTTCACGCCAGATTTCCGGAACCGACAAGCCTTGCTTGCCTCCACCGACACGCCCGAACCATGTTGTGGATCGGGCAACGCCATCCGGAAGGCGAGTGACAGCGTGGCCGGCCGTCTGATCGGCGAGCCAGGCGCGCAGTGCCGCCTTCTCTTCCGGGATCTCAACGCGGGAATGACCGGCCTTGCCGTACACTTGTGCTGGCATCGGCGTGCCGCGGCGACGAAGGTGGAACGCCAGGCACTCGGAGTCGTACAGCTTTTCCATTGCCGCATCGCGATCGTTGCGCGGACGATCGTTCCAAGAGCGCATATATCGCTCGACCTGCCAGCAGATCGGCACCCGGCCGCCCTTCCGCTGCGAGGGCTCCTCGCGCGGAAGCTGTACGACGCCCTTCTTGTCGAGCCAGTACGTTAGCAGGCCCTGCTGCGCCTCTGAGGAGTCCACGTTGAACACGGCGCGGCCGAGGCGGTAGCGGGTGCCACCGACGCGGTACTGTTTCTCCGCTGCCGGGAAGCCGGACCGCAATGCGCCGGTGCGTGGCGCGAGCCTGCCCTTGGGGAGGATAGCCCGCCCGTCATTAGCGGCTTCCACGAGGTCGTCTGGATCCGGATGGATGCGCATGCGATCGTCGCTGCTGTCCAGGTCGTCATCCCGATCGTCCTTGTTCCGATAGATCGGCCGGAAATCGCCCATGATGGTGGCGATGGCCACCACGGCTTCGGGGTTCTCCTCGGCGAGCCAGGACAGCGCCGGATAGCCGCCGCGGAAGCGCTCAGGCCTGTTGTCGTTGGCCGGTTTGGGGCGGTAGGGCTGAAGGGTCTTCGAGACCGGCCAGCCTCGCCACGGTTCGCCGGCATGGGTGGCGCTGGATGCGAACTTTGTGCCGTTGATCGTGATCACGCTGCTTCCTCGTCCTCATCATACCGCGGAAACAACCGATCGATGATATCGGACCGGCCGCATTCGGCGACGTATTCGAGCGGAACCCACGCCCACGAGTACCTGCCGGTGTCGTTGTCAAATCCGAACGCGCGGACGGATTCGCCATCACAATCGTCAATTTCTTCGATGGTTTCTGGATCGATCATTCGGGTCTCCTTTTCTTCGATTTGCCAACTTGCCAAAATTGCCACGCCCAAGGGTGTCCGGGAGAAGTTACGGACACGAAATGAAAATCGAAGAGTTGTGGCAAGTGTGGCAAATGGCAAGAGAGAGTAGATATATTTATATATATCATACACTTACCTATGGTCTTCCACTTGCCAAACTCTTGCCATTTGCCACGAGGTGGTACAAAAAAAGTTCCATAATCTGTACCACCTCGTGGCAAGTGCAAGAGTTTTGGCAAGTCCTGCGCTACCTGCCGGCCGGTGTGAGAACGAGCTTCTTTCCGTCGGTTCGCTCGATATCTCCTGTCTCCTGCAGGCGCTTCACGGCATCGTCGAACATCCGGTTCTCGGCCCCCCGCACGCCACGGCGCTTCAGCAACTCGGCCCGATACATCTCGCCGCCCTTGGCGCCTCGCAAGGCTGATAAGATCGCCTGACAAATCTCATCGAACTTGCTCGAGACCATGAACTTCTCGACACCGACATCCACGGCGCGGATCGAATCCATCATCACGGCACGAGCCCAGGCTACGTCTTCCACGGTGACGGCTGCTCCTCTCGCGGTGCGGGATAGGGCGCGGAGCGTGGCGAGACGAACGGCATTCTCCGCGAACCGTCCGACGATGCCGTCCCGCGTTTCGTCGCGTTCGATTTCATCTTCCTGCCAATCCTCGATAGCCAGCCAAGCCTCTTCCGCTTTTTCGTTACCCCACGGAACCTCGATGAGGTCCGGCTCCTTCTCCGGCAATCGCCAATTTCCGCCAGAGCTTGCCGCCGGCCAGGGGAATGCAGCTTGCTCGGCCTTCACCTTCGCGACGATGTCCGCCGGCAGCTTCAGGTCGGCATCTGTATGACGAGCTCGCTCCGGTCTTTTTGTGGGTGCGATAAAGATCATGCGCGCTACCAGACCATCGGCCAGATTCTTTTCGGACAGCCCTCCGTAGAAGCGCGTGGGTGTCGACGTTCCGATCACGGTCAGCGACGGGCAGTAGATCGGAGTGCCTAGCCGTTCTTCGTCGGTCGTCTCCTTTCCGAACCAGACTCCCACTGATTTTGAATACAGTTCGAGCATCGCCTTGCGGATCGTGGATGCCCAGTTCCCCGGACCGCGGGCATTGATGGCTTCGAACACGTCGCCGATTTCGTCCCACGGCATCACCACGGCCGGCTTGCGACGGAGGATCTTTTCGATTGCGCTGGCGCTGGAGACCTCACCAGCGCCGACCAGGAAGGCCATATCGGTGTCGTGGAGGGCACGAACCAGCCGCTGCAACGGCGCCTCCTTACCAAACCCCGGGCCGGCGATACCTGCAAGGTACAGGTTCACGCCGCATCCCGTCGGCCCCACGACACGACGTCCGTACATTGCAGACATGAACGCGATGGCGGCCATGACCGCGAACTCCGGCGACTTGCGCCGGGAAGTGGCGATAATCCAATCCGTGAGGTTCCCCATGATGCCACCAGCAGCTTCCGCGGTGAACGGATTCGATAGGTCGAGGGGCTTCGCCTTCTTGGCGACAAGGGCACTCACAACACCGGCAGGTGGCAGCAGAGCGGCCCCGTTGTCGACCCACCCGAGATCTTCTTTTTTTCGGCCGAGGCGGCTGCAGAGCCATTCCGCAGCGCTGGCGAAGCCGTCGCCCTTTCCGGCCTTCTGCGCAACGTCGATCGCCGTATGTGTCTCGCCCGACCCCCAGTCGGTAATCCCTTCTGGATGGAAAGAGAGGTTGGCGTTCTTAACGCCGCGCCATGCACAGACGGCACGATATCCTCCGCCATGGCGACGGGTGTTCGGCAGACCAAGGGCGGGGACCCAGGCGTCGAGATCGTCCAGCGCCGCCTGGTTGACGCGGCGGCCGAAGTTGTCTGCGGTGTTGTCATTGGCCGCTTGCCGTTTCACTGGCGCCGGTTTCTTCTTTCCGTGAGGCTCGAGCAGCCGCTCGACGTCGGCCATCATTGCTTCCAGTGATGGCCAGTCTAACAGCGGCAAGTCGGAAAGCGGCGGCAGGTCGCGGTCCCATACGTATGGCAACTGGGTGTCGGGATGGATGCCGTCGACCACCACCTGTTGACCGACGCCCATAACCTCAATGCGCTGGTCAACGCCGTCGATCTTGAACCATGACGACGCCAGCTTCTCCCGCGGCTCGTCCGTCCTGAATAGGAACATTGCTTTCGGCGCCTTGCCGATCCGCATCGGAGCCTGCGCGCCGCCGGGCAGCTCGCGAACCATCTCGACAACGGCCGCCGCCAAGTCCGGGCGGAGTACGTCGACGTCGATCGCGACTACATCGCCGGTCAGAATGCTCGTATTGCGATTCTCGGGATGGGTCGTCTCCCATTCGATGATATTCTCGGCAGTCGCGCGGCATTGCGACCACCCATTGAATCCATGCGGGACCTTTCCACGAACGGGGATAGGCCAATAGCCGTTGGCCAGCAGGGTCTGCCGCATCGCCAACACGGCGTTCGTCGTCAGTTTTGGTAGTGGTGCCAAAGAAAAAACCTCGCGTTTTTCCGACCCCGCGCCGCGCCTCGGCCGGGGAACAGTTTCAGGATGGGTGGATTGGAGGGTTACGCCGCCGCCGGATACGGCGGCACGATACCTGCGCTTTCCAACAGGTCGGCGGTTGCAGCAGAGTCGGCGTCACGCCACGGCTTTGCCGCTTCCGACTCGGCGACGAGGAACGGCAGGTCCAGACGGTCGGCCAGAATTTCCGGCAGCATCCCGTTGTCGTCAAACTCCCAGAGAGATGCGGGCGCGCCCATATGAGTTGCGAAGAAATCCCAGACCGGTTCATGCAGAACGCCGTCAAGCGCCATGGGCTCCCCACGAACGGGGCGCTTTGTCCAGGTCACGGGCGCGGTAGCGTCCTCGTCTGGGGCAGATGGATGCTGCATCGTAGCGCAGTAGTAGAAGCCGGCGTGATCGACCGATGGCCAGCAGACGCCGATAGCGACGACGCGGTCGCCGGCCTTGGCCGTGATCTCGAGATGCCTGCCGGGTTTCGGAAGGCCGCGACCCTCGATGGCATCGAGGAAGGCGTCTTTCGGATCAACTTCGCGGATGACCTGCTTCGCCGCGTCGTCACCGAAACGCATCACGATCTGGTCGACCTGCCTGATAGCGGAGCGGAGTCGGCGAAGGTCGATAGCACCCTCGACGCCGCTGCCCCTCATGGTCTCGACCGCTTTGTCGCGCATCGCCAGAAATTCCAGCGCCCCACGAATACCTCCGAAACCCGTCACCGCGGACGGATTCAAACCGGACGCCGAAAGCTTCATCAGCCGCTGCGCCTTCCGCTCGCCGACACCGGCCCGCTTCAGGAAGGGCAGCCACTGGCCATGCTTGCACTCGGCTTTGGCGGCGATGAGGAGAAGACCGGCCTCGAGCGCTTTCTCGATAGATTGGCTGGCGAGCGTGTCGGATGCGTCGACAAGCTCGCGGACGGCTTCGGCGGATACGGAGAGGGAGTTGGATGCGAGCTGTGTCATGCTGCCGCCCTCGCCATGTCTTCAATTTCCGTCACAAGGTCCGAGATCTCTGAAAGCCTGAATCGCAGATCGTCAGGCACCACCCTCGTGAAATCGTAAGAGGCTCCGCCGAAACGCTCGGCAAGTTCACCGCGGAAACGGTTCAGGCTGTCCGTTGCGAGTTTAGCCAGGTTATGGACGTCGTCGGCATCAAGGCCGTCGTCGGCGCTCATTGCGGCCATTGCTGCGACTATGGCGGCGCGGCGTTCCGCTGTCATTTCCGGTGCTGCGATGTCGGTCATGCTGCACCTCGCAGTTTGCCGTTGTCATTGGCCGGCTGCCGGTTCGCGGCGACCCATGCGTCAAGGTCTTCGCTGCGGTAGATGACCGTCGTGCCGAGCTTGACGAAGGTCGGTCCACCGCCATAGCACCGCGCTTTGTCGAGGTACGATTTAGAGACGCCGACATATGCGGCGGCTTGCTTTACCCTAAGATTCGCCATGCAATTCCCTCCATGTTTGTGGTTGCATGGAGGAAGATGGCTGTTCAGGTGTCCCAAGAATAGGCCATCATTCTTGGGACAGTTTTTTGGCTGCTGCCCTTATCGCACGATCAGCTTTCCATTCGTACGGCCACCGGCGCATGAAATCCGGTGCGGGCGCGTTGCGCGATAATGCGCTATTTGCTGTTTTGAATGTGATTTTCCCTTTCGATTCCTTTGCGATCGTCCGCGCTGCTTCAGCCTGAGTTTTACCCTTTCGCATCTCGGCCTTCATCCGTGACCGAAGAATAAAGTTACCCATACCGACGGGGCGGCCGCCGAGGCTTTCACGATCTTCCGGTGTCTCAATCTTGAACAGCGGCTCGTACTTCAGCGCCAACTCGAGCGCCAACTGGCGCCAGCCATCTGCGGTGGGCTCGAGTCCATTGTGCGATCGGAGGAGGGCATCCAGCCGCTCGGCCATCTCTTCGGCCAGTTTGGTTTCGTCCGTATGTTCCGATACCGGGATGGGGCCGCGACCCAGAACCTCTGCCCAGGCGGGGAGGTGGTCTTCTTCATCGTCTGCCATCACTTCCCCTCCAGTGCCACGGCGATCTGTCCCGCGATTGCGTCGGCTGCGCGGCGCGCGGCGTCGTCAGCAATGTGCGCGTATTTCTGGGTCGTACTCACATCGGCGTGGCCGAGCAGCGATCCTATGACCGGAAGGCCGAGGCCAGACCACGCACCGACCGAGGCAAAACTGTGCCTCAAATCATGAATCCGAAGGCCGTCGAGACCCGCGCGCTTCGTCACCGCGCTCCACGGCTTTTTCAGGTCGGCGCGGGGCTTCTCGTCTTCTTCACCTGCGCTCGCCCCTGCCACAACATAGATTCCGACTCGCGGCATTTCCTTGAGGACAGCAAGGGCCGCAGTCGAAAGCACGACAGTCTTTCGGCCGGTTTTGCTGTCTGGAAGGAATAGCAGACCTCGCTCCGAATCGACCTCGTCCCAACGGAGATGAAGGATTTCGCGCAGACGGCAGCCGGTTAGCATGATCAGGCGGATCGCACCTGTTACCGACGGGTGGAATGTTATGCGTTGGCCCTTGGGCGCGTGCTTCGCATCCCCGGCGTTCACAGGAAATCCGATTGTTTCGGCTTCCCGGAGCGCTTCGCCAAGGCGCTTCATCTCATCCGTCGACAGGAACCGTTCTCGACCTTCTTCCTTGTTGAGGTCGATGCCGGAGGCGGGATTGAAGCCCTCGGGGACATAGCCATTCTTTGCTCCCCAGCCGTAGGCAGCAGACAAGAGCTTTATCGCCCGGTTGGCTGCGATCCGGGCTTCCTTGGTCATGGATGCGTGAGCTCGCTGCACATCGACGCGGGCTAGGGCCACCGCCTTTTGGGTGCCCAAATGCGGCCCCACGTATTTCTTCAGCGATATCTTATAGAAATCCGTCGACGCCTTTTTCTTGTTCGGTTCGACGAACTCGTCGACGTACTTCTGCACCAGTTCTTTCACGGTCAGGCTGGCGCGCTCATCGGCCCGGCCTCGCGCCAGATCCTTACCGAGGCCGGCATGCGCAATTGCCTTACGAGCCGCCTCCCTGGCCTCGTTCGCTTTGAGCGCGCCCACACGACCGAGCTTAAGCCGCTTCTTGGCACCGCCCGCGATGGGCCTATATTCAACAAAGAACGTGCCGGTTCCTGTCGTCGTCCGATAGAAACCAAACCCGGCAAGGTCAGCATCGAAATAAAAGGTGGTTTTGTTCGGACGCGCTGATGCCATCACCTCGGTGACCGTCGCTGCGCTGATCTTGATTGTAGCCATCTCGCCTCGATTTGTAGCCAGAATATAGCCAGCATAGTAGAAGGGAAGCGAAATCAGTCAAGCGGGCATAGGTTAGATAACGTTGGAAAATGAGATGATACAGCCGTTGCGTCCAACCAGTGGAATGGCTATAAAACGTGCTCAATAAGACTGGGGGTCAAGGGGTCGTGGGTTCGAATCCCGCCATTCCGACCATTTTTCCTTTTATTTTCGACACTATGCCTGGTTCCGACGGGAACCTTGTGGCTTCGCCTGCGTTTTCCACGGCCGGCCTCGTTTGCCGGTGATATCGGCAGCGTGAGGAGACGGAAATGGAAGATGCAGGTGTCGGCTGGATTGCGGCCATCATCATCGGCGGTATTGCGGGCTGGCTCGCCGAAATGTTCATGAAGAGCAATATGGGCGTGCTGATGAACATCGTGCTCGGCATCGTCGGGGCGGCGGTGGCGAACCTCTTGCTCGGCCTGATCGGCGTCTCGCTCGGCGGCTGGATCGGCTATCTGATCGCGGGCTTCATCGGTGCCTGCATTCTCATCGCGCTGGCGCGGGCGATCAGGCGTTAACACGCCGCGCTGGAGAGAAGACGGTTCATCATCGAAGACCGCCGTTCCGAAAGAGCGGCGGTCTTTTACTTCAGGCGATCAGGCCGCGGTAGATCGCTTCCGTTTCACAGACCATGCGGTCGAGGCTGTAGTCGGGGCTGCGGGCGCGGGTGAGGGCGGCGGCGGTGTTGCGGGCGAGGTGACCGGGATCGCTGAGGCGCAGCATGGCCTCGGCGAGGCGCGTCGGATCGTCATCGTTTTCCACCAGAATCCCGTTCTCGCCGTCCTTCAGCACCATGGAAACACCGCCGACATCGGTAAGGATCAGCGGCCTGCCGGCGGCGGCGCCCTCCAGCATCACATAGGACATGGCCTCGTAGCGGCTCGGCATGGTGAGCACGTCGATGGCCGCCATCGCCTCCACGCCGGTAAAGCCCGTGGTGAGGTGGATGCGCGCGCCCTGGCCGCTCGCTTCGACCTGCCGGCGCACCTCCGCCTCCATGTCGCCGCTGCCGATCACCAGGAGATGGGCGTGCGGCACGCGTTCGGCGACCTGCGCGAAGGCCGCCACCAGGCGCTCCGGCGCCTTCTGGCGGCAGAGCCGGCCGACGAAGCCGAAGAGCAGCGCCTCCATGGGGATGCCGAGCGCCTGCCGCACGGAGGCCCGGGAATCGGCGGGCGGCGTTTTAACGCCGTTGACGACGATCGACAGCTTTTCGCGCGGCATGCCGAGCGCGCGGGCATGGGCATATTCGTCGGCCGAGACGCAGATGACGCGATCGGTGAGGGCGCGGGCGAGCAGCTTCTCGATCGCGCCGTAGACCGTGCGGCCGAGCGCGCCGAGGCCGGGATCCATGGTGTAGAAGGCGTGCGGCGTGTAGACCCGCGGGATGTGGCGGCCGGGCAGGCGCAGGCGCGCCAGCGCACCGGCCTTCGAGCTGTGGGCATGGATGATGTCGAAGGGGCCGGCGCCGCGCATGACGGCGCGGATCGCGCGCCAGGCGCCGACATCGGACGGGCCGGGCGCACGTGTCATGGCGACGGCGTGCAGGCCGGCAAGACCGAGTGCCTGCAGTTCCTCGACGAAGCGCGCTTCCGCCCGCAGCGGCGAATAGATGGCGTGCACGGCATGGCCGCGGGCCGTGAGGCCGCGGCACAGGTCGATGAAGTGCCGGCCGGATCCGCCGCCGCCGGTCTCCAGCACCTCCAGGAGGCGCATCTGGCGCAGGGCCCTGTCCTGTTTTCTGCTCATGGTAGGGTCAGTCCGGGGCGATCTGCCGGTTGTGGCGCTTCTCGAGGGCAAGGCATCCCCAGACGATCCCGAGCAGCAGGTAGAAATGCCGCCAGTGATCCGTGTCGATGACGAAGCCGATCGCGGTGTGGCCGACGATGGTGATGTAGGAGATCATCAGGAAGGGTTGCCACGGCCGGTTGCGCAGAAGCGCCTTGAAGCCGGCGGAAAGCGTCCAGAGGATCAGGGCGAGATAGGAGAGGAAACCGAGCCAGCCGTAGGTGGTCAGCGATTTCAGCCAGATATTGTGCTCGTCCTCTGGAAACATCTTGCTGAATTCCATCGGGCCGATGCCGAGCGGCTTCTCCATCGCCATGAGGAAGCCGATGCGGTGGCGCTCGAAGCGGCCGAGATGGCCGCCGTCATAGTCCTGCACGAGCTGGGTGCGGCTGGAGAAGAGGTTCGCCACCTTGTCGAATTGCAGCGCGACGACGAGCGCCACGACCATCAGGCCGGCGGCCGAGAGGCTGAGGATGAGGATCTTCAGGCGGAACGCCCCGGTGCGCTCCTTCAGCAGCATGACGAAGACGAGCGCCACGACGCAGACGAGATAGAGCCCCCAGGCGGCGCGCGAGAAGGAGAGGAAGATGCCGAGCGCCAGGACCAGCACGCCGGCGACCTTGAGCGGCGCGCCGAGGATGCGGCCGGAGAGCAGGCCGTACAGCAGGTAGAGCGAGGGGCCGACGAGGAAGGGGCCGAAGACGTTCGGGTCCTGGAAGGCGCCCTTGGCGCGGTCGTAGAGCGTGAAGACCTCGGCGCCGGGAAAGGCGTGGAAATAACCGAGGATGCCGAGCGAGGCGGTGATGAGCGCCCCGGCCACCCAGGCGCGGAAGATCAGCTCCAGCCGCGCCGGCCTCGCCTCGACGATGGCGGCGAAGAAGACGCTGGAGAGCGCCAGGAACAGCGAGACGGCAATGTACATCGGCCCGGCCGAGAGGTCGTCCAGCACCGTCAGCGAGAGCATGCCGCCGATATTGAACAGGACGAGCAGCACGAGCAGCGGGGCGATGCCCCGCGAGATGCGCAGGCCCACGATCGCCCACAGGCCGATGAGGCCGGCCATGAAGAGCTCATAGGGCGCCGGTTCGCTGATGACGAAGCCGGACAGGAACACCCCGACCGCCACCAGCAGCGAGCCGACGACGCCGAGGGCCGCCAGCTGCGGCCGGAACGGCGCGGCATGGGGGAGGGCCGCGTCGCTCAATAGGCGTTTTCCGTGTTGAGCAGGCGGAAGGGCGTCAGGACGAGGATCTTCAGGTCCAGCCAGAGCGACCAGTTCTCGATGTAGTAGAGGTCGAATTCCGTGCGGAAGCGGATCTTGTCGTCATGGTCGATCTCGCCGCGCCAGCCGTTGATCTGCGCCCAGCCGGTCACGCCGGGCTTTACCCGGTGGCGGGCGAAGTAGCTTTCGATGACATCGACATATTTGCGGTCGTTCGACTGCGCCTGGATGGCGTGCGGGCGCGGGCCGACGAGGGAGAGGTCGCCCCTCAGGACGTTGAAGAACTGCGGCAGCTCGTCGATCGAGGATTTGCGCAGGAACCGGCCGACGCGGGTGACGCGCGGGTCGCCCTTCGTCACGGCGGCCTTTGCCGTCGGGTCAGCGAGATGTGTGTACATCGAGCGGAACTTGTAGACCTCGATGATCTCGTTGTTGAAGCCGTGGCGCTTCTGCTTGAAGATGACGGGACCCGGCGAGGAGAGCTTGACCGCGATGGCGGCGCCGAGCATCACCGGCCAGAGCAGGAGGATCGCGACGACGCTGAAGAAGACGTCGAAGAGGCGCTTGGCGACATTGTCCCAGTCGGCGATCGGCTTGTCGAAGATGTCGAGCATCGGCAGGCTGCCGACCTGCGAATAGCTGCGCGGACGGAAGCGCAGGCCCTTGGAATGGGCGGCAAGGCGGATGTCGACCGGCAGCACCCAGAGCTTCTTGAGCAGCGCGAGGATGCGCGCCTCGGCCGAGAGCGGCAGCGAGATGATCAGCATGTCGATGCGGGCGAGGCGCGCGAACTCGACGAGCTCGGCGACATTGCCGAGCTTCGGGTAGCCGGCGATGATCGCGGGCGAGCGGCGCTCGTCGCGGTCGTCGAAGATGCCGCAGATGCGGATGTCGTTCTCCGGCTGGTGCTCGAGCGCGCGGATGAGCTCCTTGGCCGGCTCGCCGCCGCCGACGATGACGGCGCGGCGTTCCATGGTGCCGTTGCGCGCCCAGCGGCGGATCGAATAGGCGATCACCTGCCGCTCGATGACGAGGTAGAGCGCGCCCGCCGCGAACCAGGAGGCGAACCAGACGCGGGAATAGTGCTCGCCGGACTTGAAGAAGAAGACGATGAGCGCCATCGCGCCGAAGGCGAGCGCCCAGGCGGCGAGGATGCGCGGCGTCATGCGCCAGGGCGAGCGCAAGGCCGGAACCTGATAGGCATCGGCGAGCTGAAGGATCAGGACGCCGATCGCCGCCCCGCCGACGATGACGAGGAGGTAGAGGAAGGGCAGGCCCATGCTGCTGACATAGAGCGCGTGGATGCTGTAGCCGAGCGCCAGCAGCGCGCCGAATTCGAGAAGGCGCAGGAGGCCGATGATCATGCTCGGGGAATAGGTGTCGACGCTGAATTGCGTGGCGATCCTGCGGGCGAGCGGATTAAGGTCGACGGTCTTGCCGGCATCCTGGGTTTCGCCGGGTGCGGCGACCGATATTTCGGACACCTTGCGCCTCAGCGCATCCGGATCGAAGGAGACGGGTTTGTCGACATGGTTCATGGCACGCACCTGTGGGGGCTTCGTCCTGGAAATAGCACGAAGCCCCTAAGAAACGTTTACGTTGTCGCTGCCGTAGCGTCAGGTGCTGTGCCGATTTCCTCCAGCCTGCCGGACAAGGATGTCGCGATACAGGTCGAGCAGGGCGTTGGACATGACGGAGGCGGAGAAGGCCGCCTTGAAGCCGGCCGGCTCCGGCATCACCTTGCGCGGCCAGTCTTCGTCGGTGATCGCCTGGGCCATCAGGGCGGCGAGCCCGTCGGGATCGCCCGGTTCCGTCAGGGCGATGCTCTTTCGGCCGAGCACTTCCGGAATGCCGCCGACGCGGGTCGCGATGACCGGCTTTCGCGCGGCGAGCGCCTCCAGCACGATATAGGGCATGGCCTCGGCGCGCGAGGGCACGATGACGTTGCGCGTCAGCGCGAAGGCGTCGTGCGCCTTCATGGCGGGCAGCATGCCGATGCGCCGGCCAAGGCCCATGCGCAGCATCATGTCCTCGTATTTCGCCTTGTCCGGCCCGTCGCCGATCATCAGGGCGGAAAGCGGACGGCCGATCCGGCGTTCCGTACGGGCGAAGGCCTCGACGAAGACATCCGGTCCCTTCAGGTCGCGCAGCATGCCGATATAGAGGAAATCGACGGCATCCTCGCGGGAATAGACGGGTGCGAAGTCGCGGTCGTGGATGCCGTTGTAGATGCGTTCGGCCCTGACGCGCGGCCGGCCGACGCGGGCGGCGTAGGCCTCGCGCTCGTAGTCGCAGACGAAGACGAGCGCATCGCCGCGCCTTTCCAGCAGGCGCTCGGCGGTCAGGATCGCCATGCCCGTCGCGGTGCGGCGATCGTAGTGCAGGCTGCCGCCATGCGGCGAATAGAGGCGGGCTACGCGATACCTGTTGACCCGCAGGGCTGAGCCGATGAGCCGGGCAATGGCGCCGCCCTTGGCGCCGTGCCCGTGCAGGACATCCGGCTGCAAACTTCTTATCTCGTGATAGCTGCTCCAGAAAGCGCCGACGTCGCGCGGGCTGACCGACCGGCTGATCGGCAGGCGCACGAGGCCGAGCGAGAGATAGGGGCGGATTTCATCGAAGAGGCCATCCTCATAGGAACTGCCGGTGAGACTGTCGCAGACGATGCCGACGTCGTGGCCCGCCTTCGCGTGGAACTCGGCAAGATCGCGCACATGGCGGAAGATTCCCCCGATGGGTGAGCGGAAGCAGTGAATGATGCGCAGAGGCCCATCGTCCGCCATCTTGCTTAGAACAGCCGTTCGCGGACATAGATGGTGTCGCCGGCCAGCACCGGATCGGAAATGGAGACACGGCCCGTGAGGATCTTGCCGTTGATCTTGCGGGTGACGTCGACATCGCCCTGGTTGGCGCGCGGCGAGAAGCCGCCGGCCAACGCAATGGCGTTCTGGATCGTCATGCCGGCGACATAGCTGTACTGCCCGGCCTGGCCCACTTCGCCCATCACGTAGATCGCGCGGTAGCGGTCGACCTCGATGGAGACGTCCGGATCGCGCAGATATCCCTGCCTCAGCTTCGTCGCGATGATGCTTTCCAGTTCCTGGATCGTCTGGCCGCGCGCCGGCACCGCGCCGATGAGCGGAAAGGCGACGTAGCCGGCCTGGTCGATCGAATAGGTATTGCTGAGGCCGGCCTGTTCGAAGACGGTGATGCGCAGCCGGTCGCCGCTGTCGAGGCGGTAGGGCTGGATGGTCGCCTCATGAAACGCCTTTGGGGCGGGGCGGTAGCCGCTGCAGCCCGCAACGGCCGGCACGACGAGTGCCAGCGCAAGCAGCATGCCCTTGTTGATTGTTGCGAATGCCATTCGCTTTACCCAATCCCGGAATCAGAAGTCTGGCCCCCGTTATCGATCCGTTAGGGTTAATAGCCGGTAAAGGCATGGGCGGGATCGGTCGGGCAAGGCGGTTTTTTCGCGGGGCGCGGCCCGAGGGAAGGGACGGGGCGGCCGCCGGCGATTAACCCTTGCGTTACCATGTTTGTTTACCCTGCGCGAAATTCGTGGTGTTTGGAGTTGGGATATGTCGGGCGCGCACAGCCAGCAGGATGTCGATATCGATCTTGGCGGCCTTTTCGGCGCGATCTGGCGCAACCGCATGCGCGTGCTGCTTGCCACCGTCGCCTGCGCGGGCATTGCCTTTGCCGGCGCCAGCCTCGTCACGCCGCGCTACAAGAGCGAGGCCCGCCTGCTCATCGAAACGCGCGAGCCGGCCTTCACGACGGGCACCGACCGCGCGCAGGGCCGCGAGCAGCAGCCGGCCCTGGACGAACTCGGCATCGCCAGCCAGGTTCAGCTCCTGCGGTCCGCCGACCTTATCAAGCAGGTCGCGCGCAACATGAAGCTCTATGAGCTGGAGGAGTTCGATCCGGCCGCGAAGCCCTCGGCCATTTCCGACCTGCTCGTCCTCTTCGGCCTGAAGAAGAGCCCGCTCGACCTCGAGCCGGAGGAGCGCGTGCTGAAGGAGTTCAACAGCAAGCTCGTCGTCTACCAGGTGGAGCGCTCGCGCGTCATCGGCATCGAGTTCTCCTCCAAGGACCCGCGCCTTGCCGCCGAGATCCCCAACGAGATGGCGAAGGTCTATCTCTCGCTGCAGAGCGGGGCGAAGCTCGACACCAATTCCGAGGCGACGCGCTGGCTGGAGCCGGAGATCGCCAACCTGCGCGAGAAGGTGCGCGAGGCCGAGCAGAAGGTCGCCGAATACCGCTCGCAATCCGATCTCCTGCCGACCGGCGAGAACTCCACCTTTGCCGTGCGCCAGCTCACGGACATCTCGACGGAACTTGCCCGCGTGCGCGGCGAGCGCGCCAATGCGGAAGCGCGGGCCGAAAGCGTGCGCACCGTGCTCAAGACCGGCGGCGCGCCGGACACGCTGAGCGACGTCGTCGGCTCGCAGATGATCCAGCGGCTGAAGGAAAGCGAGGCGCAGATCCAGGGCCAGATCTCCGATCTCTCCACCTCGCTGCTCGACGGCCACCCGCGCCTCAAGGGCCTGCGCTCGCAGCTTGCCGGCATCCGCGGGCAGATCAAGGCGGAGACGCAGAAGATCCTGTCGAGCCTCGAAAACGAGGCCCGCACCGCCCAGCTGCGCGAAACCCAGCTTCTGCAGCAGCTCAACACGGTGAAGGCGAACAGCGCGCGCGCCGGCGAGGACGAAGTCGGCCTCAAGGCGCTGGAGCGCGAGGCGACCGCCCAGCGCCAGCTGCTCGAAACCTATCTCGCCCGCTACCGCGAGGCCACCTCGCGCACCGACAGCAGCTCCACGCCGGCCGATGCCCGCATCATTTCGGCCGCCGTCGAGCCGACGGAGGTGGCCTTCCCGAAGGTCGTGCCGATCACCATCGTCGGCGGTCTTGCCGGCTTCATGCTGAGCGCGATCGCCATCCTGCTGGCCGAACTCTTCAGCGGCCGCGCGCTGAAGCCGGTGGGCGCTGCCGCTGCGGTCCCGGCGCGGCGCGAGGAGGAGGCCGTCGAGGACGAGGTCGAGGCGGACCTTCCTGCGGAGGAACCGGTCATCCACAAAACCCCCGCCTTGCACCGCGATCCGGTCGCGCGCCTCGACCATGGCCCGGTCCGCGACGTCCGCGCGCCGGCAAAATCCCTGCTGGCCGACATCGCGCCCGACGAGGACGAGGAGGAGCAGGAGACAGAGGCGGGCTCACCCGCTTCGCTGCTCGATACGGCCGACCCCGGGGAGGAGGAGGCGGAATTCTCCATTGCCGCCGTTGCCCGGTACATGGTCGAGAACAACGTCTCGGTCGCGATCTCCGTCTCGCCCTCCGGCGACCGTGGTTCCACCGCCACCGTCATGCTGGCCCGCCGCATCGCGGAGGAACATCGCAAGACGCTGATCATCGACCTGACCGGCTCGGCCTGCCCGACGCGCCTGATGGCGCAGTCCGCCCATATGCCCGGCATCACCGATCTCCTCGTCGGCGACGCCGTCTTCGGCGACATCATCCATGGCGACCGGTTGTCCGGGGCGCACGTCGTTCCGCGCGGCAATGCGAACATCAAGCGCGCCATGCGCGGCATCGACCGGCTGGCGATGGTCATCTCCTCGCTTGCCGATGCCTATGACACGGTGATCGTGGAATGCGGCCCGGCCGACGTGGAGGGCGTGCGGCGCCTGACGCGCGACCAGGAGACCGATATCATCCTCTCCCTTCCGGGCGCCGACGAGGACGAGATCGTCGAGATGATCGACGCCTTCGGCGCGGCCGGCTACAGCGAGGTCATGCTGATGACGGGCGAGGGGGGCGAGCCGCCGCGCTATCCGGGCCGCCGGGCGGCATAGGGCGGATCAGTCCGCGTCGTCCGCGCCATCCGCGCGCGGGCGTGCCGTCTTGCCGGAGCGCAGGCGCTGCAGGAAGGCGTAGACCTGCGGGTTCTGCTTTATGAGGCGTTTCGTGCCGGTCTTGGCCCGGTGCAGCGCGGCAACCGTCGCCCCGGCAACCGTCGTCGGCCAGAGCAGGTCGTGCTGCCGCGTCTCGATCGTGCACCAGGAGCGCTTGTAGGGCTGGTCGCCGATGCCGAAGTCGAACAGGCGCACGCCCTCGCCGCACAGTTTCCGGATGGCAAGGTAGAACAGGAATTCACCGGGGCTGGCATCCGCGGCGATCGTGTCGTCGATCGAGCCGAACTGGCAGATCACATGGTCGCCCTTGCGCGACAGGCCGGCAATGGCGGCGATCCGGCCGTCGTTCCCACCCTTGAGGCGCACGGCATGGAGTTGCAGCGGATAGCTGCCGTCCGCCTCGGGCACCGACACCAGCCGGCGGAAGAAATCCCGCGTGTCCTCGTCGCGAAAGACGTCGGGCAGGCCCATGGCGTCGAAACGTGCGGCCTTCTGCTGGAAGAAGGTTTCCAGCAGCGCCCGGCTCTCCCTGCCGGCCTCGGCGATGACGTATTCGTAGCCGCCAAGCGCCATCAGGCGGCGCTCGGAGGAGCGGAACTTCTTGCGGCGGCGGCGGGCGTTGACCTGCGCCAGCGTGCGCTCGAAATCGGGGAAGAGTTCGATCTGGAAGGCGGAATTCTGGTTTAGCACCGCAGGAAGATCGGAAAAGGGGCTCGCCTCGGCACGCCAGTCCAGCGGCATGTTCTCAAGCAGGAAGATGTCGCAGTGGCGGGCAAGCTGCCCCCGCACCGTGTCCAGTGCCTGCCGGAGGCGTGGCGGGGCGGCAAGGGCGCGGAAATCCCGCGAATAGAGACCCGTATTGATGTTGCTGAACGGGGCGGCGAGGAAGCGGGCGATGCGGATCGGCCCGCGGCGCACGATTTCGAACGGCAGCAGGAGATGCGTGCGCCCGCCGGAAAGGCCCTCGACGATCAGCAGCCGGCAGGCATGGCTTTCCGCCCAGGCGCGGCACCAGTCGTAGCTCTGGTGGAGCGAAAGCGGGTTGTCCGTTTCGAGTGCCCGCCAGCAGGCCTCCAGCGGTTCCATCCGCTCGTGCAGGCGGATCGACAGCGGCAGCGTCGAGCGGGTATGGTCGTCGCCGGCCGCCGGCGCCAGACCGCCGCGTGCGCGGTCGCGTTCGGACGGCATGATCTGGAAATGGAGTTGCATCGCTCCCATGGCCTGGCCTTCGTGCATTCGGTTGCCGCAGCGACACAATAGGCGTCAGGCCTGCGCAATTGGTTTAAATCCGCTGGCGCCGGCCCGTATGCCCCGGGAAATCGGCCAGCGCGGTTAGCAAGTCGATAACGAGAGCGGCGGGTGATGCACCCCGCCGGCAGGAGGGACCCATGCAGACCTGGCGGCCGCCGCAGAAAATCCATGTGAAGGTGCTGGGCCTTGCCTGGCACGGCGGCCGGCTGCTGGCGGCGGAAGTGACGCGCGACGACGGCACGGTCAAGGGTGTGCGCCCGCCCGGCGGCTCCATCGAGTTCGGCGAAACGCGAGAGGAGGCGCTCGCCCGCGAGTTCCGCGAGGAGTTCGGCTGCGAGATCGCCATAGACGGCCCGTGGACGACCTTCGAGAACCTCTACTGGCATGAGGGCGCGCAGGGCCACGAGTTCATTTTCGTCGCGAACATCTACCTGCTCGACGAAAGCCTCTATCGCCGGCCCGAGATCACGCTCGTCGAGCATGACCGCTCGCTCTGGACGGCACGCTGGTTCTATCCGCTCGCGCTGCCGGCCGGCGTGGAGCTTTATCCCGCCGGCCTTGCCGCCCATCTTCAGGCATAGCCTATTCGTCGCGCGGCTTGCCCGGCTTTTCCATCCACTTGATGATCAGCATTGCCGGCAGGATCCACAAAAGGCCGGTCACGGTGAAGTAGAGAAGGTGGATGTACCATGGCGATTGCCCGAGTGTGGCGGCGGCGACGGTGGTCGCGACCAGCGCATAGACGAGCACGAGGATGATGATCAGGATCGTGCCGACCAGTTTTCTGAGGCGAGGGGGCATGGGCAGTCTTTCACTTCGGTAGCGGCAAAATGGCGCGACGGCATGCCGCAAAGGTTCGGGCCTTGTTTTGCACGGGCCGGTCAGGCAAATCAACGCCACAGTCGTTCCGGCTGAAGCCGCGCGCGCGGTTTTGCCGGAAGGACGCGAGAAAGGAACCGGAATGGCGGGCCGCCCGCCGCTCCGGAACAGGAGCCGAGACGATGAGCGCCACGACCGCGACCGCATACCGCAGCCACAGTGACACGGACAGGACCGACCGCAACCGCCGCCAGGTGCGCCGGTGGCTCGGCTTCGTGCTGTTCACGCTGTTCGTGCTGGTGCTGGTGGGCGGCGCGACGCGGCTCACCGAATCCGGCCTTTCCATCACCGAATGGAAGCCGATCCACGGCGTCATCCCGCCGATCGGCGACAAGGAGTGGCAGGAGGAGTTCGACCTCTACAAGCGCATTCCGCAATATCAGCAGATCAACAAGGACATGACCGTCGAGGAGTTCAAGACGATCTTCTGGTGGGAATGGGCCCACCGGCTGATCGCCCGCTCCATCGGCTTCGTCTTCGCCGTGCCGCTCGCCTTCTTCTGGCTGACCGGCCGGATCGAGAAGAAGCTGCGCTGGCCGCTCGTCGGCCTTCTGGCGCTCGGCGGTTTCCAGGGGTTCATCGGCTGGTGGATGGTCACATCCGGCCTTGCCGAGCGGGTTTCCGTCAGCCAGTACCGGCTCGCCACGCACCTTACCATCGCCTGTCTGATCTTTGCCTGGACGACATGGCTGATGCGGGCGCTTTCGCCGCACGGCGACGACGCCGCGCCGACGGACGGTTCCCGCCGGATGGCCGGCATCATCGCCTGCATGGCGATCTTCCAGATCTATCTCGGCGCCCTCGTCGCCGGCCTCGACGCCGGCCTCACCTACAACACCTGGCCGCTGATGGACGGCGCCGTCGTGCCGGATGGCCTCTTCGTGCAGCAGCCCTGGTGGATCAACCTTTTCGAGAACCCGAAGACGGTGCAGTTCGTCCACCGCATCGGCGCCTACGTGCTCTTCGCGCTCGTCGCCATTCACATGATCGCCTCGCTGCGCGCCGCCCCCGAAACGACGCATGCCCGCCGCGCCCTCGTGCTGTTCGGCCTCGTCTGTCTCCAGGCGACGATCGGCATCCTCACGCTCCTCTGGCAGGTCCCGCTCGGCTGGGCGCTGGCCCACCAGGGCGGAGCGCTGGTCGTGCTCGGCTTCGCGGTCGCCCATTGGCGCGGGTTCTACGGGGAAATGGAACGGTCGTGACTTGAAGCGTCACCTCTTATATAATCCTGAGCGTTTTATAGAAGAGGTGTGCCATGGCACTCAGCCTGAAGGATGCGGAAACGGATCGGCTCGCCCGCGAAGTGGCCGCCTTGACCGGTGAGAGCCTGACGACGGCGATCCGCAAGGCGCTTGCCGAGCGCCTCGAACGGGAACGCCGCCGCCGCGGCCAGCCGTCCGACCTGAAACGCCGCCTGCATGCGATCGGTGCCGCCTGCGCGGCGCTGCCCGACAGGGACGGCCGGTCCGCGGACGACATCGTGGGCTATGATGACGACGGGCTCTGGTGATGGTCATCGACACCTCGGCGCTCGCGGCCGTGCTGTTCCAGGAAGATGACGCGGCGATCTTCGAGGAGGTGCTGGCAACTGGCGGGCGATGCCTGATTTCCGCCGTCACACGCGTCGAAGTCACCTGTGTGGTCGAAGGACGAAAGGGCGAAGAGGGGCGTGCCGCGTTGGAGGCGCTGCTGGATGCGGTGAGCGCCGAGACCGTCTCGGTCGATGGCGCCCAGGTCAATCTCGCCATTGCCGGCTTTCGTGCCTATGGCAAGGGGAGGCATCCGGCCGGCCTGAATATCGGCGACTGCTTTTCCTACGCGCTCGCAAAGGCTCTCGACGAGCCCTTGCTGTTCAAGGGCAACGATTTCGGCCTGACGGATATACGCTCCGCGCTTGCCTGAGGCGAACTCATGCCTTCAGCATCAGGTTCATGTTCTGCACGGCGGCGCCCGATGCGCCCTTGCCGAGATTGTCGAGCAGGGCGACGAGGTTGACATGCGGCGCGCCGGCGGTGCCGAAGACGTAGAGCTTCATGCGGTCCGTATCGGCCAGCTCAACGGCGTTGACGCGGGCGAGGTTGGCGCTTTCCTTGAGGTCCACCACCTCGACGATGTCCTGGCCGGCATAATGCGCGGCCAGCGCCTCGTGGATCGAGCCGAGCGAGGCGTGGTCGTTGAGGTCCGCAAGATAGAGCGGCACCTGCACGATCATGCCCTGCGGGAACTTTCCGACGGAGGGCGAGAAGAGGGGCGCGCGGGAAAGCAGGCCGTGCACCTGCATTTCCGGCACATGCTTGTGCTTGAGCGTGAGGCCGTAGAGGAAGTGCGGCGCATCGATGGGATCCGGATGGCCTGCATCCTCCATCTGCGCGATCATCTGCTTGCCGCCGCCGGTGTAGCCCGAAACGGCGTTGACCGTGACCGGATAGTCCTCCGGCAGCAGGCCGGCAAGGCGGAGCGGGCGCAGCAGCCCGATCGCGCCCGTCGGGTAGCAGCCGGGATTGGCGACATAGCGGGCAGCGGCGATCTTCTTCGGCTGTTCGCGATCCATCTCGGCAAAGCCATAGGCCCAGTCCGGGTTGACGCGATGCGCCGTCGAGGTGTCGATGATGCGGACGGAATTGTTAGCGGCGACCATGGCGACGGCCTCCTTCGCCGCATCGTCGGGCAGGCAGAGGATGGCGACGTCGGCACTGTTCAGGAGGTCCTCGCGCAGCCTGGCATTGCGGCGCTCGGCCTCGGGGATCGAGAGGAGCTCGACATCGTCGCGGCCGGCCATGCGCGTGCGGATCTGCAGGCCCGTCGTGCCGTGTTCGCCATCGATGAAGATCTTCGGTTTCATCTGCAATCCAATCCTGTGAGAAGCCTGCCTCAATTCCGGCAAGACCCTGCCGCGGCCTTGCGTCCGAACGTGCGGGAAAGAGAATTTCCGGCCCGATATAACTCCTCGGCCCGCCGCATTCAATGCGGCGCCGTCAGCGCCGCTCGGCCAGTTTTGCGGCGTGAAGCCCCAGCATGTACATGGCGATATTGGAACCGGCGATGGCCGTGATGTCCGCATGGTCATAGGCCGGCGCGACCTCGACCACATCCGATCCGACGATGTTCAGCGCACCGAGCTTGCGCAGGACCGACAGGATTTTCGCGCTCGACGGACCGCCGGAGACGGGCGTGCCGGTGCCGGGCGCGAAGGCCGGGTCGAGGCAGTCGATATCGAAGGTGAGGTAGGTCGCCCCGTCCCCGATATGGTGGACGATCGCATCGGCGATCTCGCCGGCGGTCATCTCCTCCACGTCATAGCCGTAGAGGATGCGGATGCCGCAATCCTCCGGCGCATGGGTGCGGATGCCGATCTGGATCGAGGTCTCGGGATCGATCAGCCCCTCGCGCACCGCCGTGCCGACGAAGGAGCCGTGGTCGATGCGGCCCTTCTCGTCCGCCCAGGTATCCTGGTGGGCGTCGAACTGCACGAGGGAGAGGGGGCCGTATTTTTCCGCATGGGCGCGCAGGAGCGGCAGCGTGATGAAATGGTCGCCGCCGAGCGTCAGCATGTAGGCGTCGGATTTGAGGATCTTCCTCGCCTCGCGCTCGATCGTGCCGGGCGTCTTCTGGTGGTTGCCGTAGTCGAGCAGGCAGTCGCCGTAGTCGATGACGGCCATGTCCGCGAAGAGGTCGCGCTCGAAGGGATATTGCGGGTCGTTGTCCATGATCGCCGAGGCGCGGCGGATGGCCTGCGGCCCGAAGCGCGTGCCGGGCCGGTTGGAGGTCGCGGCATCGAAGGGAATGCCCCAGACGACCGCGTCGACATCCTTCAGGATTTTCGTATAGCGCCGGCGCATGAAGGAGAGGATGCCCGCATGGGTCGGGTCCGAGGCGGCGCTCTTCAGCGTCCTCGCCGTGATGGCATGGTCGATCGTCTTGTTGGCCATGAATGATCCCTCCGAATGTGGCGGGACGTTCGCCAATCGCGATCCTGAAGGCAAGGGAATTTTGGGCGCAGGAAAACGAAAGATATGGTGAAAGGCGTTCGATGGCGCCGGGGCGCATCATCCAGAAAACGAAAAGGCCGGGGCGAACCCCGGCCTTTCCTGAAGAGCATGTCGTCCGAGCGATCAACGCTTGGAGAACTGGAACGAACGGCGGGCCTTGGCCTTGCCGTACTTCTTGCGTTCGACGACGCGCGAGTCGCGGGTCAGGAAGCCGCCCTTCTTGAGGACCGAGCGCAGGCCCGGCTCGAAGTAGGTCAGCGCCTTGGAGATGCCGTGACGAACGGCACCGGCCTGGCCGGAAAGGCCGCCGCCGGCGACGGTGGCGTCGATGTCGAACTGGCCGTCACGGGCCGCCGCGACGATCGGCTGCTGCAGGATCATCTGCAGGACCGGGCGTGCGAAATAGGCTTCGAACGACTTGCCGTTGACGGTGATCTTGCCGGAGCCCGGCTTGACCCACACGCGGGCGACAGCGTCCTTGCGCTTGCCGGTGGCGTAGGAACGGCCCTGGGCGTCAACCTTCTTGACGTGAACCGGGGCGGAAGCGGCCGGAGCTGCAGCAGCGACGCCGAGGTCCTTGAGCGAGGAGAGGTCGGCCATTATCAGGCGCTCCTTGTGTTCTTGCTGTTCAGCTTGGCGACGTCGAGGGCGACGGGCTGCTGGGCTTCATGCGGGTGGTTGGCGCCGGCGTAGACGCGCAGGTTCTTCATCTGGCGACGGCCGAGCGGGCCACGCGGAACCATGCGTTCGACGGCCTTTTCGAGGACGCGCTCCGGGAAGCGGCCTTCGATGATCTGGCGAGCCGTACGCTCCTTGATGCCGCCCGGGTAACCGGTGTGCCAGTAGTACTTCTTGTCGGAGTACTTCTTGCCGGTGAAGACGACCTTCTCGGCGTTGATGACGATGACGTTGTCGCCGTCATCGACGTGGGGCGTGAAGGTTGCCTTGTGCTTGCCGCGCAGGCGGTTGGCGATGAGGGTAGCGAGGCGACCGACAACGAGGCCTTCGGCGTCGATGAGGATCCACTTCTTTTCTACCTCGGCGGGCTTCTGTACGAAGGTTGCCATGGGAGATGTCTTTCTTTTTCGATCCCGAGGTTTTGAGGCGACGGGCGTTTCTTGTTGCTTGGTTTGGCCCCTTGCGGGTGCCAAAAATCGAACGCGGCCCGTGGGGACCGCGATCTGGAGCGGCTTATAAGCGAGAGCCGACGGGACGTCAAGGGGCTCCACTCGGGTGTCGTCAAAGATAAATAAGCAAAAACAATATGTTATAGAAGAGGTATTTCGATACCACAAGTTACCGCGGCGGAATCGAATAGGTCGCGGTGGCATGCGCCACCAGATCCGCGGCATCCTCGCCGAAAATCGACGCCTCGATCACCGCCAGCCGCTTGCCGAGCTTGAGCAGCCGGCAGGTGCAGGTGAGGGGGCCGGGTTCCGGTTTGCGCAGGAAGTTGATGTTGAGATTGGTGGTGACGGCGAGCGCCACGGGGCCGATATGCGCCAGCACCACGCAATAGGCCGCGACATCGGCCAGCGCGAACAGGGTGGGGCCGGAGACCGTGCCGCCGGGGCGCAGATGCCGCTCGTTCGGCGCGAGCCGCATGACGACCGTGCCTGGCCCCACCTCGGTCACGTCGAAAACCTTTCCATCCGTATGGATCTGCGGAAAATCGGTTTCGAGGAACCGGTTCAGGGCGTCCCGGTCCATGATGGGGGTCAGGGTCATGGTTTTCTCCTCCGCCTGCCAGGCGTTTACAGACCGATTTGCGCCGAGGGGCAAGCCCTCTCAAAGTCTATGTCGCCCAACTTGAAACGGGGTGCGGTGAAGCGTAGGACGCTGTGGAAAGCTCACAAGGGAGGCGATCATGGCGGATGTGGTGTCGTTCAGGAAAGAGGAGCCGGCCGGGCTGGTGCGCATCGAACGGCATGAGCCGATCCTCAGGATCACGCTCAACAACCCGCCGGCCAATGTTCTCTCCATCGCCGTCATGGAGGCGCTCGGCGAGGCGCTCGATGCGGCCGCGGGCGACGAGGCCATCCGCGTCGTCGTGCTCGCCTCGACCGGAAAGGTGTTTTCCGCCGGCCACGACCTCAAGGAGATGACCGCCCGCCGCGGCGATGCGGACGGCGGGCGTGCCTTCTTCGAGAAGACCATGCGCATGGCGGCGGATATCATGCTGAAGATCGCCGCGCTGCCGCAGCCGGTCGTCGCCGAGATCGACGGGCTCGCCACGGCCGCCGGCTGCCAGCTCGTCGCCAGCTGCGACCTTGCCATCTGCACCGACACCTCCGCCTTCTGCACGCCGGGCGTCAATATCGGCCTGTTCTGCTCGACGCCGATGGTCGCCGTCACCCGCGCCGCCCATCCCAAGCAGGCGATGGAGATGCTGCTCACGGGCGAGACCATCGACGCCTCCACCGCCAAGGATTTCGGCCTCGTCAACCGCATCGTGCCGCAGCAGTACCTGCGCCAGGTCGTCGACAAATATGCCGCCGTCATCGCCTCCAAGTCGCCGCAGGCGTTGCGCATCGGCAAGGCCGCCTTCCGCGCCCAGGCCGGCCTGCCGCTTGCCGAAGCCTATGACATCGCCGTCGCGACGATGGTCGACAACATGCTGGTCGATGACGCGAAGGAGGGGATCGGCGCATTCCTCGCAAAGCGCATGCCGGAGTGGAAATAGCCCTTCAGCCGTAGTGGTAGCGGCAGGCGGCGATTTCCAGCATCTGGGCCTGGCCGCTGCCGGTCACGCGGTAGACCAGTCGGTGCTCGTGCGTGATCCGGCGTGACCAGAAGCCTTTCAGCTCCCCGCGCAGCGGCTCGGGCTTGCCGAGGCCGGAAAACGGTTCCCGCCGGCATTCCTTGATCAGGCCGACGATCTTCTCCGCGGTCTTGCGGTCCGTTTCGACCCAATAGGTGAAATCGGCCCAGGCTTCGGGAGAAAAGCAGATCTTCATTCGCCGGTGACGGTCAGCTCGTCGAGCGTTCTTGTCTCGCCCTTGCCCGCATCGAGCGATTGGATCGAGCGCAGCAGATGCGCGCGGTTCGCCGGGCCGGCGGTAAGGTACATCGTTTCCTTCCAGCTCTCGAAATCGGCGAGCGACATGACAACCATCGGCTCGCGGTTCTGCCGCGTGACGATCAGTTCGTCCCGGTCGGCCTCGACGCTGTCGAAGTGCTTGGCAATGTTCGCGCGCAGTTCGGAAAGGCTGACGACCTTCATGCTGGTGTCCTCTGTACAATAATACGTACATACACTCTGCGGGCGGGGATTTCAATCCTCAAGCCAGCTTCAGCACCAACACGCCTGCCGCGATCACGGCACTGGCGATGTAGCGCCAGATGCTGGCCTTCTCCTTGAGGATGAAGACCGAGATGAGGAGGGCGAAGAGGATGGCGGTTTCGCGCAGCGCGGCGACGGTGGCGACCGGCGCCTTGGTCATGGCCCAGAGGGCGAGGCCGTAGGAGGCGATGGAGCCGGCGCCGCCAAGGAGGCCGCGCACCCAGTTGCGGCGCACATGCGTCCAGACCGGCCTGCTGCCGCGCCGCGCGACCGCCCAGCCGAAGAGCAGCACCGGCGGCAGCAACGACATCCACAGCGTGTAGGAAACTGCATTGCCGGAAACGCGCGCGCCGGCGCCGTCGACGAAGGTATAGGTGGCGATGACGGCGGCGTTCGCCAGTGCATAGGCGATGGCCCGGCGGCTGCCATGACGCGATTCGAAGGCGAGCGTCAGCACGCCGACGGAAATGACCAGCACGCCGGCCATTGCGCCCGGTGTCAGGTGCTCCCCCAGGACGAGGCCGCTCGTCATGGCGACAAGAAGGGGCGCGGCGCCCCGCATCAGCGGATAGACGAGGCCGATATCGCCGGCCCGGTACGCGGCGGCGACGAGCTGGAAATAGGCGAATTGCAGGACGGCCGAGGTGAGCACGAAGGGCCAGGCCGCCGGATCGGGCATGGGCACGAACGGCAGGAAGGCAAGGCCGATCATGCCGCCGCCGAGCGAGACCATGGCCGCGTCGAGCGACTTGTCCGTGCCGGATTTGACGAGGGCATTCCAGACGGCATGAAGAGCCGCGCCGAACAGCACGAGAAAAAGAATGTCTAGCGGCAATCCGGGACCTCGAAGGGGCAGGCCATTGGGGGAGGAGCGTGGTCCTTCATCGGCGCAATTTCGCTGATTTGCAATCGGGATACCGGCAGGATTTTCGGCAAAATGCGCCCTGGCGGCGGCAAAATGACCGAAGCTGATCCGCAATGGCACAATCGGCGCGCGAATGCCGGCCCCGGTGC
Source organism: Shinella sp. WSD5-1 (assembly GCF_963942435.1). Classification (GTDB taxonomy): domain Bacteria; phylum Pseudomonadota; class Alphaproteobacteria; order Rhizobiales; family Rhizobiaceae; genus Shinella; species Shinella yambaruensis. The sequence continues at coordinate 2,285,703 of NZ_OZ012596.1, forward strand.
GGTCGTCTTCTTTAAGGTTCTGCGCTAGCCTGGAAGTCAGGAAGACATGTGAGAGACGGTCGCGAACGCCGGAGGAGGCAGCGATGAACCACGATCACTATCCCGACAGCTACATCCGCCACATTCTCAAATCCGTGCACACGATCGCCGTGCTCGGCGCCTCGCCGAACGATGCGCGGCCGAGCCATGGCGTCATGGGCTTCCTACTCGGCAAGGGCTATCGCGTCATTCCCGTCAATCCCGGCCATGCCGGAAAGACCATCCTCGGCCAGAAGGTCTACGCGCATCTTGCCGATATCGCCGAGCCGATCGACATGGTCGACGTCTTTCGCGCGGCAAGCCAGTTCGGTGCCGTCGTCGACGAGGTGCTGGCGCTCGATCCGCTTCCCGCCGTGCTCTGGGGCCAGTTCACGGTGCGCGACGATGCCGCCGCCGCACGGGCGGAGGCCGCCGGCATCCAGGTGGTCATGGATCGCTGCCCGGTGACGGAATATCCGGTGCTGATGCTCAAGGCCTCCTGAGCGCCGCGCATATTGACTTCACGCAACGTTACCCCAATTCTCCGGCAGCAAAACGGGGTAGCCGCATGAACCACGATTCCTATCCGGACTATTACATCGCCGACATCCTGCGCTCGACCAAGCTCATCGCGCTCGTCGGCGCCTCGCCCAATCCGGAGCGCCCCAGCCACCGGGTGATGGCCTTCCTGCTGCGCAAGGGCTATCGGGTCATCCCGGTCAATCCCGGCCAGGCCGGCAAGGAGATCCTCGGTCAGCCGGTCGTCGCCCGTCTAGCCGATATCGTCGAACCCATCGACATGGTCGATGTCTTCCGCGCGGCGGATGCGCTCCCGTCGGTCGTCGAGGAGGTGCTGGCGCTGAACCCGTTGCCCAGGGTCATCTGGGGCCAGCTCTCGGTGCGCCATGACGCGGCGGCGGCAAAGGCGGAGGCTGCCGGCATCAAGGTGGTCATGGATCGCTGCCCGGCGATCGAATATCCCCGCCTCGTCGCCTGAGGTTTTCAGGCGGCAAAACGTCTGTTGCCGCGCCTGTGCCTTTTTCCGGAAAATCTTTCTTTGACCGGCTCTTACCACTCTGAAATAGTGCGCCCGACTTTAGCCAGGGAGGCCATTTCATGACGCAGAACAAGCCCGGATTTGCAACGCTCGCCATCCACGCCGGCGCCCAGCCGGACCCGACGACGGGCGCGCGCGCGACGCCGATCTACCAGACCACGAGCTTTGTGTTCAACGACACGGACCATGCCGCCTCGCTCTTCGGCCTCCAGGCCTTCGGCAACATCTACACCCGCATCATGAACCCGACCCAGGCGGTGCTGGAAGAGCGCGTCGCGGCGCTGGAAGGCGGCACGGCGGCGCTCGCCGTCGCCTCGGGCCATGCCGCCCAGCTCCTCGTCTTCCACACGATCATGCGCCCGGGCGACAATTTCATCGCCGCGCGCCGGCTCTATGGCGGCTCGATCAACCAGTTCGGCCATGCCTTCAAGAGCTTCGACTGGCATGTGCGCTGGGCCGATACGGCCGACCTCTCCTCCTTCGAAAGCCAGATCGACGACAAGACCAAGGCGATCTTCATCGAGAGCCTGGCAAACCCCGGAGGCACCTTCGTCGATATCGCCGGCATTGCCGAGATCGCCCATCGCCACGGCCTGCCGCTCATCGTCGACAACACCATGGCGACGCCCTATCTCGTGCGCCCGCTGGAGCACGGCGCCGACATCGTCGTGCATTCGCTGACCAAGTTCATGGGCGGCCATGGCAACTCCATGGGCGGCGTCATCGTCGACGGCGGCACCTTCGACTGGACGGCCTCCGGCAAGTATCCGATGCTGTCCGAGCCGCGGCCGGAATATGCCGGCATCGTGCTGCATGCCACCTTCGGCAACTTCGCCTTCGCCATCGCCTGCCGCGTTCTCGGCCTGCGCGATTTCGGCCCCGCCATCTCGCCCTTCAACGCCTTCCAGATCTTGACCGGCATCGAAACCCTGCCGCTGAGGATGCAGCGCCATTGCGACAACGCGCTCGCCGTCGCCAAGTGGCTGAAGGGCCACGACAAGATCTCCTGGGTCACCTATGCGGGCCTGGAGGACGATCCGAACCATGCCACCCAGCAGCGCTATTCGCCCAAGGGCGCCGGCGCCGTCTTCACCTTCGGCCTCAAGGGCGGCTACGAATCGGGCAAGCGCTTCGTCGAGGGCCTGGAAATGCTCTCGCATCTCGCCAATATCGGCGACACGCGCTCCCTCGTCATCCACCCGGCCTCCACCACCCATCGCCAGCTCAGCGAGGAGCAGCAGGTCGCCGCCGGCGCAGGCCCCGACGTCGTGCGCCTGTCGATCGGCATCGAGGACGTCGCCGACATCATCGCGGATATCGAGCAGGCGCTGGCCAAGGCATAGACGGGCCAGGGCATAGACGGGCCAAGGCATAGACGGGCCAAGGCATAGACGGGCCAGGGCATAGACGGGCCAAGGCATAAACGGGATTGCCCCTCATCCGGCCTGCCGGCCCCTTCTCCCCGCAGGCGGGGAGAAGGAAACACGCGGAGCGCTTTCCCGTTCGTTGTCTGCATTGGTTGAGGAAACCGGTGCATCATCGCCTTCGCCCCGCTTGCGGGGAGAAGGCGGCGGCAGCCGGATGAGGGGCATCTGGCTCAGGAAGGAACGGACAGCCTTATGACCAAGATACGCGATTTCGACATTGCGGGCATCGCGCCCGAGACGGGCCGCCCGGCCGCCGACCGGCTGATCGCGGGCGATCCGGTCTTCACCACCTGGAACATCGAGGAGGCCGATGGCGGCATCTATGCCGGCATCTGGCAGTCGACGCCGGGAAAATGGCGCATCCAGTACGACGAGTGGGAGTATTTCCACATCCTGGAAGGGCGCTCGATCGTGGTTTCGGAAAATGGCGAGACGACGCACCTGAAGGCCGGCGACCGCCTGATCCTGAGACCCGGCTTCAAGGGAACCTGGGAAGTCGTTGAAACGACTCGCAAGGACTACGTCATCCGCATCTAGGATTTCGCCCGCAAGGCTTTTGTCAAATCGGGCGGCGGGTGAGCCCCAATCTTATGCAGGGGCTAGGATGCCGCCTGTAGAGGGAAAAAATTGGCCAAGATAGTCGCGATGCCCAGCGTCCCTGCGAGCGAGAAGCATATGAAGCCGTACGTGTCGAACGGCTGCCTCAATCGTAGTCTGCTGCGTCCTGAACACGCTTGATAGAGCAGGAAGCCAGTCAAACAGACCAGAACAATGGTGACGGCTGTATGTGGCGGTTGGGCAAAAAGGCCCACTTGCCCGAGCCCGGTGAGGGGTAACGGAACGCCAATAGCGAAGCCCAGCAGCATGCTGCCAACCCAGGATGGCTCGCTACCAGAGGAAGATAGAAAGAAGCGTAGCGTGCCGCCGCCGACCGACGTCAGAACAACCAGGCCGAGGTACGGTAAAGAAAGACCCGATGCTAAATTGTCCAGACCCATGGATGTCGTGAACAATACCCAAAGTGCGACACTGGCGGCCACGAGCGCCGGGAACGTCCACTCATCGCCGCGCGACCTCAGAAAGCCGGAAGCGAGCGTGGCGAGGGGAACGAGCAGATAGACCGCGACGAAGATTGCGCCGATGAGGACGAGATTGTTATCGTGTGCCACTCAGCGCCTCACCATTCCAGCTCCAGCGCCTCCAGCCCGTGGAAGTGGTAGACATCCTTCACCACGGGCTTCTGCGCCATTCTTAGTCCCGGCAGGCGCTGGAAGAGGATCGGCAGGGCGATGTTGAGCTCCAGCCTTGCGAGCGGCGCGCCGATGCAGAAGTGGATGCCGGCGCCGAAGGAGAGGTTGGCGCCCTCGTTGCGGTCCGGCTTGAAGACGAGGGGATCGGTGAATTTCCTCGGGTCGAGATTGGCGGCCGCGAGGATCATCGCCACCTTGTCGCCCCTGCGGAAATGGATGCCGTCGAGTTCGACATCCTCCAGCGCGAAACGGTCGAAGATGTGCACCGGCGCGGAGATGCGCAGGCATTCCTCGACCGTGCGCTCCGTCGCCTTCCCGTCGGCGAAGAGCACGGAAGGATCGGCGCCGTTTTCCAGGATGGTGCGCACGGCATTGCCGATCTGGTGCACCGTCGCCTCGTGGCCGGCATTGAGCAGCACGATGGTCGTGGATATCAGCTCGTCCTCGGTCAGGAGCTGGCCGCGGTGCTCCGTATGCACCATGTGCGAGAGCAGGTCGTCGCGCGGGTCCGCCCGGCGCTCGGCGATGACGCCGCGGACATAGGCGGAGAATTCCTCGGCCGCCCTGTCGGCCGCTATCTCGTCCGCGTGGGTGCGGCCGAACATGTACATGCGCACATAGGCATGCGACCATTTCAGGAGCTGCGGCCCCATCTCGTCGGGAATGCCGATCATGCGGGCGATCATCGTCACCGGCAGGATGTCGGCGAAGGCGGTGAGCAGTTCGACCTTCCCGTCCTTCTCGAACCGGTCGATCGCCTCGTGGCAGAGCGCGGAAATCTCCGGCGTCAGCTTCTCGATCATGCGCGAGACGAAGGCGCGATTGACGAGGGTGCGCAGCCGCGTGTGTTCCGGCGGCTCCAGCTCCAGCAGCGACCAGGCTTCGGCGGCGTCGAAATGCGTCAGGTGCGGCTGCGGCTCCGGCAGGCCAAGCTCCTCGCGCGTCGCCACATGCAGGATCTGCCGGCCGAAGCGGCGGTCGCGCAGGAGGCCGTTCACATGGTCGTAGCCGGTGAAGTACCACATCTTCTGCTCTTCCCACCAGAAGGTGGGACAGTGCGCATGCAGCGCCGCGTAAACCGGGTTCGGATCGCGGTAGAAATCGGGATTGCGGCCGTCGAGCGAGACGCGGCGGCTGGCGGGATCGATGGAGAGGAAGGGGAAGTGTGTCGTCGTCATGATCGATGGGTAGCGCATACCGGCGTCGGGTGAAACCGGAATTTGATTTATCCAAAGCAATGGACTAAGTTTATCGGACTAAGTCCATAGGGAAGGCGATGCGTACGGTCAACATCCATGATGCGAAGACCAACCTTTCACGCTTGGTCGAGCAGGCGGCGAAGGGGGAGAGTTTCGTCATCGCCAAGGCGGGAAAGCCGATGGTCAAAGTCGTGCCGCTCGAACCGGTGGGGGAGGGCAAGACGAGCCGTTTCGGCTTTCTGCGCGGGGAGTTGACGGTTCCCGACGATTTCGACCGGATGGGCGAGGATGAGATCGCCCGGCAGTTTTCCGGTGAAGAATGAAACTCCTCATCGATACGCACCTCCTGCTCTGGGCCGCGTCGAGCCCGGAGCGCCTCAGCGAGGCCGCGACGGCGCTTATGGCGGATCCGGAAAACGTCCTCTATTTCAGCGTCGCGAGCCTCTGGGAAGTGGTCATCAAATCGAGCCTCGGCCGCGGGGATTTCCAGGCGGACGCCGCGCGGCTGCGGCGCGGCCTGGTCGATAACGGTTACATCGAGTTGCCGATCATCGCCGGCCACGCCATCGCCGTGGCGGACCTGCCGCACCTGCACCGCGATCCTTTCGACCGCATCCTCATCGCGCAGGCGAAACATGAGGGCCTGCTGTTGCTGACGGCGGATGTACGCGTTGCCGACTATGGCGGACCTGTCCGCCTCGTCTGACCCTATTTCCCGACCGCAATCCCCTCCCGCCGCGGATCGGCAGCGCCGGTGAGGCCGTCGGCGGAGATGGCGATGGCGTGCAGGCCGGAGTTCATTTCGCTCAGCTTCACCTCGTAGCCGAGGGCCTTCAGCGGTTCGGCGAGCTTTTCCGCGTCCGTTCCGGCTTCGAGGTCGTAGGGGCCGAAGCGGTTGACGAGATGCGGCATCGAGACGACCGCGCCGACATCCATGCCCCAGTCGATATGGGCGATCAGCGCCTGGGCGACATAGCCGATGATCTGGCTGCCGCCGGGCGAGCCGATGGCCAGAACGGGCTTGCCGTCCTTCATGACGATGGTCGGCGACATGGAGGAGCGGGGGCGCTTGCCGGGCTCCACCCGGTTGGCGACGGGCAGGCCCTCGTCATGGGTCTTGAAGGAGAAGTCGGTGAGCTCGTTGTTGAGCAGGAAACCGCCGGTCATCAGCCGCGAACCGAAGCCGTTCTCGATGGTGGTCGTCATGGAGACGACATTGCCCGCCTTGTCGACAATGACGAAATGGCTGGTGGAGGGCAGTTCGAGCGCGGCATCCCGACCGAAATTGAAGGCGTGGTCCCATTCCGGCCTGCCCGCTGCCACGCCATCGCCGGCGAGCGCCTTGTCGCCGTCGAGCAGTTTTGCCCGCTCGCCGAGATAGGTTTTGTCGAGGAGCCCCTTGATGGGCGCAGGCACGAAATCCGTGTCCGCAAGGTAGCGTTCGCGGTCGGCGAAGGCGAGGCGCTGGGCGTCGCCGATCAGCCGCCAGCTTTCCGGATTGTCCCTGCCGAGCGCCTTGAGGTCGAAATTTTCCAGCATGCCGAGCATCTGGCCGACGGCGACCGCGCCGGAGGAGGGCGGCCCCATGCCGCAGATGTCGAGCGCCCGATAGGCGATGCAGACCGGCCGGCGCTCCTTCACCTGGTAGTTCTGAAGGTCGGCGAGCGAGAGCACGCCGGCATTGCTGCCCGAGCTGCGCACCGTGTCGACGATCCCCTGGGCGATGGTGCCGGTATAGAAGGCCGGCGCGCCGCCGCCGGCGATGGCCGACAGCGTCTCGGCATAGGCCGGGTTCCTGAGGATGGTGCCGGCCTTCAGCGGCGCGCCGTCCGCGCCGAAGAAATAGGCGGTGGTCGCCTCGAAGGCCTTCAGCCGGTCCCCTTCGGCGGCGATCAGGCCGGCAAGGCGCGGGGAGACGGCAAAGCCGTCGCGGGCGAGTTTTTCGGCCGGGGCGAAGAGGTCCTTCCAGGGCTTGCGGCCCCAGCGGTTGTGCGCCTCCTGCATCAGCATGACGGTGCCGGGCGTGCCGACGGAGCGCCCGCCGACGACGGCGTCGAAGAACTGCATCGGCGCGCCCTTGTCGTCGAGGAAGAGCTTGGGCGTCGCCTCCATCGGCGCCGTCTCGCGGCCGTCGAGCGTGGTGAGGCGCCCGGTCCCGGCGTCGTAGTAGACGAGGAAGGCGCCGCCGCCGAGGCCGGAGGATTGCGGCTCGACGAGGCCGAGCACGGTCTGGACGGCGATCATGGCGTCGATCGCGCTGCCGCCATCCGCGAGGATCCTTTCGCCGGCCTCGGCCGCAAGCGGGTGCGCGGCCGCCACCATATGGGTCTTCGCGGTGGCGACCTTGGCCGCCGCAAGGCCGGTCGCCCGTTCGGGCGCGAAGGCGTCGGAGGCCTGCTGGGCGGGTGCCCCGGCCGATGTCAGGAAAAGAAGCCCGAGGGCGACGAGGGATCGTTTCATCATGGCTGCCTCCGCTGGAGCACGATATAGTGCAGACAATCGCCGGGGGGAGGCAAGGCCGGGGCGGAATTCACCCTTCCTTCACCTTGCCGGCGCTCCGGTTGTGGAAATCGCCGCCGCCCGTTGCGTCAGTTAACTGCATTCTCGCATAGAGCGCCGCAAAACGCGCACCTGTCTTGAAGTCCGCCACCCTCACACTCTATGTAGGGAAGACGAAACTTGCTGATTCCCAACGCTTGCGAAGGGTTTCAGGGCCACACCGATGAAGGATTGACATGAGAAATCCCGTAGATACCGCCATGGCTCTGGTGCCGATGGTCGTCGAGCAGACCAACCGCGGCGAGCGTTCCTACGATATCTATTCGCGCCTCCTGAAGGAGCGCATCATCTTCCTGACGGGTCCCGTCGAGGATCACATCGCCACGCTCGTCTGCGCGCAGCTTCTCTTCCTCGAGGCCGAGAACCCTAAGAAGGAGATCGCGCTCTACATCAATTCGCCGGGCGGCGTCGTCACCTCGGGCATGGCGATCTACGACACGATGCAGTTCATCAAGCCGGCCGTCTCGACGCTCTGCATCGGCCAGGCCGCCTCGATGGGCTCGCTGCTGCTGGCCGCCGGCCACAAGGACATGCGTTTCGCGACGCCGAACGCCCGCATCATGGTGCACCAGCCCTCGGGCGGCTTCTCGGGCCAGGCGTCCGATATCGAGCGCCATGCCAAGGACATCCTCAAGATGAAGCGCAAGCTGAACGAGGTCTATGTCAAGCATTGCGGCCGCACATACGAGGAGGTGGAACAGACGCTCGACCGTGACCATTTCATGAGCGCCGACGAGGCGAAGGATTGGGGTCTGGTCGACCGCGTGATCACCAGCCGCGAGGCGATCGAGGGCGTCGAGGGCGCGTGACGCCATGCTTTTGCCGCGGATGAAGTTATTGTGACGCATTTGTAATGGTCGCGGGGCTTTATCCGCACGGCAAAGCCGTTAATATTGGCCGTTAATGCTATGTTGATTTGTAACGGCCTAGCATTCGGTGTTCGGTGGGGGATTCGTTGCCACCGGTTTGGGGAAACCCTTTTCCGGTCAGTACCCCTGGAGCCTTTGAAGGACGGCGAGAACGCTTCCGGCAAAGGCGGTTTGAGTGGTCCGGCCATCTTGTCTAAGATGAACGGCGTGCTGGAAGGATAGTGACATGAGCAAGGTCAGCGGCAGCAACGGCGGCGACTCCAAGAATACCCTTTACTGCTCCTTCTGCGGCAAGAGCCAGCACGAGGTCCGCAAGCTGATTGCCGGACCGACCGTGTTCATCTGCGATGAATGCGTCGAATTGTGCATGGACATCATCCGCGAGGAGAACAAGACCTCGATGGTGAAATCCCGCGACGGCGTTCCCACGCCCCAGGATATCATCAAGGTCCTCGACGAATATGTCATCGGCCAGCAGCAGGCCAAGCGCATCCTGTCGGTCGCGGTGCACAACCACTACAAGCGCCTGGCGCATGCCGCCAAGGGCTCGGACGTGGAACTGGCGAAGTCGAACATCATGCTGGTCGGCCCGACGGGCTGCGGCAAGACCTATCTCGCCCAGACGCTCGCCCGCATCATCGACGTGCCCTTCACCATGGCCGACGCCACGACGCTGACCGAAGCCGGTTACGTCGGCGAGGACGTGGAGAACATCATCCTGAAGCTGCTTCAGGCCGCCGACTACAATGTCGAGCGCGCCCAGCGCGGCATCGTCTATATCGACGAGGTCGACAAGATCTCGCGCAAGTCCGACAACCCGTCGATCACGCGCGACGTCTCGGGCGAGGGCGTGCAGCAGGCGCTTCTGAAGATCATGGAAGGCACGGTTGCTTCCGTACCGCCGCAGGGTGGCCGCAAGCATCCGCAGCAGGAATTCCTGCAGGTCGACACGACGAACATCCTGTTCATCTGCGGCGGCGCCTTCGCCGGCCTCGACAAGATCATCTCCGCCCGCGGCGAGAAGACCTCGATCGGCTTCGGCGCGACGGTGCGTGCACCGGAAGACCGCCGCGTCGGCGAGGTTCTGCGCGAGCTGGAGCCGGAAGACCTGGTGAAGTTCGGCCTCATCCCCGAATTCATCGGCCGTCTGCCGGTCCTGGCGACGCTGGAGGACCTCGACGAGGATGCGCTGATCCAGATCCTGTCGGAACCGAAGAACGCGCTCGTCAAGCAGTACCAGCGCCTGTTCGAGATGGAAGACGTGGAACTGACCTTCCACGAGGACGCGTTGCGCGAGATCGCCCGCAAGGCGATCGTCCGCAAGACCGGCGCGCGCGGGCTGCGCTCGATCATGGAGAAGATCCTGCTCGACACGATGTTCGAGCTGCCGACGCTGGAAGGCGTGCGCGAGGTCGTCATCTCCGACGAGGTCGTCAAGGGCTCTGCCCGTCCGCTCTACATCTATTCGGAGCGTTCCGACGAGAAGGCCAACGTTTCGGCCTGATCGGCTGTTGGAATGAGGCGCGCGCCAGCACGTCGATCAAGTGCCGCAACCTCTCTTCCGTCATGGTCGGGCTTGACCCGACCATCCACGCTCCGAGCACGCCGATGGATCCTCGGCTCAAGGCCGAGGATGACGGTGAGGGTGGGCTGAGGTTGCCATCAATAAGGACCCGCCGCGGCGGGTCTTTTCGTTTGCGTCGCCTGGTGACATTTCGTGACTGGTCGCGTGCCGCGGGAAGGGGCATGATGGGTAAGCTTCCACTGCTTCGTCGGGCCGTTGCGAAACGGTCTGCGCCGGGCCAGAATGGAAGGCGTCGATTCTGTGCTGTGTATGCTCCGGCGGTCCCGCCGGGGGAAGGCCGCAAGTTCCGCGACAGCGCGGAAGACTACACTTCCTGTCGCTGGTTCGCTTGTCCGTCGTGGAGTGGGGCACTCTGCAACCGGGCTTGAAAATGTGTTAACCGCACGCCACTTGTGGATGGAAAAGATCGCCGGCCCGGCACCCCAAGCGCCGAATGGACCGGTTCCCGGAAACGGGACGTTTGAAAGGAAATGACATGACGAAAAAGACGTCTGCGTCGCACGACTCCACGGCCTTCCCGGTCCTGCCCCTGCGCGACATCGTGGTGTTCCCGCACATGATCGTCCCGCTGTTCGTCGGCCGTGAGAAGTCGATCCGCGCGCTCGAGGAGGTGATGGGCACCGACAAGCAGATCATGCTTGCCACCCAGATCAACGCCTCCGACGACGACCCGGAAGTCGACGCCATCTACCGCATCGGCACCGTCGCCAACGTGCTTCAGCTCCTGAAGCTGCCCGACGGCACCGTCAAGGTGCTGGTCGAAGGCCGTGCGCGCGCCGAGATCGACGGTTACACCGAACGCGAGGAATTCTACGAGGCGATGGCCCACGTCCTGGCCGAGCCGGACGAGGACCCGGTGGAGATCGAGGCGCTGTCGCGCTCGGTCGTCTCCGAGTTCGAGAACTATGTGAAGCTCAACAAGAAGATCTCGCCCGAAGTCGTCGGCGCCGCGAGCCAGATCGAGGACTACTCGAAGCTCGCCGACACCGTTGCCTCGCACCTGTCCATCAAGATCGTCGAGAAGCAGGAAATGCTGGAGACGACGAGCGTCAAGCTGCGCCTTGAAAAGGCGCTCGGCTTCATGGAAGGCGAAATCTCCGTCCTGCAGGTCGAAAAGCGCATCCGCTCGCGTGTCAAGCGCCAGATGGAGAAGACCCAGCGCGAGTACTACCTCAACGAACAGATGAAGGCGATCCAGAAGGAGCTCGGCGACGGCGAGGACGGCCGCGACGAGATGGCCGAACTGGAAGAGAAGATCGCCAAGGCCAAGCTCTCCAAGGAAGCCCGCGAGAAGGCGGACGCCGAATTGAAGAAGCTACGCCAGATGAGCCCGATGTCGGCGGAAGCCACCGTCGTGCGCAACTATCTCGACTGGCTGACGGGCATTCCGTGGGGCAAGAAGTCGAAGATCAAGACCGACCTCAATGCGGCGGAAAAGATCCTCGACGAGGATCATTTCGGCCTCGACAAGGTCAAGGAGCGCATCGTCGAATATCTTGCCGTGCAGGCCCGCTCGACCAAGATCAAGGGGCCGATCCTGTGCCTCGTCGGCCCTCCGGGCGTCGGCAAGACCTCGCTTGCGAAATCGATCGCCAAGGCGACCGGCCGCGAATATATCCGCATGGCGCTCGGCGGCGTGCGCGACGAGGCCGAGATCCGTGGCCATCGCCGCACCTATATCGGCTCGATGCCCGGCAAGGTCATCCAGTCGATGAAGAAGGCGAAGAAATCCAACCCGCTCTTCCTGCTCGACGAGATCGACAAGATGGGCATGGATTTCCGCGGCGACCCGTCCTCGGCCTTGCTGGAGGTGCTCGATCCGGAACAGAACTCGACCTTCATGGATCACTACCTGGAAGTCGAATACGACCTGTCCAACGTCATGTTCGTGACGACGGCGAACACGCTGAACATTCCCGCGCCCCTGATGGACCGCATGGAAGTGATCCGCATCGCCGGCTACACGGAAGAAGAGAAGCTGGAAATCGCGAAAAGGCACCTGCTGCCCAAGGCGATCCGCGACCACGCGCTGCAGCCGAAGGAATTCTCGGTCACCGACGGCGCGCTGATGGCGGTCATCCAGCAGTATACCCGCGAGGCGGGCGTCAGAAACTTCGAACGGGAACTGATGAAGCTCGCCCGCAAGGCGGTCACCGAGATCATCAAGGGCAAGTCGAAGACGGTCGAGGTCACGGCGGACAACATCCACGACTTCCTCGGCGTTCCGCGCTTCCGCCACGGCGAAGCCGAGCGCGAGGACCAGGTCGGCGTCGTCACGGGCCTTGCCTGGACGGAAGTCGGCGGCGAGCTGCTCACCATCGAAGGCGTCAGCCTGCCGGGTGGCAAGGGCCGCATGACCGTCACCGGCAACCTGAAGGATGTGATGAAGGAATCGATCTCGGCGGCGGCCTCCTATGTCCGCTCGCGCGCCGTCGATTTCGGCATCGAGCCGCCGCGTTTCGACAAGACCGACATCCACGTGCACGTGCCGGAAGGCGCGACGCCGAAGGACGGCCCGTCCGCCGGCATCGCCATGGCGACCGCCATCGTCTCCATCATGACCGGCATCCCGGTCTCGAAGGACATCGCGATGACGGGCGAGGTGACGCTGCGCGGCCGGGTGCTGCCGATCGGCGGCCTGAAGGAAAAGCTGCTCGCCGCGCTTCGCGGCGGCATCAAGAAGGTGCTGATCCCGGAAGAGAACGCCAAGGACCTGGCCGACATTCCGGACAATGTGAAGAACAATATGGAGATCGTCCCGGTGACCCGCATGGGCGAGGTGATCAAGCATGCGCTGGTCCGCCGGCCCGAGCCGATCGAGTGGGACGGCACGGTCGAGGATGCCAAGGTTCCGGCGGTCGAATCGACCGACGAAGGCACCGGCGCGATCGCGCATTGAGCCTTTATGCCGGGTAAAGCATCCGGCATTTTGGAGCGAAACGGGAAAAGACCGGCCGTTCGGCCGGTCTTTTTCGTTGAAAAGCGTGTGTAAAGCCCGGATTCTCAGGGTTTTGCGACGAAATTTTCTTGCGAGGCGAAGGGCGATGCGTATTCTGCCCCCGACTTGTATGAGTCGTTTCAAACCGTATGAAAGGGGTGGAAACATGAACAAGAATGAACTCGTATCCGCAGTGGCTGAGAAGTCTGGCCTCTCCAAGACGGACGCAGCATCGGCTGTCGACGCCGTTTTCGAGACGATCCAGGGCGAACTCAAGAACGGTGGCGACGTTCGTCTCGTCGGTTTCGGCAATTTCTCCGTATCGCGCCGCGAAGCTTCGAAGGGCCGCAACCTTTCGACCGGCGCCGAGATCGAGATCCCGGCACGCAACGTGCCGAAGTTCTCGGCCGGCAAGGGCCTGAAGGACGCCGTCAACGGCTGATCCTTGGTTCGGGCAGAGCGGTTATCCACTCCGCCGCCAAACCTGAAGTTCAGGGTCGGGGTCCGGTTCTTCCGGGCCCCTTTTTATTTGCGGGAGAAGGGGCGGAACTGTCGCCGAAATGTCATCGGCCTGTAACAGGAAAGCCTCAGAACCGCCGGGTTCCTTTTGACCGGATCCCGGAGGATTTCATGAAAACCCGTTCGATCACCGCCGCCCTCGCGGCGGTTCTCGCCGCATCGGTGGCCCCTGCCGCCAGCGCCGAGCCCGTATTCAATCGCATTGCGTCCTTCGCCGTCGCCGACAACCTGCCGGAGGGCGTGGACAAGGCGACGCCGACCTCGTCCGAAATCATTGCCGCCTCCGAGGACGGCAACACGCTCGTCTATTCCGACAGCCCGAACAAGGCGGTCGGCTTCATCGACATCACCGACGCCAGGGCCCCGAAGGCCGGTGGCTCCCTTTCCTTCGAGGGCGAGCCGACCTCGGTCGCGATCGCGGCCGGCAAGGCGCTCGTCGCCATCAACACGCGCGAGAGCTTCGTGAAGCCGTCGGGCGTCCTTGCCCAGGTCGATCTCGCTTCCAAGGCCATCGAGGCGACCTGCGATCTCGGCGGCCAGCCGGATTCGATCGCCCTCAACAAGGACAGGACGATCGCCGCCATCGCCATCGAGAACGAGCGCGACGAGGAGGTCAATGACGGCGCCATCCCGCAGATGCCGGCCGGCGATCTCGTGCTGCTGTCCCTCAAGGACGGCATCGTCGATTGCGGCTCGATCAAGCATGTCGCGCTGACCGGCCTTGCCGATGTCGCGGGTGAGGATCCGGAGCCCGAATTCGTCGCCTTCAACAGCCTCGACGAGGTCGCCGTCACCCTGCAGGAGAACAACCACATCGTCGTCGTCGACGGCAGGACCGGCACGGTGAAGAGCCATTTCTCCGCCGGTACGGTCAACCTTGAAGGCATCGATACCAAGAAGGACGGCGCCCTGAAGTTCACCGGCGAGATGAAGGATGTCGCCCGCGAGCCCGACGCCGTGAAGTGGCTCGACGACGACCGCCTGGTCGTTGCCAATGAAGGCGACTGGAAGGGCGGCGCGCGCGGCTTCACCATCTTCGACAAGCAGGGCAAGGTTCTCTACGAGAACGGTGCCGGCTTCGAGCGCGAGATCGCCAGGATCGGCCATTACCCGGACAAGCGCAACAAGAAGGGCGTCGAGCCGGAAGGCATGGAAGCGGCCAGGTTCGGCGACGACACCCTGTTCTTCGTGCTGGCCGAGCGTGCCTCGATCGTCGGCGTCTACAAGGATACCGGCGGCGAGCCTGAGCTTCTGCAGCTGCTGCCCTCGGGCGTCGGCCCGGAAGGCGCCGTCGCCATTGCGAGCCGCAACCTCTTCGTGACCGCCAACGAGACCGACCTCGTCGAGGACGGCGGCGCCCGCTCGCATGTCATGATCTATGAGCGTGCGGAAGGGGAGGCTGCCTATCCGCAGATCGTCTCCACCGACAAGGACGGCGAGCTGATCGGCTTCGGCGCCCTCTCGGGCCTTGCCCCGGTCAAGGACAAGCCGGGCATGCTCTATGCCGTCAACGATTCCTTCTACGCCGCGCAGCCGACGATCTTCACGATCGACGCTACCGCGAAGCCGGCGAGGATCGTCGATGCATTGCGCATCACGCGCAATGGCGCGGCCGCCCAGAAGCTCGACAGCGAAGGCGTGACGCCGGACGGTGAGGGCGGCTTCTGGCTCGCCAACGAAGGTGATGCCGACAAGCTCTACAGCCACGCCATCATCCATGTGAACGAAAAGGGCGAGATCCAGAAGGAAATCGCCATTCCCGCCGCGCTGCGCGCCGGCGAGAAGCGCTTCGGCTTCGAAGGCATCACCAGCGTCGGCGAAGGCGATGACAAGGTGCTGTGGATGGCCATGCAGCGCGAATGGGGCGATGACGAGAAGGGTTTCGTGAAGCTCGTCTCCTACAAGCCCTCCTCGGAGGAATGGGGTGCCGTGCGCTACCCGCTCGAAAAGACGGAAAGCGGCTGGGTCGGCCTTTCCGAAATCACGGTAAATGGCGAGCATGCCTATATCATCGAGCGCGACAACCTCATCGGCCAGGCCGCCAGGCTGAAGAAGCTCTACCGCGTGGCGCTCGCCGATCTGAAGCCGGCCGCGCTCGGCGGCGACCTGCCCGTCGTCAGGAAGGAAGAGGTCCGCGACCTCATCCCGGACCTCAAGGGCGCCACCAACGGCTTCGTCGTCGACAAGGTCGAGGGCTTTGCCATCGATGCCGCCGGCAACGGCTTCATCGTGACCGACAATGACGGCGTGGACGATTCCTCCGGCGAGACGCTGTTCTTCGGCATCGGCCCGATGAACGCCATGTAAGCTGCGCGCATCACGGCCCCTTTTCCCGCAGGCGGGGAGAGGGGCCGGTTGCCGAAAGCAGGAACGAAAAAAGCCGGGATCCTGCGATCCCGGCTTTTTCGTCTTTTCGTCCTCGCCGGGCTCAGCCGACGGCGCGCAACGGCCGCGCGGGGGCTGCCCCGGCGCTTCCTTCGGCCTTGTCCCGTTCGCGCTGCAATTCCTCGGTCTTCTCGCTGAGGCAGCCGATGATCTCCTTGAGATGCTGCTTCTGGTCCTCGGTCAGCACCGCGAAGATCGCTTCGATCGTCTTGTGCTGCGGCTGCTGGGCGGCGGAGATCACCGTGCGGCCCATATCCGTGATCGAGACGATCTTGGCACGACGGTCCTTCGGGTCCGGCTCGCGCTTGACGAGCTTGTCGCGCTCCAGCCCGTCGATCGCTTCCGTCACTGTGCGGGGCGCGAAGCCGAGCGCGCAGGCGATGTCCGTCGAGCGCTGCGGCCCCTGGCATTCCAGAAGAAGCAGGAACTTGCTGCGGGCAAGCGACACGCCTTCGTCCATCATGCACTCGTTCACCAGGCGACTCACCTGATGGTAGAGTTTGAACATGCCCTGGGAGATTTCTATCGTGCTACTCATGAGGGGAAATATAGGTATTATGAGGGACCATGTCAAATGATCACGAAGGTTTTCGGATAATTTGATCATAGATATTGAACGATCTCTGTAAATGCGAACGGTCAGGCGGAGGACGTTATTCCCGCCCTTTTCCGGATTTTTCCGGGTGGGACGATTTCTCTCCTGCATAACCCTGTCGGCGAAGCGCCAAGCATTGACCCGGCGGGAGGGGAAAGCGATTGTCCGGGGATGCCGTTCCGCTTCATCCATACCGCCGATCTCCATCTCGATTCGCCCCTGACATCGCTCGCCCTGCGCAATGCCGAGCTTGGAGACCTGGTGCGCGGGGCGACGCGCAAGGCGCTGGAGCGCATCGTCGATCTTGCCGTCACGGAGGCTGTCGACGCCCTCATCATCGCCGGCGATCTCTACGACGGCTCGCAGACCTCCATGGCGACGGCGCTCTTCCTGATGGAGCAGATGCGCCGGCTGGAGGCGGCCGGCATCCGCGTCTTCCTCATCCGCGGCAATCATGACGCCCAGTCGCAGATCACCCGCGAACTGACCTTTCCGCCGAACGTGCACGTCTTCGACGGCCGCGGGAAGCCGGTAAGGGCCGGCATATTGGCGAGCGGCCGCGAGGTCCACGTCCACGGCATCAGCTTTGCCAATCCCCATGCCCCGGCCTCGCTCCTGCCGGGCTTTCGCGCCCCGCTGCCGGACGCCGTCAATATCGGCCTGATGCACACCAGCCTCGCCGGCGCCAGCCGCCACGATCCCTATGCGCCCGTCGGCGTGGCCGACCTTGCCGCGCACGGCTTCGACTACTGGGCGCTCGGCCATATCCACCAGCGCCGGGTGCATCTGGAAAAGCCGTGGATCGTCATGCCCGGCAATCCGCAGGGCCGTGACATCAACGAGGGCGGCCCGAAGGGCGTGACCCTCGCCACCGTCGACGATGACGGCGCGATCACCTGCGCGCTACATCCGGTTGCCGTCGCCCTGTTCGAGCGGCTTTCCGTCGATCTTTCCGGCATCGACGACTGGCGCGGCATGCTCGACCGCATCGAAACCGTGCTGGCGGAGGCGCGGGCGGCCGCGGGCGGCGCCCATCTCGTCGCACGCCTCACCCTTGCCGGCGCCACGCCGCTCGCCTGGCGCCTTCGCCGCGACGAAGACCTGCTCGCTGCCGAATTGCAGAACCTTGCAGCCTCGCTCGGCGAATGCTGGATCGAGGCGGTGGAGCTTTCCGTCGCTGCGCCGCTTGTCGCGGCCGGTGCCGATGCCGGCCCTCTCACCGAGCTGTCGCGCCTGATGCGCGAGGACGTCGTCGAGAGCCATGCCTATCGCGAGGAGCTGCGCGAGGCGCTGGTCGACCTCCTGCGCCAGTTGCCGAAGGAGGCGCGCAGCCTGTTGGCGGCGGATGAGGCGGCGGAGGAGACCCTGCTCCATGAGCTTGCCCTCGAGGGCGCCGATGCCGTTCTCGCCCGCCTCGGCGGGGAAGGCGCGGGGGCATAGCCGATGCGCCTCGATCGCCTGGACCTCGTCCGCTACGGGAAATTCACCGACCGCAGCCTCGATTTCGGCGCGGCCCAGCCCGGAAAGCCGGATTTCCACCTCGTCTACGGCCCGAACGAGGCGGGCAAGTCCACGCTCTTTTCCGCCTATCTCGACCTGCTCTTCGGCATCGAGAAATCCAGCGCCTACGGCTTCCTGCACCCCTATGCCCTGATGCGCGTCGGCGGGCAGTTCTCCGTCGGTGCCGAGCGCCACGAGGCCTATCGCCTGAAGCGCAACCAGGCCTCGCTCGTCTCCGCCGACGACCGGCCCCTGCCGGACACGCTCTTTGCCACCGTGCTCGGCGGCATGGACCGCAATGCCTATCGCACCATGTTCTCGCTCGACGACGAGAGCATCGAAAAGGGCGGCGAGGACATCCTGAAGAGCGAGGGCGAGCTCGGCGCGATGCTCTTTTCCGCCAGCTCCGGCCTGTCCGACATGGCCACGGGCCTTGCGGCGCTGAAGGCGGAGGCCGACGAGTTCTATCGCCCCTCCGGCCGCAGGCACGCGCTCTCGGCCCTCAAGGCGGATATCGAGTCCCTTGCCGCCGAGCGCAAGGCGCTCGACGTCGCGGCCCGCGACTATGGCCTGCTGGTGCGCGAGCGCGATGCCGCCGCCGGGCGTCACGGCGAGATGACCGCCGCCCGGGCCGAGGTGCGCGCCGCGCTGGCGCAGGTGGAGCGCGGCCTCTCCGCGCTGCCATACCTCCGGCGCCTGCGCGCCTTGCGTGCCGAACTCGGCGCGTTCGACCTCGGTGATTCCCCGCCCGCTGCCTGGCGGTCGCTTTCCGGCGAACTGGCGCGCGAGGAGGCGGAAATCGCGGCCCGCGCCGCCCGCATGGAGGCGGAGCGCCTGCATCTTGCCGAGGAACTGGCGGCGTTGCCCGAGGACGCGGCCGTCCTGGCCGTGGAAGGCGACATCGCGGCCCTTGTCGGTTCCGCGCTCGAAGCCCGGTTCCGCACGGCGGCAATGGATCTTGCCGCCCGCGAGGCGGAGCGGGACCAGGTGACCGTCTCCATCGGGGCGAGCCTTGCCGTGTTCGGCCTGCCCGCGGATGCCGACCCGGCCGGCATCCTGCTTCCTCCCGGCCTTGGCGAGAAACTCGCAGCCCTCCTGTCGCGGCGGGCGACGCTTGCCGAACGGGCCGATGCGGCGCTTCGCGAGCGTGCCGAGGCGGAACGGGCGCTTGCTGCCGCTGGCGGCGAGGCCGGTGCCGTTTCGGGTGAGCAGGGGCAGGCGGATGTGGCGCTGCAATCGACGCTCGCTGCCGTCCTGCGCGCCGCCCGGTCCGCCGATCTTCCGGCGCGCCTTCGCGAGGCCCGGCGTCTCGTCGCGCTTGCCCGGCAGGAGGCCGACGGCGCGATGGCCCGTCTTGCGCCCTGGTCCGGCACGGCGGCGGCATTGGAAGGCATGGCGGTTCCGCCGCCCGCCGAAATCGAGGGTCTGCGCAGACGATACGACATGGCGGCCGAGGCCCTGCACCGTCAGCGGCAGCAGGTTGCCGCGCTGGAACTGGAGGTCGCCTCCGCCCGCGCGACGCTTGCGGCGCTGCAAAAGGCGACCGGCGCCGCCGGCGAAGAGCGGGCGAGCCATCTGCGGGCCGTGCGCGACGCGGCCTGGCGGGCGCATCTCGGCACCCTCGACAGCGCTTCCGCCGCCGCCTTCGAGCAGGCGATGCGCGACGACGACCGTGCTTCGGAGGCGCGCCTGCGCAATGCCGACCGCCTTTCGGAGCTTCGCCTTCTCGAACGGACGGTCGCGGAGGGCACGGCGCGGCTGGAGATCCTAGCGGATGACGTGACGCGCCTGGTGGAGGCGCGGGCGGAGGTCGAAGCGCAGATAGCGGCGCTTGCCCGGCGCCTCGGCCTGCCTGAGGGGACGGCGCTGGCGGACATGGCCGGCTGGCTGGAACGGCGGACGGCGGCGCTGGACGCGCTTGGCGCGCTCGCGCTGCGCACGGTCGCGGCCGATCTCGTCGAGCAGGACAGGCGGGACGTGCTGGCGCGGCTGGCGGCGCTGCTCGGCGAAGCGCTGGCCGAGGATAGCCCCTTCGAAGAAGCGTTGTTCCTTGCCGAGGATAGGCTGGAGGCGCTGAAGGCGGGCGAGGCCCGGCGGCTTGCCGCGGCCGCGCAGCTTGCCCGGTTGAAAGCCGATGCCGATATGCGCGGCAAGGCCGCGGAGGACGCCGGCGCGGCGCTTGCCGAATGGCAGGAGGCATGGGCGCGGGCGATCGCCGGCACCTGGCTTGCACGGCAGGATGCGCCCATCGCGCTGGACCGCGTTGCCGCCTTCCTCCCGGCGCTGCAGACGCTCGCCCAGAATGTCGAGCGGGGCAGGGACTTCGACCATCGGATCGCCGGCATGCGCCGCGACCAGAAGGACTACGCCGACCATGCCCGCCGTCTCGCTGCGCGTCTGTCCGAGCCGTTTAACGCCGAGGACCCGCTCGCGACCGTCGCGGCTTTCGGCCGGCGGCTCGCCGCGGCGACGGCGGTACGCCAGCGGCGCGAGGCGATCGAAAAGGCGGTTCTGCGCCTTGACGAGGAGGAGAGGGCGCTGGACGAGCGCCGGACGGTGCTCGCCGCGCGGCTTTCGGAGGTCTACGCCGTCCTCGGCTGCGACACGCTCGCGGAGGCGGACGTGCTGCTCGAAGCTTACCGCAAGCGCGACGAGATCCTGGCGCGTGTCCATGACGTCGGCCGCGACCTCGCCCAGCAGCTCCGCACCGACACGGTCGAGGCGGCCGAAGCGCTGCTCTCGGCGGTCGATGACGACCAGCTCGCCGTGGAGAAGGACGCGCTCTCCGCACGGCTGGAAGAGCTCGACCGCGCGGTGCAGGAACAGCACCTGCTGCGCGCGCGGGCGGAGGAGGCGCTGGCCAAGGTCGCCGGCAGCGATGCGGCTGCGGTGCTGGAGGAGCGGCGCCGCACGGTGCTGGTCGACCTGGCGGAGAAATCGCGGCGCTACCTTGCGACGCGCGCCGGCATCCTGGCCGCGGAACAGGCCCTGCGGCTCTACCGCGAGCGCCATCGCAGCGCGATGATGGAGCGTGCGTCCCGGACCTTCCGCGACATCACGGCCGGCGAATATACCGGCCTTTCGACGATCCTCGAAAAGGACAGCGAATTCCTCGTCGTCAATGCCGCCTCCGGCGGCGCGAAGCTGGCGAAGGACCTTTCCAAGGGCACGCGCTTCCAGCTCTATCTGGCGCTGCGCGTGGCGGGCTATCACGAGATCGCCGCCAGCCGCGAGATCGTGCCCTTTATCGCCGACGACATCATGGAGACCTTCGACGACCGGCGCGCGCTCAATGCCCTGACGGTGATGGGCGCGATGGCGACAGGCGGGCAAGTGATCTACCTCACCCATCACGAACATCTCTGCGATCTCGCGAAAAAAGCCTGCCCCGATGTCACGATCCATGAATTGTGAGGCCTGAAACGTCGAAGCGTAAAGGAAGCGTTAGCGTCAAAACTTGACTTGGCCGGTGGTAAGTGGTTCTTGGCGCACCACCGGCATTGCTGCGAAGCCTGCTTCGCGCGGCGCTCCGCCCTGAAGAAACGGACGGATATGACGTTGAGGACCGACAGAGAAGCGACGATCTGGGAGCGGGGTTTTGCGCCCGTCGGCTTCCTCGTGCTGCTCGTCACCCTGTTCCTGTCGCAATTTTCCCTGCCCGGCAATGCAGACGGCGCCGGTCATCCGCCGCGGGCGGCGGCCGAAGGCGGCGTTGCGCCGTCGCCGCTGTCGGCCACCGGCGAGGAGCTTTGGTTCCCCGCCAGCGGCCATGCCGAGCGGCGGGTCGCCAAGGCCAAGAGCGGCCTGCCGGAGGGCGATGCCGCCGGCAAGGCGCTCGTCCCGGGCGCCGGTGCCGTGCTCTATCCCTTCGAGACCGCCGCCTCGGTGGTCCCTGTCGCTGTCGACGATGCGGCGCCCGCCCGCCTGGGCCCGGCATCCTTCCGCAGCCGCGCGCCGCCGGCTCTTTCCGCCTGAGGCCCTGTGGCGTCCCGTACGCCGCGCCATTCGTTCGAAATTCCGATTCCCGCGGACGGTGCCGGCTTCACGTCGCGCCCGTCCGGCAGTCTAGATGGAACAACCCCATGAAAACCTCCAAATGGGCATTGTTGGTCTATATCGCGATCATCCTCTTCGGGGTGCTCGCGGCCGTGCCCAACGTGCTGACGCCTGAACAGCAGGCGAAATTCGGGCGCTTCCTGCCCGCCAATCCCGTGACGCTCGGCCTCGACCTGAAGGGCGGTTCGCATCTCGTGCTGGAGGTCGATTCGGCGGCGCTGCGCAAGGCGCGCATGGACGTGCTGCTGAACGATACGCGCGCGATCCTGCGCACAGCCGGCGAGCGCGCTTCGGCCGCACGCCTCAGCGGCTCGACGCTGACGATCACGCTGCCCGACCCGGCGGCGCGCGACAAGATCCTGCCGGAGGTGCGCAAGCTCGCGACGCCGACGACGACGCTCGGCTTTACCGCCGGCAGCGCCGATATCGATGTCGCCACCAGCGGCAACCTGATCAATGTCACGCTGACGGAAGCGGGCATCAACGAGCGCATGTCCGCCGCCGTCGAGCAGAGCCTCGAGATCATCCGCCGCCGCGTCGACCAGGTCGGCGTCGCCGAACCGCTCATCCAGCGCGTCGGCGGCGATCGCATCCTCGTCCAGCTGCCGGGCCTGCAGGATCCGACGCGCCTGCGCCAGCTTCTCGGCTCGACCGCGCAGATGAGCTTCCACATGGTCGACCAGACCGTGGATCCGAACGGCGTCGCCCCGCGCGGCGTCATGATCCTGCCCGGCGCCAACGACCCCGGCAAATACGCCGTGGAAGAGCGCGTCGCCATTTCGGGCGATCGCCTCGCGGATGCCAAGGCCGGCTTCGACCAGCGCACGAACGAGCCGATCGTCTCGTTCAGCTTCGATTCCACCGGCGCGCG